>JBAYTD010000074.1:0-14623 GCA_041675805.1 Lysobacteraceae bacterium
CCTCACCGACCCGTCCCCGGCGACCACCTTCGCCCACCTCGACGCCACCGTCGTGCTGAGCCGCAACATCGCCGCGCTGGGCATCTACCCGGCGGTCGACCCGCTGGACTCGACCAGCCGCCAGCTCGACCCCAACGTGATCGGCAACGAACACTACGAGACCGCCCGCCGCGTCCAGGCCACCTTGCAGAAATACAAGGAACTCAAGGACATCATCGCCATCCTCGGCATGGACGAATTGAGCGAGGAGGACAAGCAGGCCGTCTCCCGCGCGCGCAAGATCGAGCGCTTCTTCAGCCAGCCGTTCCATGTCGCCGAAGTGTTCACCGGCTCGCCGGGCAAGTACGTTCCGCTGAAGGACACCATCCGCGGCTTCAAGGGCATCGTCGACGGCGAATACGACCACCTGCCCGAGCAGGCCTTCTACATGGTCGGCAGCATCGAAGAGGCGGTGGAAAAGGCGAAGAAGATCGCCTGATGGCGATCTTCTCGGGAACCGGGAATAGGTAATCGTCAAGGCGGGTGATCGTGATTTGAGGCATCGAGGTTGGAGCTGGCGCAGCGCGCACTCCATTCCCGATTCCCCATTCCCGATTCCCGCCTCGCAAAGCGAGGCAGCATGAGCACCATCCGTTGCGACATCGTCAGCGCTGAGGCTGAAATCTTCCATGGCGAGGCGGCGCTGGTCGTGGCCACGGGCGAGATCGGCGAGTTGGGCATCGCGCCGCGTCATGCGCCGCTGATCACCCGCCTGAAGCCGGGCAAGGTGGTGGTCACCCAGGCCAATGGCGAGAAGCTGGACTTCGCCATCGGCGGCGGCATCCTCGAAGTGCAGCCGCAGGTGGTGACCATCCTCGCCGACACCGCGATCCGCGCCGACGACATCGACGAGGCCAAGGTCCGCGCCGCCAAGGAAGAGGCCGAGCGCGTGCTGGCCGGTCGCGGCGAGGCGATGGACGTGGCCGAGGCGCAGCAGAAGCTGGCCGAAGTCACCGCGCAGTTGCAGGCGCTGGAGCGCCTGCGCAAGAACCTCAAGCACTGATCGACGCAGCCCTGTCCGGGCTGTCGCACGCGTCACACGGCCCGGTCGAGTCGTTCGCCGGGCCGTTTTTGTTTCCGTGCCGCCAGCGCCGTCACCGACGACCCGTTCACGTCCTGCGCGGCGCGTGCTTGCCCAGGCAGCGGCCAGAAGGTACCGTTGGCCGGTTATGTCTCCCTTTCACGGACGCCACGAATGAATTTCCAGCACGTCGCCATCGCCTCGGTCGCCCACATCGATGCCCCGATCCGCCTCTCCTCGGCGGAAATCATGTCGCGCCTGCAGCCGACGCTGGACCGCCTCGGCATCCGCGACAACCTGCTCGAAGACGTCGCCGGCATCCGCGAGCGGCGCATCTGGGACGGCCCGGTGCAGCCTTCCGACGCCGCCACCATGGCCGCGCAGAAGGCGCTGGCGCAGTCCGGCGTGCAGCGCGAGAACATCGGCATCCTGATCAACACCTCGGTGTGCCGCGATTACCTTGAGCCGTCCACCGCCAGCATCATTCACGGCAACCTCGGGCTGGCCGACACCTGCCAGAACTTCGATGTCGGCAACGCCTGCCTGGCCTTCCTCAACGGCATGGACATCGCGGCGCGGATGATCGAGCGCGGCGACATCGACTACGCCCTGGTGGTCGACGGCGAGGCCAGCAACGAGATCACCGAGCGCACCATCGAGCGGCTCAGCGCGCCGGACGTCGATCCCGACCAGTTCCGCAACGAATTCGCCTCGCTGACGCTGGGCTCCGGTGCCGCCGCGATGGTGCTGGGTCGCGCCGAGCTGCTGCCCAACGGCCATCGCTTCCTCGGCAGCGTGACCCGCGCGGCGACCGAGTTCAGCCATCTGTGCCGCGGCAACATGGACCGCATGGTCACCGACACCCGCACCCTGCTGGTCGAGGGTCTGAAGCTGTGTGCCAAGACCTTCCAGGCCGCCCGGGCGGCGATGGGCTGGGTGGCCAGCGAGCTGGACGAGTTCGTCATCCACCAGATCAGCAAGGTGCACACCGCCGCCGTGGTGGAAATGCTCGGCATCGACCCGAAGAAGGTGCTCACCGTGTTCCCCGAGCACGGCAACATCGGCCCGGCCTCGGTGCCGGTGGCGCTGTCCAAGCTCAACGAGTTGGGCCGCCTGCAGAAGGGCAAGCGGATCGCCCTGATGGGCATCGGCTCCGGCCTCAACTGCCAGATGGCGGAAGTGGTCTGGTAAGCCGATCCCGTGGCGGCGGCGTGGAGCAAACCGGCGTGAGCCTTCCGGACTATCCGTTCAACGGCCGGCACTTCGAAGTGCGTCCGGGCATCCGGATGCACTGTCTGGACGAGGGCCCGCGTGACGGTGAAGTCGTCGTCATGCTGCACGGCAACCCGTCGTGGTCGTATTACTGGCGCCGCCTCGTGCTGGCGCTGCGCGGGCGTTATCGCTGCATCGTCCCCGATCATGTCGGCATGGGCCTGTCCGACAAGCCCGACGATGGCGGTTACGACTACACCCTGCAATCGCGGGTCGATGATCTCGCCGCCCTGCTCGACCATCTCGGCGTCCATTCGCGGCTGACGCTGGCGGTGCACGACTGGGGCGGCATGATCGGCTTCGGCTGGGCGCTGTCGCACGCGCAGGCGGTGTCGCGCCTGGTCATCACCAATACCGCCGCGTTTCCGCTGCCGGCGGCCAAGGCGATGCCCTGGCAGCTCACCCTGGGCCGCGATTCGCGTCTGGGTGCCGGCCTGATCCGTGGCTTCAACGCCTTTGCCGGCGGTGCGGCGCGCTTCGGCGTCGAGCGGCGGATGCCGGCCGATGTGCGCCGCGCCTATGTTGCGCCGTACGATTCCTGGGCCAACCGCATCGCCACCCTGCGCTTCGTGCAGGACATCCCGCTGTCGCCGGCGGATCGCGCCTGGGCACTGGTCGAGGCCGCCGGCAAGGCGCTGCCCGCGTTCGCCGACCGTCCGGCATTGCTTGGCTGGGGGCTGAGGGATTTCGTCTTCGACCGCCATTTCCTCGACGGTTTCCGCGCCGCCCTGCCTGCCGCCGAGGTCCACGCCTGGGACGACGCCGGCCATTACGTGCTGGAGGATCGGCACGACGCCCTGATCCCCGCCGTGACGGATTTCCTCGCCCGCAATCCGCTCGATTGAAGGCTCGACCGAAGGCGCGCGGCCCGCTGGCGCTTTGCGAAGCGTGGTCGGCATGGTCTACTTCGGGCGATCTTTTGCCGACAGGAGTGTTCCCATGCGTTTGACCAGCCACAGCTTCGCGAACGGTGCCGCCATCCCGGCCGAGTTCGCCTTCGGCCGCAGCGGCGATGCCGGCGAGCCCTGCGTGCTGTCCGCCAACCGCAATCCGCATCTGGCCTGGGACGAGGCACCGGCCGGCACGCAGTCCTTCCTCCTGGTCTGCATCGACCCCGACGCGCCGAGCTCGGCGGCCGACGTCAACCAGCCCGACCGCACCGTGCCTGCCGATTTGCCGCGCGCCGAGTTCTGCCACTGGGTGCTGGCCGACATCCCGGCCGACTGTCGAGAGATCGCCGCCGGTGCCTGCTCCGACGGTGTCACCGCAGGCGGCAAGCAGCAGCCCGCCGGGCCGGCCGGCAGCCGCCAGGGCCGCAACGACTACACCGGCTGGTTTGCCGGCGATGCCGACATGAAGGGCGAATATCTCGGCTATGACGGCCCCTGCCCGCCGTTCAACGACAGCATCGCGCACCGTTATTTCTTCCGCCTGTACGCCCTCGACACCGACCAGCTCGACCTGAGCGAGCCGTTCACCCTGGCCGATGCCCTGCGCGCGGCGCAGGTACACGTGCTGGCCGAGGCGACCCTGTTCGGCGTCTACAGCCTCAACCCGGCGCTGCGCTGAGTCGCTTCAGGACCCCGCCGGCAGGCCGAGCAGCAGCGCCGCACCGAGGGCGATGCGATAGACGGCGAAGCCGGTGTAACGGTGCGCCTTGATGTAGCCGAGCAGCCAGCGCACCGAGGCGAAACCGGCGATGGCGGCGGCCACGAAGGCCACCGCCAGTTCGCCCCAGGCCTCGCCGCCGGCACCGCCGTCGCGGACCAGGGCATAGCCGGTGGCGGCAAACATGGTCGGGATGCCGACCAGGAAGGCGAACTCGGTCGCCGCCGGACGATTCGAGGTGCCGGCCAGCATGGCGACGAAGATCGCCGCCGCCGAGCGCGAGGTGCCGGGAAACACCCCGGCCACGACCTGGGCGATGCCGACCAGGATCGCCACCGTCCAGGTGATCCGCGCCGAGGGCGGGCGGCGTTCCGCCAGGCGTTCGGCGAGCAGGATCCAGATGCCGCCGATCACCAGCGCCCAGGCGATCGGCGTCACCGTTTCCGGCAGGCGGATGCCGGCCTTGCTGACGGCGAGGCCGAGCACGCCGGTGATGCCGAAGGCGAGGCCCAGTTTCAGCGCGTAGTCGCGCTGTTCCGGGTCGCTGAGGAAGCCGGTCAGCAGGCCCCACAGCCTTTGCCGGTAGACCAGCACCACGGCGAGGATGGCACCGGACTGGATGGCGATGTTGAACAGGTCCGAGCGCGCGCCGAGCCAGTGCTGGGCGATCAGCAGATGGCCGGTGCTGGAGATCGGCAGGAATTCGGTGACGCCCTCGATCAGGCCGAGCAGCAGGGCGGCGAGCAGGCTGTCCATGCGGAGGAGCTCCCTGAAAACGGCACAGGATACCGTCCCCGCCCGGTGGATCGGTGACGCCGACGCTCAGGCCGTGCCGGCCAGCCGTTCGGCCAGCCGGATCGCCGCCTGGCGCAGTTCCGGCACGGCGGTGATGTCCCAGCCCTCGCCGCGGGTCAGCGCGCCGAGCAGGAACAGGTCGTCGACGCGGCGGCCGTCGCGATCCAGCGCGTGCCCGTCGGCATCGCTGTCGGCCCCCAGCGCGAACGGATCGGCGCGCAGATGGCCGGCGTCGACCAGGCTGGCCAGCAACGGGTTGTCGCCCAGATGCTGGCCGAAGCCGATGGTCTGCACCAGGGCGGCGATGTCGATTTCCTCGTTGCGCCCGCCGCGTGTGCGCAAAATCACGCGCAGGTCGGGCGACCGGTCGCGCACGGCCAGCAATCGGCCGGCCAGGATGCGCAGTTGGCCGCGCTCGATGGCCGGTGCCAGCCGCTGCCATTGCGCCGGCGGCAGACGATGACGATGCACCGACCACCACGGCGCGACATGGCGCAGGAAACGCCGGCGCTCGCTGGCGTCGGCGCGTCGCCAAAGATCCGGCAGATGCGCCCGCAGGCCGTCCAGATGCGGTCGCCAGTCGGAACTTTCGGCGATCCGCTGGCGCAGGGCGGCGAGGCCGGCGCGGGCGCTGATCCCGTTGAATGCCGGCGGCGGCTGTGCCGGTACCGGGGTGCCGGGCGCATGCGGGCGCGGAATCAGGCCGTGCCGGGACAGGGCGAGGATGTCGCCGCGGTGGCCGCCGTCGAGCAGGGCCAGCGCAGTGTCGATCATGGTCGGTCCGCTGCCGAGGATCAGCACGCGGCTGTCCGGCGCGATGTCGGCCAGCGCGCCGGCGCGCAGCGGCTCGGCGATGCAGCGCGGATCGGCGTGCAATCCGGCGGCGACGAGCTGCGGCAGAGGCCTTGCCGGCAGCGCGCCGCAGGCCAGCACCAGCCGCCGGCAGGCCTGCTCGCGGCCATCCTGATCGAATACCTGCCAGCCATCGGGGCAGCGCTGGGCACGGGCCAGCAGGCCGGGCTGGCAGTGCAGACGCTGGCGCTGCGTCTGCACCAGATCCTCATGTCGGTGTCGCAGATAGCGGCCAAACACGGCGCGCGGCTGGAAGCCGTGGCGCGCCTCGCCGGCAAGGCCCAGCCAATCGGCGAAATCGGCCGCCGCGTCGACACCCATCTGGTCGGCGCGGGAGTTGAGCAGGAAGTCGCCCGCGGCAGGGCCATAGGCGTAGCCGACGCCGAACTGCGCCGCATCACCGAACTGGATCACCCGCAGCGCCGGCGCGCGCGCCAGCAGGGCGGTGCAGAAGGCCAGGCCGGAGAAACCGGCACCGACCACGCCGATGTCGTGGATCATCGCGCTCATGCCGTGATCCGGGCGGCGGCGGAGGGGTGCATCCGGACTCCTGGCCGAGAGCGGCCGATGGCGGGGGGTCGCCAGCATCGCCGCTGGCTCGGCGGACGGCAAGGCGTCGCGCTCAGTACTCCGTTTCCGGGCAGTACTCGCGGCGCCGGTACCAGCCATCGCCGGCATCGACATAGAGATTGAAGCGGTCCAGCGCGCGGGCGTAGATGTGCACGGTGACGGCGACCTCGCGCTGCGACGGATTGCGGCACAGGTGCAGGCCCTGCTCCGGCGTCAGCCCCAGCGCCTCGCCGGTGCGCATGCAGACGGCGTCGCGCGGCTCCAGCCGGACCAGTTCGCCGGCCACCGTGGTCGGCTGGAAGTCGGCCACCAGCAGCTCGCCGTGCCAGGTCGACTCCACGCCCCACAGCTCGTGGTGGTCGTGGATCGGCGTGCCCTGACCGGGGCCCCAGATCATTGCCAGTATCTGGTAGCCGAGGACCGGGCAGTGATGCAGTTCCACGCGGCGGCGGCGCTGCGGATCGGCACGCAGGAACTCCCCGCCCAGGGCACCGCGATGGCGCGCGATCAGTGCCGGCAGGCGGGCGCGCAAGGTGGCGACGATGGCGGTGCAGTCGCGCTGGCCGAGTGCTTCCTCGGTCAGCCGGATGAGCTCGCCGAGACCGGGAAACGCCGTGGCCTGCGCCGCCGGACGCGGAGCGGCAATCGGGCGCGGTGGCTGGATGGCATCGATGGCATTCATGGCGTCGGCGTTCATGGCGTTCCCCCCCGGGAAAAGTCTGCCGCGTCGCCGGGCTGGCCGCCACGATGCGGGACGGCGATGGTCGGGCAGGGATACTTAGCATGACGTTAGCCGGGCGTTCGCATTTCGTTAAACTGGCGGCGCGACGGCTCGTCGCTGGGTTCTTTGCTCTAACCAGTTCGGACATGTTCTGCGCATGGATTCCGCCGTGACCCCGGTGCCCCGCGATGTTGCGCGACCGTTGCGCTATCTGGTCCGCACGCCGCTGTTGGCGCTGCACATCGTGCTCGGCCTGCCGATCACCCTGCTGCTGATCAATCCGCTGACGGCGCTGTGGCGGATCGGCGGCGAGCGCGTGGACCATCTGGCGATCCGCGCCTGGTCGGGCATCCTGATGCGCATTTTCGGTTTTCGCGTGCGCCGCTTCGGCCAGCCGCTCGCCGGTGCCGGGTTGTTCGTCGCCAACCACGTGAGCTGGATCGACATCGAGCTGATGCACAGCCAGAAGGTGGTCGGCTTCGTCGCCAAGAGCGAGATCAGCCGCTGGCCGCTGATCGGCTGGCTGGCCAGCCGCGCCGGCACCATCTACCACCATCGCGGCAACAACGAATCGCTGAACGGGGTGATGCACCAGATGGTCGAGCGGCTGCGCGAGGGCGAGGCGGTGGGCGTGTTCCCGGAGGGCCGCACCCTCGATGGCGAGACGCTGGGAACCTTCCATGCGCGCATTTTCCAGCCGGCGGTGGCGGCACCCGCGCCGGTGCAGCCGGTGGCGCTGCGCTTTGGCGAAGGCGGCTCGGCGCAGCGCCAGGTGGCTTTCGCGCCGGGCGAGAACTTCATGCAGAACCTGCTGCGCCTGCTCGGCGATCCGCCGCGCGTGGCGGAAGTCCACTTCCTGATGCCGATCCCCGTTGACGACGGTGTCGGCCGCCGGCAACTGGCCGATGACTGCCGCGAGCGCATCGACCAGGTGATGGCGCAGCGATGAGCCGCGACGGCTATCTCGCGCCGCGTCTGTTGCGTAACCCGCACCTGCAATCGGTGCTCGCCTCCAGCCGGCTGCGCCGCGGCATCGCCGTGCGCCGCGCCGCGCGACTGGCCGACAGCGCCGAGGAAATGCTGCTCGACTGCGGCGAGGGCGTGCGCCTGCAGGGCTTCCTCAGCCGCCAGCCGGCCACCGTTCGGCCACGCGCGCTGGCGGTGCTGCTGCATGGCTGGGAGGGCAGCGCGCAGTCCAGCTATCTGCTGCACACCGGCGCGCGCCTGCTCGACGAGGGCTTCGACGTGTTCCGCCTGAACCTGCGCGACCACGGCGACACCCATCATCTGAACGACGGCCTGTTCCATTCCAATCGGCTCGACGAGGTGGTCGGCGCGGTGGCGGCGCTGGCGCGGCGTTTCCCGGATCACGGCCTGTGCATCGGCGGCTACTCGCTGGGCGGCAACTTCGCCCTGCGCGTGGCGCTGCGTGCGCCGGCGGCGGGAGTTGCGTTGCGCCACGTGGCGGCGGTCTGCCCGGTGATCAGCCCGGCCGCCGGCCTGGCCGCCATCGAGCGCGCGCCGTGGTTCTATCAGGCGTACTTCATGCGCAAGTGGCGTGGCTCGCTGCTGCGCAAGGCCAGCCTGTTTCCGCAGCATTACGGCAACGAGGACTGGCAGCGCCGGCACAGCATCCGCCAGCTCACCGACGACATGGTGCGCCGGCATACCGACTTCGGCACCCTGGAGCGCTATCTCGACGGCTACTCCATCGCCGACGCCCGTCTCGCCGCGCTGCGCGTGCCGGCCAGCATCCTCACCGCCGCCGACGATCCGATCATCCCGGTCGACGACTTCCGCCGCCTGCGCCTGCCGCCCAGCGCGCGGCTGGAAATCGTCGACCATGGCGGCCACTGCGGCTTCCTGCGCGACCTCGCCGGCCGCAGCTACGCCGAGGACTTCATCGCCCGCGCCTTCGCCTCGGCCGCCGACGCGGAGGGGTAGAATGCGCGGTTCTCCGCGCCGCCAAGCCGACCAGGAACCGCCATGCTCGAATCCGTCTACGCCGCGCTGACCGGGCGCGACATCGCCACCGCCCTCACCCTTGCCCGCCAGGCGCTGGCAGCCGAACCGGACAGCGTCGACGCGCTGAAGGCGCTGTCGCTGGCGCTGCGCGAGTCCGGCGAGACGGCCGAATCGCTGGCCTGCATCGAACGCGCCATCGCGCTGGCCCCGCATCGCGCCGACCTGCATCTGGCACGCGCCGGCCTGGCCCTGTCGCGCGGCGACGCCGAGGCCGTGGACGCGGCGCTGGGCGAGGCGGTGGCGGTCGATCCGAACACCCTGGGTGCCTACCTGATGGGCATCCACCACGCGCTCGGGCAGAACCGCGTCGACGAGGCCGAGCGGCAGCTCAAGCTGGCCCAGCGCGTCGCCCCCGAACACCCGCACACGCTGGCCGCCGAAGGCATGCTGGCGCTGGCTCGCGGCGATCACGACGCTGCCATCCGCCTGCTCAGCGCGGCGCTGAAGCGGCTGCCGGAGGACCGCCTGATCCTCGCCACCCTCGGCCTGGCCTACCACGCCGCCGGCAACCACGCCTTCGCCGAAGGCGCGCTGCGCCGCGCGGTGGAAGGCCAGCCGCGCGGTGCCGGCCTGCGCTGGGCGCTGCTCGACTGCCTGCGCAAGCAGGACCGCCTGCAAGAGGGCGGCGAGGTGATCGAGGAGATCCTGGCCGAGCAGCCGGACAACCTGATCGCCCTGGGCATGGCCGGCGACCTCGCCATGCGTCTGGGCCAGCGCGACAAGGCCGGCGAAGCCTATCGCCGGCTGATCGCCCGGCTGCCCTACGATCAGGCCGGGCTGGACCGCATGCTGACCCGGCTCGGCCAGGCCGGCATGGAGGCGGAAGCGGTGGCGCTGATCGAAACCGCGCTGCAACGCTTTCCCGAGCAGCCGCTGCTCTGGCAACGCCGCCTGATCGCTTGTGGCGGCGACTCCGCACAGACCCGCGCGGTACTGGAGCGCTGGCAGACGGCGCAGCCGGGCAGTGTCGACGCGCTGCTGTTCCAGGCCGGTTTCGATGAATGGGAAGGCCGTTTCGACGAGGCCGAGACGGCGGCGCGCGAGGTGCTGTCACAGCGTCCGCAGGCGATGGCGGCCGAGCAGATCCTGCTGCGTGCCGATCTGCGGCGCGATCCTGTCGCCGGCGAGCGCCGCATCCAGCGCCTGCTGGATTCCGGCCAGGCCGAGGATCTGCGCGCCGGCCTGATCTCCTGGCGCGCGCTGGCCCACGATGCGCAGGGCCGCCACGCGCAGGCGGCGCAGGACTGGGCCCTGGCCTGGCAGCTCGCGCCGCCGCGTCTGGACCTGACGGAGCCCTCCGACCTCGCCGTGCCGCCGCTCGACGCCGAGCAGCACGATTTTCCAGCCATCCTGTTGTGGTCGCCACCCGGCGGTCGGCCGCGCGAGGCGCTGGCGATGCTGACCGGCGTGCCCGGCCTGCAATTCCTCAATGACCGTTTCGGTCCCTCGCCGCGTCCGGACGGCTTCGGCCCGCCGCGACCGGACGGCTCCTTCGCCAGCCCGGCTGAGCGCCAGCGCATGGTGCAGCAGATCGGTGCCGATCCGCAGCGCGCCATCGACTGGTTGCCGCACTGGGACGCCCGCATCGGCTCCGCCCTGCCCGGTGCCACCCTGGTCGCGGTGATCGACGACCCGCGTGACCTGCTGCTCGGCTGGCTCGCCTTCGGCAGTGCCTGGCCGGTGCAGTACCCCGGTGCCGAGGCCGCCGCGCAGTGGCTGCTGAAGGCGCTGGCACCGCTGGCGCAACGTCAAGAGGACGGCGACGCCAAACTGGTGCTGGTGCGCGGCGAAGCTTTGCAGGACGCCCCCGAGCAGGTCGCCGAACAACTGCGCAGCGCGCTGAACCTGACGGCCCTGCCCAATGCCGCGCGGGTCATCCCGACGCGCAAGGGCCTTGGCGGCCTGCCCGCTGTGTTCCCCCCCGGCCATTGGCGACATTACCGCGACGCCCTCGCGCCGGCCTTCGCCCTGCTGCAACCGCTGGCGCTGCGGCTGGGTTATCCGGCCGACTGATCGCGGCGGATCAGGATGCGGCGGTCGATCGCCGCCAGGGTCGGGCAGCCGCACAGCGCCATCGCCGTTTCCAGTTCGCTGCGCAGCAGATGCAGCACATGGGCCACGCCGGGCGCACCGGCGCTTGCCAGTGCATGCACGCAGGGCCGGCCGACCAGCACCGCGCACGCGCCCAGCGCCAATGCCTTGAGGATGTCGGTGCCGCGGCGGATGCCGCCGTCGAGCAGGATCGGCAGCCGCCCGCCCAGCGCGGCGGCGATCTCCGGCAGCGCATCGATGCTGGCGATCTGGCTGTCGAGCAGGCGACCGCCGTGGTTGGAGACGATGATGCCATCGACGCCCGCCGCCTCGGCGCGCAGCGCGTCCTCGACGGCGGTGATGCCCTTGAGCAGCAGCGGCAGCCGGGTCTGCCTGCGCAGCCAGTCGAGGTCGGCCCAGGTCGGTGCCGCCTTCAGCAACGCGCTGTCGAACAGGCTTTCGCCGGGGTGCAGCAGCAGTGGCGGCGCAGCGCCCGGTTGCCCCGGCGGCCGGGCCAGGCCGGCGCGCTGCTCGCGGTTGCGCGGCCCGTTGACCGGCGCATCCACGGTCAGCACCAGCGCGCGGCAACCGGCGGCCTCGGCGCGTCGCAGCAGCGCCGCCGTCGCCGCGCGGTCGGGCTGGAAATAAAGCTGGAACCACAGCGGCGTGCGCGCGGCGCGGGCGAGGTCTTCCAGCGGCGTATCGCTCTCGGTGCTGACCACCATGCCGGCACGCATCGCCGAGGCGGCGAGCAGGCTGGCCTGTTCGCCATCCGGATGCGCCAGGCGCTGATGCGCCACCGGTGCCAGCAGGATCGGGTAGTCGAAGCGGTCACCGAACAGGTCGATTCGGGTATCGCCCTGGCTCAGATCGACCAGCACGCGGTTGCGCAGGCGCAGGCGGGCGAAGGCGGCGCGGTTGTCGGCCAGCGTCTGTTCGTCGCCGGCCCCGCCTTCGAAATAGGCCCAGGCGGCGGCGGTCATCCGTTCCCGGGCGAAGGCGGCGTAATCGGCAACGGCGGCGATCTGCGGCGGAATCTGCGCCAGCGGCGGCAACGGGGCGGACATCACGCTCAGGTATCCGCCCAGCGCCGAACCAGGTTGTGATAGACGCCTAGCAGACCATGCAGTTCGGCGGCGTCCGGCTGGCGCGCGGTCAGCGACTGGATCGACTGGTCCAGTTCGAACAGCAGGCGGCGCTGGCTGTCCTCGCGGACCAGGCTCTGGGTCCAGAAGAACGCGGCCAGCCGCGCGCCGCGGGTCACCGGCTCGACCCGGTGCAGGCTGGAGCCCGGGTACAGCAGCATCTGCCCGCGCGGCAGCTTCACCCGCTGCGTGCCGAAGGTGTCCTCGATCACCAGTTCGCCGCCTTCGTACTCGTCCGGGTCGCTGAAGAACAGCGTGGCCGACAGATCGCTGCGGATCCGATGCGGCGTGCCGGGCAGGCTGAACACGGCGTTGTCCACATGGTTGCCGTAGCTGCCGCCATCGACATAGCGATTGAAGCGCGGCGGCAACACCTTCAATGGCAGGGCGGCGGACAGGAACAGCGGATGCGCGCCCAGCGCGCGCAGGATCAGTTCGCCGATCTGCTGGCCGAGCGGATCATCCTGCGCCAGTTGCTGATTGGCCTTGTTGCGCACCGCCTGATGCCCGGCGGTGCTGTGGCCGTCGACCCAACGCGCCGTTTCCAGTTGCTGCCGGCAGCGGGCCACGGCGGCGGCGTCGAGCAGGTCGGGGATGGTCAGGATCACGCGGACGGCTCCGGTTCCGGGGTGGCAATCAGGTCGCAGGTTCCGGCAAGCAACGCCCCACAATGCGATGGCGTTGAAGGCAAGAGGGAAAGGGTAACGGATCGGCGAGGAACGATAAGCGGATCACATTTTTATTGCGGACCATAATGATACTCATTACCATCTGCTGCCGGGGAAAACACGTTTTCTTGCCGCCGGACACCGGGCCGCGCCTGCGCGCCCGCAACATGAGGATCCTTGCCATGCTGAACCGCCCTTCCCGTCCTTGCCTGCATCCGCTCGCCGCCGCCATCGTGCTGGCCGCCAGCGCCCCGGCCTGGGCCGATGCCGAAACCGACAAGGTCGACCGGCAGACCATGAAGAAGGTCGAAGTGACCGGCGAGGTCGTCCAGGAAGCCGCCTCGCCCAAGTTCACCGCGCCGCTGCTGGACACCCCGCAGACCCTGTCCATCGTCTCCAGCGAGGTGTTCGCCATGCAGGGCGCGCAGAACCTGACCGACGTGCTGCGCAATACGCCGGGCATCAGCTTCAATGCCGGCGAGAACGGCTTTTCCAGCGATACCAGCAACTTCAGCCTGCGCGGCTTCGACACCAGCGGCAGCATCTTCGTCGATGGCGTGCGCGACTCCGGCAGCCTGACCCGCGACGTGTTCAACCTCGAACAGGTCGAGATCGCCAAGGGGCCGGCGGCCGACTACGGCCGCGGCGGCCTGGGCGGCTACGTCAACCAGGTCAGCAAGACGCCGCAGTCCGTCGATTTCATCCGCGGCACGGCCAGCCTGGGCGTGGACAGTTACGACTCCGACAACCGCCTGCGCGCCACCTTCGACATCAATCAGACCCTGGGCAGCGACAGCGCGCTGCGCGTCAACCTGCTGGCCCAGGATGGCGGCATCGCCGGCCGCCAGCACGCCACGCGCGACACGCTGGGCATCGCGCCCTCGCTGGCGCTGGGGCTGAACGGCGATACCCGCTTCACCCTCGCCTTGCAGCACCTCAAGCAGAGCGGCCGGCCGGACTGGGGCGTGCCCGGTGCGCTGATTTCCGGCACGGTCAATTACGACGCGCAGGCGGCAGCGGCGCAGCGTGACCGCTTCTACGGCCTGGAAGGGGATTTCGACGACCAGAGCTCCACCTCCGCCCTGGCCCGCATCGAGCATCGTTTCGGCAATGGCGCCGTGCTGAGCAACCAGTTGCGCTGGTCGCAGGCCCGGCGCAGCGCGCAGTACACCATCCCGTTCGGCTACACCCCGGCCAGCGCCAGCGTGGTCACCCAGACGCAGGCCTACGACCGCGACAACGACAGCCTGTCCAACATCACCGACCTGAGCCTGGATTTCAGCGCCGGCGCAGTCGAGCACAGCCTGGCGCTGGGCCTGGAATTTTCTTCCGAGAACTCGGAAGGACTGCGTTTTCCGACCATCAATCCGGCCGCGCCCTCCGTGTTCGACCCGGACTTCGCGCGCGCCAGCGTCACCCTCGCGCCGACCCAGCGCAGCGCCATCGACATCGACACCCTGGCCGCCTACGTCTACGACACGATGCGCTTCAACGAACAATGGCAGCTCACCGGCGGCCTGCGCGTGGAGCGCTACGAGGTCGAGATCGCCAGCAGGACCATCGCCGGGGCCAGCACCGGGACGGCGGATGGCTACAACAGCGATGAAACCACGGTCAGCGGCAAGCTTGGCCTGGTCTACAAACCCAGCCAGTCGGGCAGCGTGTACGGATCGGTCGGCATCGCCACCCTGCCTCCGGGCTCCTTTCTGTCCAACCCGGACATCTCGCGCACCGGCGACAACGCCTTTCCCGGCCTGGTCGGGCAGAACAACGAAAGCGCCGATCCGCAGCGCGCCATCAATGCCGAGCTGGGCATGAAATGGAATTTCTTCGACGACCACCTGACCACCACGGCGGCGCTGTTCCGCACCGAGCG
>JBAYTD010000075.1:0-14600 GCA_041675805.1 Lysobacteraceae bacterium
TCTCAAGAAATTCCTGCGGCAGATCAATGGCCGGCGTGACCACCGGCGTCTTCTTCTTGCGTGGCATACATGCTCCTTGGCAGCATCATGGTATGCCTCTCACACAAAATTTCTGACACCCTCCACCCCAACCTATCGCGCTTCTGGTATGTGATTTCCAGGTGCTGGAGTTCGCAGAATCACTCCAACCTATCGTGCTGCCGTTGCCACAGCACCTTCTGCCCGCCCTCGAATGGCTGTCGTGGAACCATATCAGTTACAGATTCAAAAGCGGGTGGCGCCTCTTTCAGGGAATACATTACCTGCGAAAAGCCGCGGTCAAATTCTCACAGCCACAACTGATTTCCACGCTGGTCAAAGAACCCAACCATAACGTCTTCATGCGTAATTGCATCCTTGATGACAGCAAGCACTCGTTCGATTTCGTTCAGCCGGATGCGCTTTCTGTAGAAGATACCCGCGTGCCTCACGAGCATTCCGTCCTTCAATTCGGCAAGCGGGCGATAAAGGTACCCAAGCATGGCATGCGCTGCCAAAGGTTGGGGTTGCAGGCTCACCTCAACCTCGTGCCGTCGCCATTGGTTCGCTCAGGCCAGGGTTTGCCAAAGCAGCAGCAGCGGGGCGACCAGCAGTACGGTCAGGGTCAGCAGCATGCCGTAGAGGCGGCCGAAGGACTGGCCGGCGGAGCCGGACAGGCCCCAGGCGTGCAGTGCGCGGCCGAGCAGGAGGGCGATGCCGAGGCCGTGGATCAGGGCGGTGGGGCTGCCATTGAGTTCCAGCGCGGCGAGCAGCAGGAGGCCGATCGGCAGCGTTTCCACGGCGTTGGCGTGGGCGCGGATGCGGCGGGCGAGTTCGGCGTCGCCGCCGTCGCCGATGCCGACCAGTTTGCTTTTGCGGCGCAGGATCACGCGCAGGGTGAGCGTGATCAGCAGCAGCGCGCCGAGGGCGATGTAGATCGAGGAGGCGGCAAGCATCGGAATCTCCGGGTCAGGGGCCAGGCGGCGGGGGCGGCGGTGGGGGCGGCGGCGAGACGGGTGTTGCGACGGGCGGGCGGCGCTGGTGGATCATCCAGTAGACGAAGGTCGCGACGGCGAGCAGGAACAGCGCCATCAGCCACGGGCGATGGAACAGCCAACCCGATGCCATCGTCAGCAGGGCGAGGGCGAAGGCGAGGAGGCCGGAGACCAGCGAAGTGGCGAAGCGGCCGATGCCGCCGAGCAGCGGGATGCGTTGCAGCAGGTTGCGGATTGGCGACAGTAGCAGGCCGAAACCGGCCCAGAAGGCGAAGAAACCGCCCAGCCGCAGCGACCAACCGAGCGTGCTGTTGCCCTGTCCGGCAGCGTCGAACAGCGCCTGCGCGCCGACCTGGCCGCGTTCGACCAGCAGCAGTTCGCCGCGCTTGTCGCGGTAGGGGCGCAACACGCCGTTGTGCTGCTGGGCGACGAGGCTGACCGGGCCGGGCGGGACGTGGTCGAAACGGATCCGCACGTCGCCGATGTCGGCATCGTCCAGCGAGGCGGCGCTGGTCAGCACGCCGGCTTCGCTGCGCAGGCTGGCGGCGAGGTTGGGCGGCAGTTGGTCGGCGTCGGCGTCGAGGCTGCGCCATTGCCGCAATTCGTCGACGATGCGGGCGTCGAGGGTGAATGCGCCCAGCCGCGCCGATTGCGTCTGCCATTGCTGGTCGGCGAAGGGCAGGGCGGCCGGGTTCTGGTGCGCGTCGGCGAAGTGGAAGCGGCTGTGGTCGATGGGGCGGTCGCTCCAGACCTTGCTGTATTCGTACTCGGTGCGCCGCTTGCCATCGGCGTCCTTGCGCTCGCGGCTGCCTTGCTTCCATTGCAGCATCTCGACCCGCCGGCGCAGCGCCAGCGCATTCGTTTCGATGCCGAAATCCGGGTCGCGCAGGGTTTCGCCGACGACCTCGCCGTGCAGGTAGACCAGTTTGCCTTCGTTGCCGGGCGATATCTGCGGATGGCCGACCACCACCAGTTGCGCGCGGCCGTGGTCGAGCAGGCCGCTGCGCTTCAGCGTGCGGCCTTCGTTCCAGAACAGGGTCAGCATGGTTGCCAGCAGCAGGGCGGCACCGGTGAGCATCGCGCCGAACGAGCCGCGCGGGCGCGTGGTGCCGATCATGGCGCGTTCCGGGCGGATGGCGCTTGCAAGCAGCGGCTCATCGATAGATGCCGCCTTCCTGCTTGTCGACGCCGCCCTTGCCGATGCCGTCCCAGCGCGGATCGCTGGCCGCTTCGACGCGGTTGCGCAGGCGGTCCCAGAGCACGACCTGCATGTTGCCCCAGGTGCGCTCGCCGGCGGAGACGACGTGGCCCATGGCTTCCAGCGCGGCGACTTCCTCCGCGCTGAGCGCGCCGGGCTCGGCCGAGATGGCGTCCGGCAGGTATTGGTGATGCACGCGTGGCAGGGCGACGGTGGCGGCGGCGTCGCTGCCGTCGATCAGTTCGATCAGGCCGAGCAGGACCATGGTGATGATGCGGCTGCCGCCCGGTGTGCCGATCACGGCGACGCGCTCGGGGCCGAGCAGGAAGCTCGGTGCCATCGACGACAGCGGGCGCTTGCCCGGCTCGATGGCGTTGGCCGACTGGCCGACCAGGCCGAAGGCGTTGGGCACGCCGGCCTTGACCGAGAAATCGTCCATCTCGTTGTTGAGCAGGAAACCGGTGCCGGGCACCACCACGGCATTGCCGTAGGGCAGGTTGACGGTCTGGGTGACGGCGATCAGGTTGCCGTCGCCGTCGATGATGGAGAAATGCGTGGTGCTGGGCCGCTCGACCTCCTGGCCGATGCCGGGCAGCAGGTCGCTGGGCGTGGCACGGCGCGGATGGATGCCGGCGCGCAGTCCGGCGGCGTAGTCGGCACTGGTCAGCAGCGCCGTCGGAACGTCGACGAAATCCGGGTCGCCGAGATGGATGGCGCGGTCGCGGTAGGCGCGGCGCATCGCCTCGGCATACAGGTGCAGGCGCTCTGTGCGGGTCAGCGCGGCGAGGTCGTAGCCGGACAGGATGTTGAACATGGTCGCCAGGGCGATGCCGCCGGAGGACGGCGGCGGCGCGGTGACGATGCGCTGGCCGCGATAGTCGATGGACAGCGGCTCGCGCTCGATGATGCGGTATTGCGCCAGGTCGTCCAGCGTCCAGATGCCGCCGACGGCGCGCACGCCTTCGACCAGGCGGCTGGCGAACTCGCCGCGATAGAAACCGTCCGCGCCGTCGCGGGCGAGGCGCTCCAGGGTGTCGGCGTAATCCGGGTTGCGCATCCGCGAGCCGACTTCCGGCGGCTGGCCATCGACCAGGAACAGCGCGGCAGCGCCGTCGTTGGTGGCCATCACCTCGCGCCGCCAGCCGAGCATGGCGGCGTTCTTGCGGTTGAAGGTCCAGCCCTGGCGGGCGAGGCGGATCGCTGGCTCCAGCGAACGCGCCAGCGGCAGACGGCCGTAGCGGCGGGCGAGGTGATCGAGACCGGCCGGCAGGCCGGGAATGCCGGCGGCCAGCGCGCCGTTGACGCTGGCGGCGCGGTGCGGCTCGCCATCGGCGTCGAGGTACATGTCGCGGCTGGCCGCCAGCGGCGCGCGCTCGCGGGCGTCGATGAACACCTGGCGGTCCTCGCCGGCCAGGTGCAGCAGCATGAAGCCGCCGCCGCCGAGGCCGGAGCTTTCCGGCTCGACCAGGCCGAGCACGGCGCTGACCGCGATGGCGGCGTCGAAGGCGTTGCCGCCGGCGGCGAGGATCGCCAGTCCGGCGTCGGTGGCCTCGGCGTTGGCGCTGGCAATGGCGGCCTGCGGCGGTCTGGCGCTGGACTCGGCATCGACGGCGGCGACAGGGCCGGCGAGCAGCAGGCCGAGGCCGGCAAGCAGGGCGAACAGGCGCGTGCTCATGGGCGGTTTCCGTGCAGGCGCTGGAACTTGGCCAGCAATTGATCGGGGGTTTCCGGCTGCGCCGGGTCGAGGTCGATGCACTCCACCGGGCAGACGATCACGCATTGCGCCTCGTCGAAATGGCCGACGCATTCGGTGCAGCGCGCCGGGTCGATCTCGTAGACCGTTTCACCCTGGGCGATGGCATCGTTGGGGCAGGCCGGCTCGCAGACATCGCAGTTGATGCACAGATCGCTGATGCGCAGGGCCATCACTGACTCCGCCAGCGGCCCGACCGGTCAATGCCGGCCGGGCACGCGTCGGGGCGGATCGGACGCCTCAATCCAGCGGGACGTGGACGAAGCCGGCACCGCTGGACTCGACCAGCGGACGCACCCGCTCGGCTTCGTCCTGGCCGCCGATGTAGAGCACGCGGACATCCTTCATCGAACCGGGCGAAGCGCCGGTGAAGGCTTCCTCGATCAGGTCGGCCATGCGCTCCGGGGCCGGCGAACCGAAGGCCAGCATGTTGCCCGGCAGCACGCCGCGCGCCACGGTGCCGAGCACGTTGTCGAGCTGGCGCTCGTACTGGTCCTCGAAATCCTCGGCGTCCTCGGACGGCAGGTAGTACATGAACGGGCTGCTGCGGATGCCCTGCATGTTCTGCTTCACCACCTCGGTCAGGTACAGCCGCCATTCGCGGTCGTTGCCGTCGACGGGGGCTTTCAGTTCGACCGGCGCGGCGGCAACCGGCGCTTCGGCTTGCTTGTCCTTGTTGTCGCAGGCGGCGAGCAGGACCAGGGCCACGGCGAGCAGGACGGTACGGAACAGGCTTTGCATGGTGTACTCCATGGTGATGTAGCGGAGGCGGTGCCTATGGGCAGGCAAGATAGCGTTGTCGCAGCGCGCTGGCCACGACCGGGTGGACGAAGCCGGTCACGTCGCCGCCCAGGCGGGCGACCTCGCGCACCAGCGTCGAGGAGATGAAGCTGTACTGCTCGGCCGGGGTCAGGAACAGGGTTTCCACCTCGGGTACCAGATGCCGGTTCATGCTGGCGAGCTGGAATTCGTATTCGAAATCCGACACCGCGCGCAGGCCGCGCAGCAGCACGCCGGCACCGACCTCGCGGACGAAACTGGCAAGCAGCGTGCTGAAGCCGCGAATCTCGACATTGGGGATGTCGGCCAGTGCTGCGGCGGCCAGTTCGATGCGCTCGGCCAGCGGAAAACCGGGGCCCTTGGCCGGACTTTCGGCGACGCCGATGATGATGCGCTCGAACAGCGGCCCGGCCCGCGCCACCAGATCGACGTGGCCGTTGGTGATCGGGTCGAACGTGCCCGGATAAAGGGCGATGCGCTGCCGGCTGGAAGTCATCCTGTCGGGTCTCGGGCGGATCGTCGGAAAAGGCCGCTGGATGGCGTGGAAGTGTAGCAGGCCGGCGTGACGGCGAAGCGCGTCGGCGGCGCGGCGCGAGGAGCGGTCGGCGCGGCCGCCTTCAGGCCCGGTCGCGACGCAGCAGGCGGTAATGGGTGTCGCGGGTATGACCTTCGCGAAACGGTTGCAGGCCGGGCGGCAGGATCAGGTCGGTGCCGGGCGGGGTTTCGACGTAGAGCAGGCATTGCGCGGCCAGTCTTGGTGCCAGAGCGTCCAGCGCCGGCTGCCACAGCGCCTGCGCGAACGGTGGATCGACGAAGGCGATGTCGAAACGCCGGCCGTCGGCAGCGGCCAGCCAGGCCAGGGCGTCGCCGTGGACGATTTCGACCCGAGCTTGCGCCTGCAATCTGTGTACTGCGTCACGCAGGGCCTGGGCGGCCTGGCGCTCGCGCTCGACCAGCACGCTGCGCGCCGCGCCGCGCGAGGCCGCTTCCAGACCGAGCGCGCCGCTGCCGGCGAACAGGTCCAGGCAGGCGCTGCCGGGGAGATGCGGGGCCAGCCAGTTGAACAGGGTTTCGCGGACCCGGTCCGGCGTCGGCCGCAGGCCGGGCAGGTCGGGAACCGGCAGGCGCGTGCCGCGCCAGTGGCCGCCGATGATGCGTATCCGTCCGGCCGCTGTACCGGAACGGGGTGGAACTGCGGGGCGGCGGATGGGCGGTGCTACCATCGCTGCATTGTCCGTCAAAACCCCGCCCATGCTCAGTTTCTGGAAAAAAAAGCAGGATCGACCACGGCCCGCGAGCGCCGAGGAAGCCACCGTCGCGCCGCCGCAGGCGGTCGTCGACGACGCGCCGGTTGAAGCCGCGGCCGCGCCGGCCAACTGGCGCGAACGCCTGCGCGGCAGTGCCTTCGCGCGCGGATTCGGCAATCTGTTCGGGGCCCAGCCGGCGCTGGACGAGAACCTGATCGACGAGATCGAGACCACGCTGTTGGCCGCCGATGCCGGCGTGGTCGCCTCCGAGGCGGTGGCGGCGGCCTTGCGCGAGCAGGTGCAGCGTGGCGTGGTGAAGGACGCCGCCGGCCTGTTCACCCATCTGCGCGCGATCCTGGTCGACATGCTGCGCCCGGTCGCCGTGCCGCTGGACATCGAAGGCCAGCGGCCTTTCATCCTGCTCACCGTCGGCGTCAACGGCGTCGGCAAGACCACCACCATCGGCAAGCTGGCGCGGCGCTACGCCGACGAGCGCAAGTCGGTGATGCTGGCCGCCGGCGACACTTTCCGCGCGGCGGCGGTGGAGCAGTTGCAGCAGTGGGGCGAGCGCAACAAGGTGCCGGTGGTGGCGCAGGGTGCCGGCGCGGACTCCGCCGCGGTAGCTTTCGATGCCGCGCAGATGGCGCGCGCGCGCGGCGTCGACCTGCTGATCGTCGATACCGCCGGACGCCTGCACACCCAGGCCGGGCTGATGGACGAACTGGCCAAGGTCAAGCGCGTGCTGACCAAGGCCGAGCCGTCCGCGCCGCACGAGGTGCTGCTGGTGATCGACGGCACCACCGGGCAGAACGCGGTCAACCAGTTGCGCCATTTCCACCGCGCGGTAGGAGTGACCGGGCTGGTCGTCACCAAGCTCGACGGCAGCGCCAAGGGCGGCGTGGTGTTCGCGCTGGCGCGTGAGTTCGGTATTCCGATCCGCTTCATCGGCCTCGGCGAGAAGGTGCACGACCTGCGCAGCTTCGATGCCGACGCCTTCGTCGATGCGCTGCTGCCGGGCGACTACACCGGCTGACGTGGAACGCGTCCGCCGCCGCCGCTGGCGGGTGCTCGCGCTGATCGTGGCGGTCCTGCTGGCGGGCGGGTTCTTCGCGCTGCGCGCCGTCCTGCAACCGGAACGGCTGGGCGCGCTGCTGGTCGACCGCATCGCTGCCCACAGCGGCCTCGTGGTCGCCACCGGCGAGCCGGCGCGACTGGGCCTTTGGCCGCGCCTGCATCTGGCCCTGGTCGACCTCGACATGCGCCGCGCAGCCGCCGCGCCGGCAATGCTGCGCGTGGCGCGCATCGACGTCGCCCTGCCGCTGTCGATCCTGTGGCGCGCCGACAGCGAGATCGGCCGCGTCGATGTACACGGCCCGCTGCTCGACCTCGATGAACTGGGGCTGTGGCTGAACGCTGCCGCCGACGATGGCCCGCCGGCACCGACGACCTTGCCGAACCTGGCCGCCGCGCTGCATGTGCGCAACGGTCGCCTGCAATCCGGCGAGTTCGCTCTTGATGGTCTCGACATCGACCTGTCGCCGCTGCGCGATGGCGCGCCGCTGACGCTGTCCATCGCTGCCGATGTCGATATCGGCGAGGAGACGCAGCGTTGGCAACTGCAACTGGCCGCGATCCCGTACCAGCGCGCACAGGGTGTCGCGCTGGAGCAGGCGACGCTGCGTCTGGCAGCGGAAGCCGAAACCGCGCCGTGGATCAGCGCCCACGGCGAGGCCGATTTGTTCCTGCCGCAATGGCTGCGCGTGGAGCTTCAGGCCGAACTGGACCGACGCCTTCTGGCCGAACTGGAAACAGGACTGCGCCTTCCCGACGCCCTGCTTTCCGCACCGCTGCAACTGGGCTATCGCGGGCCGGGCGATCTGAGCGGGGAACTGGCCGTCAGTGCCGGCGAGGGCGAGGCGCGCGTTGCCTTGCGCGGCCAGCCGCGCGAGGCGCTGCGCTGGCAGGGCGATGCCCAGCGCGATCCGTTGCCGCCGCTGGCGCTGGAGGCGGATTTGCCGGAACTCGACGTGCAGGGCCTGCGCGTCGAAGGGCTCAAGCTGCGCCTGCATCCCGCCGCCGCGCCGGCGCAATGACCACCGACTTCGCCCGCCGCCTGCTCGACTGGCATTCGCTGCACGGCCGCCACGACCTGCCCTGGCAGCATCCGCGCAGCGCCTATCGGGTGTGGGTCGCCGGGTGATGCTGCAACAGACCCAGGTCGCCACCGTCATTCCCTATTACCAGCGCTTCATGGAGGCCTTTCCCGACCTTGCCGCGCTGGCGGCGGCACCGCTCGATGCGGTGCTCGCCCACTGGGCCGGGCTTGGCTACTACAGCCGCGCCCGCAACCTGCACGCGGCGGCGCAGCGCTGCATGCAGAACGGCGGCGAGTTGCCCGCCGATGCGGCGGCGCTGGCCGAACTGCCCGGCATCGGCCGATCCACCGCAGCGGCGATCCTCGCCCAGGCCCACGACCAGCGCCTGGCCATCCTCGATGGAAACGTCAGGCGCGTGCTGTGCCGGATGTTCGGCATCGAAGGCTGGCCCGGCGAGCGCGAGGTGGAGCGCCGCCTGTGGCAGTTGTCGGAAGCACTGCTGCCGGCACCGCCGCTGGCCGAGGGGCGGATGGCCGATTACACCCAGGCGATCATGGATCTCGGTGCCACGCTGTGCCGGCGCGCGCGGCCGGACTGCCCGCGCTGCCCGTTCCGCGCCGACTGCGTCGCGCTGCGTCGTGATCAGGTGGCCGACCTGCCGACCTCGCGGCCACGCAAAGCCGTGCCACGGCGTCGCTGCGTGGCGCTGTGGATCGACGACGGACGCGGGCAATGGCTGCTGGAACGTCGCCCGCCGGTCGGCATCTGGGGCGGACTGTGGAGCCTGCCGCAGTTCGATTCCCGCGCCGAGGCCGAAGGCTGGGCGGCGGCGCTGGGCAGGCTCGGCGAGGCGACTGCGCTGGCACCGGTCGAGCACGTCTTCACCCATTTCCGCCTGACCATCGAGCCCTTGCGCCTGCGCCTGCTCGAAGCCTCCGCCAGGCTGGCCGATAATGCCGCGTTGGACTGGATCGACCCGGCCCGGCTGGGCGATTACGGCCTGCCGGCACCGATCCGACGCCTGCTGCAGGCCGAACGCGGCGCGCAAGCCGGGTTGTTCGGCGCGATGCCGGACACCGCCACGTCACTGTAAGGAGCACACCATGAGTCGAAGCGTTTTCTGCGCCCGCCACAAGGCGCAAACCGAAGGTCTGGACTTTGCGCCGCTGCCCGGCGAGTTCGGCCAGCGCGTGTTCGCCGGCATCGGCAAGGCGGCCTGGCAGGAATGGCTGGCGCACCAGACCATGCTGATCAACGAGAACCGCCTCAACCCGCGCGACCCCGCCGCCCGCGCCTTCCTCGCCGAGCAGGCGGAGAAGTTCCTGTTCGGCGATGGCGCGGACACGCCGCCCGGCTACATCGCGCCGGAGGGCTGAGCGCGGCGGCGGAGACTGGTCAGAGCCGCGTCAGAGCCGCGCCGCCAGCCGGCTGCCCTGGTCGATGGCGCGCTTGGCATCCAGTTCTGCCGCCACGTCGGCACCGCCGATCAGGTGCACGCTGCATCCCGCCGTGGTCAGTGGTTCGAACAGTTCGCGCAACGGCTCCTGGCCGGCGCAGATCACCACGTCGTCGACCGGCAGGCATTGCTGCTCCTCGCCGATGCGCAGGTGCAGGCCGTCGTCGTCGATGCGCTCGTATTCGACACCGCCGAGCATGCGCACGCCCTTGTGCTTGAGGGTGGCACGATGGATCCAGCCGGTGGTCTTGCCCAGCCGCGCGCCGGGCCGGCCTTCTGTGCGCTGCAACAGCCACAGCTCGCGTGCCGGCGGTTCCGGCATCGGCTCGCGCAGGCCGCCGGCACTCTCGAAGGCCGGGTCGACGCCCCATTCGGCCATCCAGCGCGAGGGTTGCAGGCTGGGCGAAATGCCCTCGTGGACGAGGAATTCGCCGACATCGAAGCCGATCCCGCCGGCACCGATCAGCGCCACCCGCCGGCCGGCGATGCGGCGGCCGGACAGGATGTCGGTGTAGGAGCAGACCTTCGGATGGTCGATGCCGTCGATCGCCGGTCGGCGCGGGCGGATGCCGGTGGCCAGCACGATCTCGTCGAAACCGCCGTCGATCAGTTGCTGCGCATCGACCCGCGCGCCGAGGCGGACCTCGACGCCGGTCAGTTCCAATTGGCGGCGGAAGTAGCGCAAGGTCTCGTGGAACTCCTCCTTGCCGGGAATCTTCTTGGCCAGGTTGAACTGGCCGCCGATTTCGCGCGCGGCGTCGAACAGCGTCACCCGATGGCCGCGCTCGGCGGCGACGCTGGCCGCCGCCAACCCGGCCGGACCGGCACCGACGATGGCGACCGCGCGCGACTTGTCGACTGCCTCGTAGACCAGCTCGGTCTCGGCACAGGCGCGCGGGTTGACCAGGCAACTCGCCCGCTTGTTGGCGAACACGTGATCCAGGCAGGCCTGGTTGCAGGCGATGCAGGTGTTGATCTCGTCGGCGCGGCCCTCGCGCGCCTTGTTCGGCCATTGCGCATCGGCCAGCAGCGGGCGCGCCATCGACACCATGTCGGCCTGACCACCGGCGAGGATCTGCTCGGCCACGTCCGGCATGTTGATGCGGTTGACCGCCACCAGCGGGATGCCGACATGCGGCTTCAGCTTGGCGGTGACGCCGGCGAAGGCGGCGCGCGGCACCGAGGTGGCAATGGTCGGCACCCGCGCCTCGTGCCAGCCGATGCCGGTGTTGAGGATGCTCGCCCCGGCCGCTTCGATGGCGCGCGCGGTGCTGGTGATCTCGTCCCAGTCGCAGCCGCCTTCGACCAGTTCCAGCATCGACAGGCGGAAGATGATGATGAAGTCCGCACCGACAGCCGCGCGTGTGCGGCGCACGACCTCCACCGCGAAGCGCTGGCGGTTTTCCAGCGAGCCGCCCCATTGGTCGTCGCGATGGTTGGTGCGTGGGGCGAGGAACTGGTTGATCAGGTAGCCCTCCGATCCCATGATCTCGACGCCGTCGTAGCCGGCCTCCCGCGCCAGTTGCGCGCTGCGGACGAAGTCGCCGATCTGTCGCTCGATGGCGCGGGCCGACAGCGCCCGCGGCTTGAACGGGTTGATCGGTGCCTTGACCGCAGAGGGTGCGACCTGCAAGGGATGGTAGCCGTAGCGCCCGGCGTGCAGCAGTTGCAGGCAGATGGCCGCGCCCTCCGCCTGCGCCGCCTGCGTCACCTGGAGATGTCGCCGCACTTCCCAGCCGCGCGACAGCTTGCCGCCGAACGGCTTCAGCCAGCCGACCATGTTCGGCGCGATGCCGCCGGTCACGATCAGGCCGACACCGCCGCGCGCGCGCTCGGCGAAATAGGCCGCCAGCTTTGGGTAGTCCCTGGCCCGATCTTCCAGGCCGGTGTGCATGGAACCCATCAGGATGCGGTTGCGCAGGGTGCGAAAGCCGAGGTCGAGCGGGGCGAACAGATGCGGGTAGGGCGTGGGCATGGCGGCCTGTACGCGTGCGTATGGAATGCCTACCCTGCACTGAAACCGGGTTGGGCTCAAGTCGTCGCATGGCGACGGTCGCGCCGCCTCGATAGCGGGCGGGCGCGGACAGCGCGGCGCGGGGCGATCTGGCAAAATGCGCGGATTCCATCACGCTGCTCGCGAGGCGACCATGAGCCAGTACGACATCCGTTCCGCCAAGCGCCCCGAGCCGGACCAGCCGCTGATCGACATCGCCGACTACGTCGTCGATTACTACCTGAGCTCGCCGGAAGCCTACACCACGGCGCGCTACGTGCTGCTGGACAGCCTGGCCTGCGCCCTTCTGGCGATGCGTTTTCCCGAATGCGTCAAGCACCTCGGCCCGGTCGTCCCCGGTGCCACCCTGCCCGGCGGGGTGCGCGTGCCGGGCACCGCCTGGGCACTGGACCCGGTGCAGGCGGCCTACAACCTCGGCGTGCAGATCCGCTGGCTCGACTTCAACGACACCTGGCTGGCGGCCGAATGGGGCCATCCCTCGGACAATCTCGGTGCTATCCTCGCCGTTGCCGATCACGTCTCGCGCAACGCCGCGCAGACCGGTGCCAAGCCGGTCACCGTGCGCGACGCGCTCAGCCTGTCGATCAAGGCGCACGAAATCCAGGGCGTCTACGCCTTGCAGAACAGCTTTAACCGGGTCGGCATCGACCATGTGATCCTGGTCAAGCTGGCCTCCACCGCCGTCTCCACCTTCCTGCTCGGCGGCGGCAAGGAGGAGATCATCAACGCGCTCTCCCACGTCTGGCTCGACGGCGGCACGCTGCGCGCCTATCGCCACGCGCCCAACGCCGGCCCGCGCAAGAGCTGGGCGGCGGGCGATGCCTGCCGCCGCGCCGTGACCCATGCGCTGAACGCGATGAAGGGCTGCGCCGGCTATCCCAGCGCGCTCAGCGCACGCACCTGGGGTTTCTACGATGTCGCCTTTCGCGGCCAGCCGTTCCGCTTCGAGCGCGGCTTCGGCAGCTACGTGATGGAGAACATCCTGTTCAAGATCAGCTATCCGGCCGAGTTCCACGCGCAGACCGCGGTGGAATGCGCGATGCGCCTGCATGCGGAAGTCGCCGGGCGCATCGACGAGATCGAGCGCATTGTCATCGAGACCCAGGAAGCCGGCATCCGCATCATCGACAAGACCGGCCCGCTGGCCAACTACGCCGACCGTGACCACTGCATCCAGTACATGGTCGCCGTGCCGCTGATCTTCGGTCGCCTGACCGCTGCCGACTACGCCGACGCCGTGGCCGCCGATCCGCGCATCGACGCCCTGCGGGCGAAGACCGAGGTGCGCGAGAATCCGGACTTCACCCGCGACTACTTCGACCCCGAAAAACGCTACATCGGCAACGCCGTGCAAGTGTTCTTCACCGACGGCAGCAGCACGGACAAGGTCTCCATCGACTTCCCGATCGGCCACCGCGAGCGCCGGGGCGAGGGCGTGGCCGCCCTGCTGCGCAAGTTCGAGGCCGCTGTCGGTGAGTCGCTTCCGGGCTATAAAGCCAGGCAAATCATGGGCTTGGTGGGCGATACCTCACGCTTCGAGTCGACCCCGGTACATCGTCTGATGGACCTGTTCGCACTGTGAGGGCGAGCCCCGGAACGACAGCCGTCCGACGGCCCGCGGAGGATTCCCGAATCCTTCGACACAATGTTATGATTTTGTTAGTCTCCCTTCACGTTCAGGGTAATATCCTAGGCGAGGCTTCACACAAGTGACCGTCGTCTTCCATCCGGCCGGCGATCATGGCTTCAACTAATCAATGAACAACCACCAGGAGTTGGCGATGAACAAGAAACTGCTCTGCTGCGCCCTTGTCGGCGCGCTTGGACTGGCGCAGACGGCAATGGCCCAGGACGATCTGGATGATCGCTGGTACGTGTCGGGCACCGTGGGCTACGGCCTTTTCGACAATGACCGTTCCGTCAGCAATGACATGTTCTGGGGCTTCGGCGTCGGCAAGTTCATTTCCGAGCGCTGGTCCGTCGACCTCCAGCTCGACCATGCCAACCCCAACCAGAAGGGCACCCAGCTCAACTGGAGCCTGTATTCCGCCAGCCTGGTGAGCCGCTACCACTTCCGTGACGCCGGCGACAACTGGTGGCCGTACTTCGCCATCGGTGCCGGCGTGCAGCGCCATGAGGACGAGTATCCCAATGCTGCCGGCGGCGGCCCGCTCGACCGTCGCGGCAACGATCTGCTGGCCCAGGTCGGTGCCGGCCTGCAGGCCGACTACGGTCGCACCGCCCTGCGTGCCGAAGCCGGCCTGCGCTACGACTTCGACGACACCGCCGGTCGCCCGGACCGTGACGACTACTTCAGCGACGTCTACGTCGGCCTGACCGCCATGGTCAAGCTCGGCCCCGAGCCGGTTCGCGCCGTCACCCCTGCCCCGGCTCCGGATCCGGTCGTCCCGGTCGCCCCGGTGGTCACCTGCGCCGATCTCGACGACGACGGCGACGGCGTCAACAACTGCGACGACAAGTGCCCGAACTCGCAGGCCGGCCAGACCGTCGGTCCGGATGGCTGCCCGGTGCCGGTCACCATCGACCTGCGCGGCGTGAACTTCGATTTCGACAAGTCCAGCCTGCGTCCGGACGCCGTGGCGATCCTCAGCGAGGCCGTGTCGATCCTGCAGAAGTATCCGGAGCTGCGCGTTGAAGTCGCCGGTCACACCGACTCCATCGGTACCGACGCCTACAACCAGGGTCTGTCCGAGCGTCGCGCCCGCGCCGTGTACGACTACCTGACCAGCAACGGCATCGACGCCTCCCGTCTGGTTGGCCCGAACGGCTACGGCGAGAACCGTCCGATCGACACCAACGACACCTCCGAAGGCCGCGCGCGCAACCGCCGCACGGAACTGAACGTCCAGAACTGATTGTTCGACTGTTCAACGCAGCACCCGAAAGCCCGGCCTCGTGCCGGGCTTTCGCTTTTGTGCGCCCGGCACGGGCGCACTCTTGGAGGTGCAAGTCCTCCCGTGAGCTGGCCACAGCGAGCGAAGTGAAGCGCAACTGCGTGAGGGTGACCGAGCGTGGGGAGGAA
>JBAYTD010000076.1:0-14281 GCA_041675805.1 Lysobacteraceae bacterium
CGCGCAGGCCGCGCTGGATGGCGAACTGGACGATGCTGCCCAGATACTGCCTTGCCTTGGCGGCGAGGTTGGGTGCCTTGCTGGCGATGGCCTCGAGCACCGGCATCACGTCCTTGGTGGACAGCGTGGCGATGGGGATTTCACCGAGGCTGGGATCGAGGTAGATCGCCACCACCATCTTCGCCTTGCGGTAGGTTTCCGTGGCCCAGCTTTTTTTCTGAAAGGCCAGCCACTCATCCGCCACCTGAGTGAACTCGCCGGTGCGCTCACTGGCACGGCGTTGCTGTGCAGCCTGTTCACGCTGGCTGGCCACCGGGTCGATGCCATCCTGCACCAGCCGAGCGGCTTCGTCGCGCAGCTCACGTGCACCCTTTACCGGGTTTCCGGCAGCGTCCTTGCGGTTGGCCAAGGGCACTTGAGGATAGATGCCCAGGCTCAGCATGCGCGCCTTGCCATGCAGCCGGTAACGGTACCGCCAGAGCTTGCTGCCGTTGGGGGTGACCTCAAGACACAGGCCGCGGCTGTCGGCAACGCGGAAGAGTTTGTCGCGCGGCTTGAGACGGTCGATGGCGACGACGGTGAGCATCGGCTTGCCTGTGAGTAGATAGGGCCTCGTCGAAATATAGCAGCCCGGAAATCTACTCACAAATCTACTCACACTTGCCCCCGGCTGTGGGCGGCCGGCCACGGACGGGAACGGACACACAGGCAACAAAAAACCCCGCCGTGGCGGGGTTTTCCGGGTTTGTCTGGCTGTCTGCGGACTTGCGTCTGGTGCCCAGGAGAGGACTCGAACCTCCACGGTGTTACCCGCTAGTACCTGAAACTAGTGCGTCTACCAATTCCGCCACCTGGGCAGAAGCTCAGACCTGCGTCGCGCCGGGCGCGAGCGAGCAGCGAACGATACGGTCGATGCGCGTGGCTGTCAACGGGCGATCAGGGTCGGCGTGTAAGATGCGTGCATGAAAAAGAAGAATCCAGGTGAAAAGAGCGCCGGGCGCAAGCCGGCGCGGTCCTTGCCCGGCTGGTTGCCGGAGTCGCTGACGCGCTCGCTCGATGAGTCGGCCGCGCCGGCCGGCAAGTCCGGAGCGTCGGCGCGCGGGCCGGCTGCTGCCGACGGCAAGGCCGGCAAGACGCGCAAGACCGCCGAAGTCGTGGCGCGACGCGCGGCGCTGGACGATCCGCATGCCGAGCGCGAGGCGCGCCGCTACGAGCGTCCGATCGCCAGTCGCGAGGCGCTGCTGGAGTTCCTCTCCGCGCACGGCGAGCCGATGGAGGTCGAGGCCATCGCGCGGGCGCTGCGGCTGACCGCGCCGGACCGCTTCGAGGCGCTGAGCCGGCGGTTGGCGGCGATGGTGCGCGACGGCCAGTTGCTGGTGAACAGGCGTGGCGGCTACGCGCCGGCGGCGCGGCTGAGCCTGATCCCCGGCGTGGTGATCGCCAATGCCGATGGCTTCGGCTTCCTGCGCCCGGACGCCGGTGGCGACGACCTGTTCCTGCCGCCCCGGCAGATGCGCGACGTGTTGCATGGCGACCGCGTGCTGGCGGCGCTGACCGGCGTCGATTCGCGCGGGCGTCGCGAAGGTGCCGTGGTCGAGGTGCTGGAGCGGCGCACCACGCGCCTGGTCGGTCGTTTCGCCGAGCGCGATGGCGTCGGACTGGTATTGCCCGACGACCGCCGCGTGCATCAGGACATCGTGGTGCCGCATGCCGAGCGCCATGGCGCGCGCAGCGGCCAGATCGTGGTCTGCGAGATCACTTCGCCGCCGCAGGGCGGACGACCGCCGTTCGGTCGCGTGCTCAGCGTGCTGGGCGATGCGCTGACGCCTTCGCTGGTGGTGGAAATGGCCATCCACGGCCACGACATTCCGCACCAATGGCCGCAGGAGGCGCTGGAGCAGGCCTCGCGCGTGCCGCTGGACGTGCCGGCTGCGGACATCGAGGGCCGGGTCGACCTGCGCGAGTTGCCGCTGGTCACCATCGACGGCGAGACGGCGCGCGATTTCGACGACGCCGTGTACTGCGAAACCAACCGCGACGGCTTCCGTCTGGTCGTCGCCATCGCCGACGTGTCGCATTACGTGCGCCCCGGCAGCGCCATCGACGACGAGGCGGCCAAGCGCGCCACCTCGGTGTACTTCCCCGGTTTCGTCGTGCCGATGCTGCCGGAAACGCTGTCCAACGGCATCTGCTCGCTGAACCCGGCGGTGGACCGGCTGTGCTTCGTCTGCGAGATGCAGGTCAGCCACGATGGCGTGGTGACCGGCTCGCGCTTCTACGAGGCGGTGATGCGCTCGCATGCGCGGCTCACCTATACCCAGGTGTGGGCGGCCATCGGCGAGGACGACGAGCAGGCGAAGGCGCAGATCGGCAACCTTTTGCCCGGCGTGCAGCGCCTGCATCAGCTCTACAAGGCGCTGGCGCGGCAGCGCGCGCGGCGCGGCGCGATCGAGTTCGACAGCCAGGAGATCGAGTTCCGCCTCGGCCCGGCCGGCGAGGTGGTGCAGGCGGAATCGGGCGAGCGCAACGACGCCCACAAGCTGATCGAGGAGTGCATGGTGGCGGCCAATGTCGCCGCGGCGCGCTTCCTGCTGGAAAGCGCCCTGCCGGCCCCGTACCGCGTACACGACCGGCCACCGCCGTCCAAGTACGACGACCTGCTGGAGTTCCTCAAGGAGTTCGGCCTCAAGCTGCCGGCCTGGGACAAGGTGCAGCCGCGCGATTTCACCGCCGTGCTGAAGAAGGCACGCAAGCTGCCCGAGGCGATGCTGCTGGAAACCGTGCTGCTGCGCAGCCAGGCGCTGGCGGTGTACCAGACCGGCAACATCGGCCACTTCGGCCTGGCGCTGGACGCCTACGCCCATTTCACCAGCCCGATCCGCCGCTATCCCGACCTGCTGGTGCACCGCGCCATCAAACACGCCCTGAGCGGTGCCAAGGCGGCGGACTTCACCTATGCCGAACACGAGATGGCGGCGCTGGCGCTGCATTGCTCGGAGTGCGGGCGGCGCGCCGACGAGGCCGAGCGCGAGGTCGACGAGCGCTATCGCTGCGCCTGGATGGAGCGCCACATCGGCGCCGAGTTCGACGGCACGGTCAGCGGCGTGACCTCGTTCGGCGTGTTTGTCGAACTGACCGAGTCGCGCATCGACGGCCTGGTCCACGTGACCCAGTTGCCGAACGACTACTACCACTTCGATCCCTTGCGCAAGCTGATGCAGGGCGAGCGCGGCGGCCTCACCATCCGGCTCGGCGACACGGTACGCGTGCTGGTGCTGCGTGCCAGTCTGGAGGAGCGCAAGATCGACTTCCGCCTGACCGAACATCTGGGTGAGCCGGTCGGCCCGGCGCGCGGCGGCGAACGAGCGCAGGCGGGCCGACCGGCGCGGTCGGCCAAGACCGCCAAAGCCGCCAAGACCGACAAACCGGGGAAGAAGCGCCGATGAGCGAGCAATGGATCGCCGGCATCAATGCGGTGGCGGCAGCGCTGGAAAGTGAGCGCAGCCACGTCCGTGAAATATGGATCGAGGCGCGGGCGAAGAATCCGCGCCTGCTGGAGATCGCCGCCGCCGCCAGGCGCGCCGGCATCAGCGTGCTGCAGGTCGCCCCCGATGCGCTGGCCCGCGCCGCGCCCGGCGTGCGTCACCAGGGCGTGGTCGCGCAGTACGCGATGCCGGTCAATCTCGGCGAGGGCGACCTCGACGAACTGCTCGGCCGCGCCGACAACCCGCTGATTCTGGTCCTCGATGGCGTGCAAGATCCGCACAACCTCGGTGCCTGCCTGCGCTCGGCCGAGGCGGCCGGCGTGGCGGCGGTGATCGTGCCGCGTGATCGCGCCGCCGGCATCACGCCGGTGGTGCGCAAGAGCGCGGCCGGGGCGGCGGACCGGGTGCCGCTGATCCGCGTCACCAACCTGGCGCGCACGTTGAAGACGCTGAAGGAGGCCGGCGTCTGGCTGGTCGGCCTGGCCGGTGAAACCGATGTCTCGCTGTACGCGCTGGACCTGTCCGGGCCGATCGCCATCGTCATGGGCGGCGAGGGCGACGGCCTGCGCCGGCTGACCCGCGAACACTGCGATCATCTGGCGAAGATTCCGATGCGCGGCCAGGCGGAAAGCCTCAACGTGTCGGTGGCCACCGGCGTGGCGCTGTTCGAGGCGCTGCGCCAGCGCGGCGGCTGATCGGCCGATGCGCCACGCCGGGCTGGACGCGCTGCGGCTGTGCGCCGCCGCCCTGGTGCTGTTTGCCCACGCCGGTGCCCTGCTGTTCACGCTGTGGCCGCATTACGACCTCTATCTGCTCGCCGGCCTGATCGGCGTCGAAGCGTTCTTCGCGCTCAGCGGCTTCCTGCTGGCCGGCCTGCTGCTGGCCGATCCGCCGCGCGGCATCGCCCAGGCCGGCGGCTGGATGATCGACCGCCTGCGTCGCGTGTTGCCCGGTTACTGGTTGTTCGTGCTGCTCAACCTGCTGTTGTGGCTGGGTTTGCACGGCGGGTTTCCGGATGCTGTCTGGCGCCATTTTCTGCTCTGGCAGAACAGTGCCGCGCCGCCCGGTCCGTTCCATGGTGAAAGCTGGAACCTGCCGATCCTCGTCCTGTTCTGGTTGCTCGCGCCACTGTTGGCCGGCTGGGCGGCGCGGCGTCCGCACCCGGTCGTCGCCCTGCGCAATGCCCTGTTCGTCCTGGCGCTGCTGGGCCTGCTGTTGCGCGGCGGGCTGGTAATCGCCGTCGATCCGGCCTGGGACGAGGGCGTGCGCAAATGGCTGCCGATGCGCCTTGATGCCTGCGCCTGGGGCGGCATCGCGGCCTGCCTGGTTGCCGAAAAGCCCGGTCGCGCGCGCGGGTTGGCCTGGCTAGGCGTCGCCCTGCTGCTGGAAACGGTCTGGATCTTCGCCACCCTGCCGCGCGATGGCGCTGCCGCGCGCGTCCTGCTGTTCGCCCTGGTCGCCGCTGGTGGCGCGGCGATCCTGCCGAGTCTGATGGTCGGCCGTTCGGCAGCGTGGCTGACGGCGGCGGCGCGCGCCTGTTTCGCTCTCTATCTGGTCAACATGCCGCTGATGCTGCTGATGCTGGCCTGGCGTCCGGCCTGGCTTGGCGTGTTGCCGGCGACGGCGTTGTGGCTGCTGGCTTCGCTGGTCGCCGCGCTGGCGCTGGAGCGCGGTCTGTTGCGACGCTGGCGCTGAGCCTCAGGCGTCGTCGGGCAATTGCGGGATGCCGTCGCGCCGCGGCCGCAGCATCCGCCACCAATCGCGGAAGGGCGAGAGCAGGGCGCGGCCGGCGTGGTTCAGATCCTCGCCGTCGTGCAGGCCGGTGGCCGGCCACTCGCCGCGCCTGGGCGGGCAATAGGTGCCGAACAGGATGTCCCAGATCGGGAAGAAGGCGGCGAAGTTGATGTCGGTGTGCTCGGGCTTCAGCGAATGGTGCAGGCGGTGCAATTGCGGGCCGCAGACCACCGGCGTCAGCGGGCCGAACGGCAGCCGCAGGTTGAGGTGGATCGCATAGCCCCAGAGCAGCAGCAGCGACCACAGCCAGGTGATGGTCGGCGGCTGGATGTCGAACACGATGCTCAGCGGCAGGAACACCAGAAATACCCGCAGCGGCTCTTCCAGCCAGTGATGGCGCTGGCCGGTGGTGACGTTGAGCGAGCGCTCGGCGTGGTGCAGCTTGTGCTGCGCCCACAGCGCCGGCCAGACATGCTGCAGGCGGTGGAACCAGTAGTAGAAAAAGTCGAACAGGGCGAAGAAGGCGAGCCCCTGGAGCAACTGCCAACCCAACCCCTCCGGCATGCGGATCGGCAGCCAGCCGCCGAAACCGGCGATCCACGGCTGGGTGATCGCCGCCAAGGGCGGCACCAGCAGATGGGTCAGGAACACGAAGGGGATCGTGTACAGCAGGTTGAACACCACGTGCCGCCACGGCTGGCCGGCCTCGGCCAGCGCCAGGCGTTCGATCAGCAGGCCGGCGAGGTAGACCACGGCGACGTAGCGGAGCGTCACCAGCGAGTTGGCGAGCGCGGCATCGAAGGCTTCAGGCATCCGCACATTCTATCCGCTGGCGGACATCGCCGAGGCTTGCGCGCGCGCCGGCGTTGGGCTTCCATTGGCTCGCCGAACGCCGGAAAACCCTCATCGCGATGAACGCTGCCCTCTCCACGCACGGCCGTCAGGCCGCCCTGGCCCTGTTGGCGGCGATGGCGGCGACGCTGGCGCTGTACTGGGTGCCGATCCTCAAGCCGTTGGCCTGGCCGCTGCTGATGCTGTCCACGCTGGCGCACGAGCTGGGCCACGGCCTGACCGCGTTGTTGCTCGGCGGGCGCTTCCAGTCGCTGACGATCTGGGCCGATGGCTCCGGCGTGGCGGCCTATCGCGCCGCCTTCGGTCCCGGTTCGCGGGCGCTGGTTGCCGCCGGCGGCCTGCTGGGTCCGCCGCTGGCCGCTTTCCTCTTGTGCCTGGCCGGTCGGCGCTCGCGCAGCGCCCATGTCGCCCTGGCCGTTCTGGCGGCGCTGTTCGCGCTGGTGGCGCTGCTCTGGGCGGGCAGCGCGTTCACGCTCGGCTTCTGCCTGGTGCTGGCGGTCTTGCTGGCCCTGCTGGCGTGGAAAGCGTCGCGCGCGCTGAGCCAGGCGGTGTGCGTGTTCCTGGCGCTGCAACTGGGCCTGTTCACCTTCTCCCGCGCCGATTACCTGTTCACCCCGGTGGCGCAGACCGGTGCCGGCCTGATGCCGTCGGACGTCGGCCAGATCGCCGCGGCGTCATGGCTGCCGTATTGGGTCTGGGGCGGGCTGATCGCCTCGATCACCCTGGCTCTGCTGGCGCTGGGCGTCTGGCGCTTCGCCCGCGCCCTGGTCTGACGGCATTTCGTTGGCGCGGGCGTAGGGAATCGTGTCCGGCGACACCGCGCCGCCGGAAATGATGAAGGCCATCGCCTGGTCCATGGTCCAGTCGGTCGGGGTGAGTTCGTCCACCGGCACCACTTCCAGATAGCCCGAGGTCGGGTTGGGCGTGGTCGGCACGTAGACCGCCGCCAGTTCGCGCTCGCTGCCTTCCTCGCGCACCACCCGGGTGACGAAGCCGACCGCCTTCATGCTGCGATGCGGGAAGTCGATCAGCACCACGCGCTGCGCGCCTTCCGGCTTGGTTTGCAGCATCGCCAGCAGCTTCTTGGTGCCGCCGTAGATGGTCTGCACCAGCGGGATGCTTTCCATGATGGCGTCGAACAGCGCCAGCAGGCGCCGTCCGATCACCTTGTTGGCCAGCCAGCCGAGGCCGTAGATGAAGGCGACGGTGAGGAAGGCGGCGAGGATGAAGCGCACCCATTCCAGGTCCAGCACCAGGCCGGAGGCCGGCAGCACCTTTTCCGACAGCCGCGCCAGCGCGTCGACCACCGGCGCGCCGAGCTTGGAGAGCTGGCGCAGGACGAACTCGAACACGATCCAGGTCAGCCAGATCGGAAAGACCGTCAACAGCCCGGTCAGCAGGTAGCGCTGGATGTGCGGAGGTCGTCTCATGGCGCGATTCTAGCCATCCGGCCGGCCGCCGGAAGCGGCCGGCGCAATCGTGCGCGGCGCTTGGTTCAGCCAGCACCGGCGACGGCCCGGCGCGCCCGCGCCGTGGCATAATCGCCGCGCTCAATGCTCGCGGCGGGAGAAGCGGCACCAGCCGCTGCCGAAGGCGCAACGCCCGTAATCGCTCAGGCACCCGTACCGCCGCGCGCGAGCATCTCTGGAGAGACCGGGAAACCGGCGCCGAAGGGGCAGGGGTCGTCAGCGACCTCAAACTCTCAGGCAAAAGGACAGAGGGGCCAAGACGCGCCGCCCGGCACGTCCACGGTCGCCCTTTCTCCAGCCGGATGCCCCCCATGAGCCAACAATCGCTGCAAGACCTCGAACAGCACGATGCCTTCGTCGAGCGCCACATCGGCCCCAACGACGCCGAGATCGCGCGGATGCTGGCCGTGGTCGGCCATGATTCGCTCGACGTGCTGACCGACGCCATCGTCCCCGCCAGCATCAAGGGCACCGGCGAGCTGGCCCTGCCGGACAGCCTCACCGAAGTCGACGCGCTGGCGAAGATTCGCGCCATCGCGTCGAAGAACAAGGTGTTCCGCAGCTTCATCGGCCAGGGCTATTACGGCACCCACACGCCCAACGTCATCCTGCGCAACATCCTGGAAAACCCGGCCTGGTACACCGCCTATACGCCGTATCAGGCGGAAATCTCGCAGGGCCGGATGGAGGCGCTGATCAATTTCCAGCAGATGTGCGCCGACCTCACCGGCATGGACATCGCCAACGCCTCGCTGCTCGACGAAGCCACCGCCGCCGCCGAGGCGATGACCCTGGCCAAGCGCAGCGCCAGGTCCAAATCCGATACCTTCCTGGTCTCCGGCGATACCCATCCGCAGACCCTGGAAGTGCTGCACACCCGCGCCGAGCCGCTCGGCCTGCGCATCGAGATTGCCAACTCCGGCGAGGAATTCGACGCCTTGCTGGCCAAGGGCGATTACTTCGGTGTGCTGGTGCAGTACCCGGCCTCCAGCGGCTGGTTGGTCGACTGGGGCCAGTACGCCGACGCCATCCATTCGCACAACGCGCTGTACGTGTTCGTCACCGATCTGCTGGCGCTGACCCTGCTCAAGTCGCCGGGCGAGATGGGTGCCGACATCGTCGTCGGCAACAGCCAGCGCTTCGGCGTGCCGTTCGGTTTCGGCGGCCCGCACGCCGGCTTCATGGCCTGCCGCGACGCGCTCAAGCGCTCGATGCCGGGCCGCCTGATCGGCGTCTCGATCGACGTCCACGGCGATCCGGCCTATCGCCTCACCCTGCAAACCCGCGAGCAGCACATCCGCCGCGAGAAGGCCACGTCCAACATCTGCACCGCGCAGGTGCTGCTGGCGGTGATGGCCGCCATGTACGCGGTCTGCCACGGCCCCGACGGCCTGAAGCGCATCGCCCGCCGGGTGGCGCGGATGACGGCGATCCTGAAGGCCGGCCTGAAGCAACTCGGCTTCGACAACCCGCACCACGACGGCTCGGCCTTCGACACCATCAGCCTGAAGACCGGCGAGCGCACCGACGCCCTGCTGGCGCGCGCCACCTCGATGGGTGCCAACCTGCGCAAGGCGTGGGATGAGTACATCTGCATCTCGCTGGACGAGACCAGCACCCGGGCCGACATCGAACTGCTCTGGCGCATCTTCGCCGACGACGGCGCGGCGCTGCCTTCCATCGACGCGCTCGACGCCGGCACGCCGTCGCTGATCCCGGCCGAACTGGAACGCATTAGCAAATTCCTGACCCATCCGGTGTTCAACACCCACCACAGCGAACACGAGATGCTGCGCTATCTGCGCGCGCTGGCCGACAAGGACCTGGCGATGGATCGCAGCATGATCCCGCTCGGCTCGTGCACGATGAAGCTCAACGCCACCGCCGAGATGATCCCGATCACCTGGCCGGAGTTCGCCAACATCCACCCGCTGGCCCCGGCCGAGCAGGCACAGGGCTACGACGAACTGATCGACTCGCTGGAGGCGATGCTGGTCGACATCACCGGTTATGACGCGGTCAGCTTCCAGCCCAACTCCGGCGCGCAGGGCGAGTACGCCGGCCTCTTGGCGATCCGCGCCTGGCACGCCTCGCGCGGCGAGGGACATCGCAACATCTGCCTGATCCCCGAGTCCGCCCACGGCACCAACCCGGCCAGCGCGCAGATGTGCGGCATGAAGGTCGTGGTCACCAAGTGCGACGCCAACGGCAACGTCGATGTCGCCGACATCCGCGCCCAGGCCGAAAAGCACTCGGCCAATCTCGCCGCGATCATGATGACCTACCCGTCCACGCACGGCGTGTTCGAGGAGGACGTGGTCGAAATCTGCGAGATCGTCCATCAGCACGGCGGCCAGGTGTATACCGATGGTGCCAACATGAATGCGCTGTGCGGCGTCGCCAAGCCCGGTCTTTGGGGCTCGGACGTCTCCCACCTCAACCTGCACAAGACCTTCTGCATTCCGCACGGCGGCGGCGGTCCCGGCGTCGGCCCCTGCGCGGTGAAGGCGCATCTGGCACCGTTCCTGCCGCGCGGCCACAAGGCGGCCAACGGCGGCAACGGCATGGTCAGCGCCGCCGCGCACGGCAGCGCCAGCATCCTGCCGATCAGCTGGATGTACATCGCGATGATGGGCAAGGACGGCCTTCGCCGCGCCACCCAGGTCGCCCTGCTCAACGCCAACTACATTTCCCGGCGTCTGGCCCCGCACTACGAGACGCTCTACACCGGCCGCAACGACCTCGTCGCGCACGAGTGCATCCTCGACCTGCGCCCGCTGGAAAAGACCACCGGCATCAGCGCCGAGGACGTCGCCAAGCGTCTGATCGACTTCGGCTTCCACGCCCCGACGCTGAGCTTCCCGGTCGCCGGCACGCTGATGGTGGAGCCGACCGAGTCGGAGTCTTTGCACGAGCTGGACCGCTTCATCGACGCGATGATCCGCATCCGCGAGGAAATCCGCGCCATCGAAGAAGGCCGCATGGACCGCGAGGACAACCCGCTCAAGCACGCCCCGCACACCGCTGCGGCGGTCGCTGCCGACCAGTGGACCCACGCCTACGCGCGCGAGGCCGCCGCCTATCCGGTCGCCTCGCTGCGGCACGCCAAGTACTGGCCGCCGGTCGGCCGTGTCGACAACGTGCATGGCGACAAGAACGTGTTCTGCGCCTGCATCCCGGTGGATGCCTACGCCGACGACGACGCCTGAGCGCCGCCGAAAGGCCAGGTCAGCGCGATTCGCACCGACGAAACGATGCGGCGGCGGAGGCCATCCGTCGCCGCATCACGATCACGGAGACCGCCGCCGCTCAGCCGGCGGTATCGACCAGCACCAGTTCGGCATCCTCCAGCGCGGTGACGCGGAAACCGTCGAGCTGGCTGATGGCGGCCCCATCGCGCGCGTCCAGCGTCACGCCGTCGACCTCCACCTTGCCCTTGGCCGGCACCATGTAGCCGAACCGGCCCGGTCCGGCGAAACGGTACTCGGCGCTCTCGCCGGCCTTCAGGGTGGCACCCAGCACGCGGGCGTCGGTGCGGATCGGCAGCGCCTCGTCATCACCGTCGAGGCCGCTGGCCAGGGTGACGAAGTGACCGGAGCGCTCGCCCTTCGGGAACGGCTTGGCACCCCAGGACGGCTTGCCGCCCTTCTCGTTGGGAAAAATCCAGATCTGGAAGATGCGCGTGACGCCGGGTTCCAGGTTGTATTCGGAATGGCGCACGCCGTTGCCGGCGCTCATCACCTGCACGTCGCCGGCCTCGGTGCGTCCCTTGTTGCCGAGGCTGTCCTGATGGGTGATCGCGCCTTCGCGGACGTAGGTGATGATCTCCATGTCGGCGTGCGCATGCGGCGGAAAACCGGTGCCCGGCTGGATGGTGTCGTCGTTCCAGACCCGCAGCGCGCCCCAATGCACGCGCTCGGGATCGTGGTACTCGGCGAAGGAAAAATGGTGTTTGGCGTCGAGCCAACCGTGGTTGGCTGCGCCAAGCCGGTCAAAGGGGCGACGTTCGATCATGGTCTGTCTCCTCATGGATGGATGCACTGGAGCCAGTCTATGGATCCGATGGCGTCTCAAATACCCATCGAATGTCATTTCATTGTTTCGGAAAACGCTACAGAAAGGCGGTGACGAACCAGGCTCTCGCGGCTGCGAATCGCGGTCACCGTGCAGCGGTGCTCAGGTCGTCGCGCTCAACTGACCCAGCTCGCCGACCAGGAAATCGACGAATTTACGCAGCCGCAGCGGCATGTTGCGCGACTGCGCAAACAGCGCGTGCACGGCGATCGGCGGCGCACTCCAATCCTCCAGCACACGCACGAGCGTGCCGGCGTCCAGTTCATCCTGGACGATGAAGTCGGGTGCCAGAGTGATGCCCATCCCGGCCAGGGCCAGCGAGGCAAGAAAGTCGCCATTGTCGGCGATCACCGGTCCCCGCGTGCGGATGCGCCGCGTGTCCTTGCCGCGCGACAGCTTGATGGTGATGCCGCCTTGCAGCACGCCGTAGTTGAGGAAGGCATGGGACGCCAGATCCTCCGGCGTCTGCGGCGCGCCGTGTTGCGCCAGATAGGCCGGCGTCGCCACCAGACTTCTGGGCGCGGGCATGATGGTGCGGGCGGCGAGCGAGGAATCGGCCAGGTCGGCAATGCGGATGGTGACATCGAATCCGCCACGGACCGGGTCGATCAGGTGATCGGTCAGCGACACCTGCAACTCGATGTCCGGGTACAGCGCGAGGAACTTGGGGACGACCCCGGCCAGGACACGCATCCCGAACGACACCGGCACGTTGCAGCGCACGATCCCACGGATGCCGCTGGCACCGCGGGCGCGCTGTTCCGCCTCATCCAGCGCGGCGAGCACTTCCTGCGCATCTTCGAGGTAGGTCGCACCTGCCTCGGTCAGATGCAGGCTGCGGGTGGTCCGCATCAGCAACTGCACGCCCAGTTGCTCTTCGAGGGCCTGCACCTGTTTGCTGATCTTGGAGCGCGGAACGTCGAGCGTTCGCGCCGCGGCGGCGAAGCTTTCGGAGCGAACCGCCTCGACAAACGCCCGCATGCATTCGATCCGATCCATTGCCGTGTTGCCCTGATCCAGTCGGGCGATTGTTCCCGCAATGCGACGTTTTCTGCAAGGCAGGCGCGGACATTGTGGCGGGATCGGAGACAGCGAGCGGTGGCAGCGCCTGCGACACGGGTAGGTCATCGCAGGCGCGTCGAGCGTCGGCATGGCGTCCGCCACGAACCCGCCTGTACCAAGGCGGGTCCGCGGCGGGCCGTTGTCGAATCAGCCTTCCTGCTTGGGCACCGCCGCCTCGGTGGTGATCCGCAGTTGCACTTCGTCGCTGACGTTGGGGGCGTACATCCCCAGGCCGAAGTCGGTGCGCTTGATGGTCGCCACGGCGTCGAAGCCGGCGGCCGGTTGGCCGGTCATCGGGTGGGCGGCGATCTTGTTGATGGCGGCATCGAGGACCACCGGGCGGGTGATGTCCTTGATCGTCAGCTCACCCTTCACCGTCAGCCGGCCATCGCCATTTCCTTCCACCGCCGTGCTCTTGAAGGTGGCCTTGGGGAAGTTCTTGGCGTCGAAGAAATCGGCGCTGAGCAGGTGATCGTCGAACGCCGCTACGTGCGAGGACAGCCCGGCCAGCGGCAGGGTCACTTCGACGCGGGAAGCGGCAATGTTGTCGGGATCGTAGGTGATCGAGCCATCGGCCTGGCCGAAGTGGGCGACCGGCTTGGAGAAGCCGAAGTGATCCCATTGCGCAATCACGTCGGTATGCGTGGGGTCGATCTGGTAGGTGACCGGCTCGGCCAGCGCGAAGGAGGACGAGGCGAGGATCGCGGCGGCGACGAGGCCGAGGGAAAGACGGTTGTTCATGGCAGGCTCCTGTTGTGGGTGGGTGACCGGCGACAGACAGGCGGATGCCACTGCCGGCGATGGCAACAAGGATAGCGATCAGGTTTCGTTGAAAAACCCCCGTTCGGGAACAAGATTGTCCCGTAAATAGAACCAATCGATGCGTAGCCTTCCCAGTAGTCTGGCCTGATGATTGTCCGTTGATCGGAAACAATGATGTTGCACGTATCGTCTTTATCTCCGATGCGGAGACAATGAGAATGGCCTCGTCGCGGATCAACCGCCTGCCACTCGACGGAGCCAACCATGCAGATTCGAAATTCCGCCCGCCGATGGGGCGCGGTCAGCCAACTGCTTCATTGGGCCATTCTCGCCCTGATCGTCTGGCTGGCCTGGCTCGGGCTGACCATGGTCGACATGCCGCTGAGCCCGGCCAAGATCAAGACCTATGCGCTGCACAAATCGTTGGGCCTGACCTTGCTGGCGCTGGTGGCGTTGCGGTTGGCCTGGCGGCTCTTCGCCGGCGCGCCCAAACCCGTGCCCGGCACACCCGGATGGCAGGAACGCATCGCATCGCTGACCCATTGGGCCTTGTACGGCCTGATGTTCGCGATTCCGATCAGCGGCTGGGTGTTCAACTCCGCCTCCGGGTTTCCGTTGCAGTGGTTCCGACAGTTCAACCTGCCGGCCATCGCCTCGCGCAGCGAAGAATTGGCCGAGTTGTCGCGCCAGGTCCACGTCTGCGGTTTCTGGCTGCTGATCCTGCTGGTGCTCGCCCATGCCGGTGCCGCGTTGTTCCACCACTTCATCCAACGCGACGACACCCTGCGCCGGATGCTCCCCGCCTTTCGCCGTTCCCCGGCACCCATTGATCCCGCTTTGGAG
>JBAYTD010000077.1:0-14126 GCA_041675805.1 Lysobacteraceae bacterium
CAGCGAGTTCGTCTCCCCGCAGCGCCGTGCCGCCACCGTCGCCGAGGCGCTGCACGAGGCGCTGCGGCGCAGCCCCCTGCGGGTGCCGGCGGTGCGCCGCGCCATGCCGCGCCAGTTGCGCCATTTCCGCGTGCCGGTGCAGGTCGAGTTCGGCCTGTCGCGCGACGGCCGCAGCGAGATGAGCCTGGTCTGCACCGACCGCCCCGGTCTGTTGGCGATGGTGTCGGCGGTGCTGCGCGGCCAGCGCCTGCGCGTCCACGATGCCCGCATCGCCACTTTCGGCGAGCGCGTCGAGGACTTCTTCGTCCTCACCGACGAGGGCGACCACCAGCTCGACGCCGCCGCGCAATCGGCAGTGAAGACGGCGCTGCTGGAATGCCTGGATCCTTCCCCCATCTGCAACGAGTCCCATGCCAGCCCATCTCCCGCCCATTGACGGCGCGTCCCCGGACGCCCTGCGCCCGCTGATCGAGGACGCCTTCGAGCGCCGCGAGTCGCTCACCGCCGCCGAGTTGCAAGGCCCGCTGCGGCAGGCCGTCGACGCCGTCATGGATGCGCTGGAACGCGGCGATGCGCGCGTCGCCGAGCCCGACGGCAGCGGCGGCTGGCGCGTCAACGCCTGGCTGAAGAAGGCCGTGCTGCTGTATTTCCGCGTCAACCCGATGCGCCGCATGCCGGCTGCGCCGGCGGCGTTCTGGGACAAGGTGCCGCTGCGCTTCGAGGACGCCGACGAGGACGCCTTGCGCGCCGTCGGTGCGCGCCTGGTTCCCGGTGCCGTCGTCCGTCGCGGTGCCCATCTCGGCCGCGACGTGGTGCTGATGCCGAGCTTCGTCAACATCGGCGCGCATGTCGGTGCCGGCACCATGGTCGACACCTGGGCCACGGTCGGCTCCTGCGCGCAGATCGGTGCCCACTGCCATCTGTCCGGCGGGGTCGGCATCGGCGGCGTGCTGGAGCCGTTGCAGGCGGCACCGACGATCATCGAGGACGGCTGCTTCATCGGTGCCCGCTCGGAAGTGGTCGAGGGCGTCGTCGTCGAACGCGGCAGCGTTATCGGCATGGGCGTGTTCCTCGGCCAGTCCACGCGCATCTACGACCGCGCCAGCGGCACCGTCAGCCACGGCCGCGTGCCGGCCGGCAGCGTGGTGGTGGCCGGCAGCCTGCCGGCCGCCGACGGCAGCCATTCGCTGTATGCGGCTATCATCGTCAAGCGTGTCGACGAGCGGACCCGCGCCAAGACCTCGATCAACGAACTGCTGCGCGGCACCGACTGATCATCCGCCGCCACGCGAACACCTTTGGCCAGACAGGAAAACGGAATGCGTCTGACACTCTACGGACTGGAAAAATGCACCACATGCGACAAGGCGCGGGCCTGGCTGGTCCGCCGCAACATCGCCCATGATTTCGTCGACTACCGCGCCCATCCGATCCCTGCCGCGACGCTGAAGGAATGGGCGCAGCAACTGGGCGGCTGGGAGAAGCTGGTCAACCGCGCCTCGATGACCTGGCGCAACCTGCCCGACTCGCGCAAGGCGCCGGGCAGCGATCCGGAATGGACCCTGCTGATCAAGGAGTATCCGGCCCTGGTGCGGCGTCCGGTGGCGCTGGCGGCGGACGGTTCGGTCGGCGTCGGTTTCACCGACAAGCAGTACGCGCAGCGCTTCGGCGGCAAGTAGGCGACGCGCGATGTCCGTTGGGTCCGGCTCCGATGTCCTGGCGCTGACCTGCGAGCTGGTCTCGCGGCCGTCGGTGACGCCCGAGGACGGCGGCTGCCAGACGCTGATCGCCGAGCGCCTGGCGCGCTGCGGTTTCACCATCGAATGGCTTGACGCCGGCGCGGTGCGCAACCTCTGGGCCACGCACGGACGGGGCGACCCAGTGGCCTGTCTGCTTGGCCACACCGATGTGGTGCCCACGGGACCGGCCGATGCCTGGTCCAGCCCGCCGTTCGTGCCGACGATCCGCGACGGCCGCCTGTACGCTCGCGGTGCTGCCGACATGAAGGGCAGCGTGGCCGCCTTCGTCTGCGCACTGGAGCATCTGGCGACGGCGCATCCCGAGCATCCCGGCGTGCTGGCCCTGCTGCTGACCTCGGACGAGGAGGGCGACGCCATCGACGGCGTCCGCCACGTCGCCCGCGTGTTCGCCGGGCGCGGCCAGCGCATCGACCATTGCCTGGTTGGCGAGCCCTCGTCCGGCGCGCGGCTGGGCGACACCGTGCGCATCGGCCGGCGCGGCTCGCTGACCGGCACGGCCGTCATCCAGGGCATCCAGGGCCACGTGGCCTACGCCGAACTGGCGCGCAACCCGATCCACGACGCCCTGCCGGCCCTGCTGGAACTGAGCCGCCGGCAATGGGACGAAGCGCCGTGGCCGGACTTTCCCGCCACCGGCTTCCAGATCGCCGGGTTCGACGCCGGTACCGGGGCCAGCAACGTGATTCCCGGCACGGCCCGGGTGCAATTCAATTTCCGCTATTCGCCGCGTTGGACGGCGGATGCGCTGATTGTCGAAGTGGAAGACTGCCTGCGCCGACACGGCGTGCCGGCGACGCTCAACTGGCACCGCTCCGGCGAGCCGTTCCACACCACCGAAGGCCCGCTGCGCCGTGCCGTCCGCGACACCCTGCGCGCACGCCTCGGCCATCTGCCGCAGGAAAACACCGGCGGTGGCACCTCGGACGGCCGCTTCATCGCTCCGCTGGGTGCGGAAGTGGTCGAACTGGGGCCGATCAATGCCAGCATCCACAAGGTCGACGAATGCATCGACATTGCCGATCTGGAGCGCCTGCCTGGGATTTATGCGGAGATTCTGGAACGGCTGCTGGGGATGACCGGCTGACGCGCGTGCCGCTGCATTGCGCGCGCTGCACGCCGTGGCGGCGCGGATTTCGTCAGCGGATGGCCGAAATGTCCAGCCGCAACGCCGGGGAAACCTGTTCCAGCCGATCCACGGCGCGAAAGCGGGTTCGGCCGTCGCGCAGTTCGGCCAGGGTGATCGGCGTCGGCGTCCAGGGCTGCCAGTCGCCGCCATCGCGGCTGATTTCGATGCGCGCGACGCCGGCCAACTCGTCGTGGGCGAGCAGTTCGAAGGTGGCGGCCGGGCCGAGCCGCACCGCGCCCTGCGGGTCGAGGACGAAGCCGGAAAGCGGGCGCAGCGCCAACAGCGGCGGCAGGTGATCGACGCGCGAATCGGTCACCTCGATGGTGGCCGCAGCGCTGGCGTAGCCATCCAGTCCGCTGGTGCTGACCGCATGGACGCGCCAATGGTGGGTGCCGAGCGGCAGCGGCGTCACCTGCAGCCGGGTCGTGCCTGCGGGCAGGGCCTCGCGCTGATGCAGGCGGGCGCAGGCCGGGTCGGCGCAGACTTCCACCAGGTAACCGGCGGCCTCCGCCACCGGCTGCCAGCGCAGCAGGCCGTTGGCGTAGGGCCAGTTCAGCGCGGCGGATTCCGGTTGCGGGGCCGGCAGCAGTTTTTCCGGCGGCGTCGGCGGGCCGCTGTCGGCGACCCGCGTACCCATGCCGGCCGCGACATCGACCTGGCCGCCGCCGGCGGACACCTGCGAGCGCCCGGCGAACACCATCACCCGCGCGCCGCCATCGTCGGTGGCACCGGTACGGATTTCGGTCGGCTGGCCGGGCTGCGTCTGTGGTGCCGTGGTCGACGGGCCGGTGATCAGTTCGATCTGCGTGCGCGGCCGCTGCAACGGCGCGAAGCGCAGGTCCACATTGCCCTGTTCGACCTTGATGCTGCCGCGATCAACGCCGCGCAGGCTGGTTTCCTTGGCGGCCAGAAACACCTGCGAGAACTCGCCCAGGCGCAGGCTGGATTCGGCGTTGAAGCGCAGTTCCGCCGCCGATTTCTCGCGCGTGCGCAGGCCCTGTCCGGCGCTCAGCCGGTCGCCGCTGCTGGCCGGTTCCCAGGTCGGCCGCACGCGCATCTTCTCGGTGCGGTTGATCGCCTCCACCACCTGCGCCGACTCGGCGATCACCTTGCGCTGGACGATGATGCGCAGGCGCTGGCCGATCCGCAGCAGGTCGGGGTCGCGCACCTGTGGGTTGAGCTTCCAGTTGTCCTCCCAGAAGGTCTCCTCGCCGAGAAAACGCCGGGTGATGCCGCTGATGGTGTCGCCGGCGACCACCACGTAGTCCTCGACGCGATCCTCGTAGACCGCCGGCGCGGCCTGGATCGCCGGCGTGGCGAGCAGCAGCAGGGCGTACAGCCAGAGCCGCGTGCTCATGGCCGCACCTCGATGCGGAGATGCTCGAAACTGCGGTTGCCGAGACGATCCGCGGCGCGGAAGGTCAGCCGGTAATGGCCATCGGCGATGCCCTCCAGGCGCAGCGGCAATTCGCGGCACTGGCCGTACCAGATCGAGGTCTCCACGCAGGCGCTGGCGACGCCGGCACCCTCGTCCTGCGCCTCCAGCACGATCTCGCCCTTGCTGCGCGACAGCACCGCATCATTGAGCGCCAGCGCCTGACCGGCCTGGCTGGCGACCATACGCGGCCCCTCGCGATCAACCCGCAGGCCGATGCGGCCGCTGGCGCGGTTGCCCAGGCGATCCTCGACGGCGTAGTCCAGCGTTTCGGCGTTCACCGTCAGCACGATGCCGTCGGCCAGTGCCTCGCCGTCGTGGCGCTTGTCGGTGTGTTCGAGATGCGCGACGCCGGCCCCGACGTCGCTGGCCTGCACGCGCAGGCGCAGTCTGCGGCCGTCGAAAGTCTGTGCCGACAGTTCGGCACCGTCGTCCGCCCGCGTCCAGTTCACCTGCGGCGGACTGCGATCCAGCAGCACCTCGAACGGCTCGCTCTCGGCAAGGTTGCCGAGGCCATCGCGAGCCCGCGCGGAAAGCCGGTAGCGGCCTTCGGAGCGGTTACTTTGCCAGCCGTCGGCGCTCGCCACGGGTTCGCCATCGACCAGCAGTTCGAGCGCTTCGACGCCGGCGGCGTCCTCGGCGCGGATTTCGCTGCGGCTCGCCTCGGCCAGCGCCAGCGTGCCGTCCGCCAGCCGCCATTGCGGGCCGGAAAATTCCAGTGCGATGCGCGGGCCTTCGGCGTCGATGGCCAGCGTCAGGGCGATTTCCTGATCGGCCGTCGCTTCGCCGACCCGGAACGGCCGCCAGTGCACAGGCCGGCCGTCCTCGTCGTGGACGATCAGCCAGTGCAGGCCGGGCTGGTTCGGTGCGGGCGGCAGCGCATCGCGCGCGCCAGGCGGCGCGCCGTCGAGGCTGAAGCGCAACCCGGCGACGCGCTCGCCGGCCAGCAGCGGGTCCAGCGACTGGCCGGGCGCGAACACGGCGTCGGCAGGCTCATCGGCCATCGTCAGCGCTGCGTTCAGCATCAGGGCGAGGACAAGCAGCAGCGGCAGGCGGGAAGGGGTCATGGCAGCGGCTGGGTGGTCGGTTCTTCGCTGCTGCGCAGCGTCGGCGTTTCGTCGCTGCCCGGCAGCGAGTCGGTCGATGCCTCGGCGGCGCTGGCGGCAGGCGGGTTCCATTGCGTCAGCGTACCGCCGGGACCGAGTTCGCGGCCAACCGGCGTCGGTGGCGGACGCGTCGCCTGTTCGGCCAGCGGCCCCGCATCGGTAGTGTCGCCGGCCAGCGCAGCGACGGCGGTCGGCACAATCACCGGTGCTGGGCGGGTCGCCGCGTCATCGCCGGCGGCCTGTCGCGAGGGCTGGGCGAGGCTGGCGGTGTGCTGCTTTGCGGAGAGCATGGCGTCGCCGCCCAGCTCGCGGGCGCGTTCGGCCAGGCGCTCCGCGCCGTCGCCGTCGTCGAAGGGATCGAACAGCGCCATCGCCTCGCGGGCGCTGGCCGGGCGTTGTGACGGATCGAGTGCGCACAGGCGCTCCAGCACGGCGGCGAGCGCCGTTTCGCGCTGTCGAACGCGCGTCGGCAACAGCAGCGGGCGGCTGGCCAACCGGCGCAGTTCGGCGATCTGGGCGCTGGCCGGGCTGGGGCGCTCGCCGCTCAGGCATTCCATCAGCAGGACGCCGAGCGAGAACAGGTCCGAGCGCTCGCTGGGTGCCTCACCGAGCACGTATTCCGGTGCGATATAGCCCGGCGTGCCGGCCGGCGCGCCGCGCGCGGCGAGGTCCGGCAGCTCCGAGCGCCAGGTGGCGATGCCGAAATCGGCCAGTTTCAGTTCCCCTTCCGGCGGCACCAGCACGTTGCCGGGCTTGATGTCCAGATGCAGCAGGCCGGCCCGGTGCGCGGCGTCCAGCGCGCGCAGCAGGGCGCGGGCGATCACCACCACTTCGCCGCTGGACAGCGCGCCGTGGCGCGACAGCACATGACGCAGGTTGCCACCCTCCATGTACTCCATGACCACGAAGGCGAAGGCCCCGGCGGCAACCAGGTCATGCACGCCGACGATGTTGCGATGGCGCAGGTTGGCCACCGCCACGGCTTCGTTCTCCAGCGTCCTGGCGAGGCTGCGCTGGCGGTCGGCATCCAGCGCCTCCAGGTGGATGGTCTTGATCGCGACGTGGCGTTTCAGGCGCGGATCCCAGGCCAGGAACACCGAGCCCATCGCGCCCTGTCCAAGCGTGCTGAGCAGCTTGTAGCGGCCGAGGAACACTTCGCTCAACGCCTCGCGGTTGCGCTGGTGGCGCTGGATCTGGCGGAACGCGGACTTGAGGTTGGCGAGGTCGCCGCCTTCGCCGCCGCCGCCGCTGATCATGTTGCGCTGCCAGGCCAGCAGGGCGCGCACCGGCTGCACCACGCGGGTCCAGGCCAGGGCAGCCAGCGCCGTCACCAGCAGGGCCACGGCGAGCATCGCCGCCAGCGCGCTGCGACGCATATCGGCGGCGGCGGTTTCGGCATCGGCGGCCGGCTGCACCGAGGCCACCGACCAGTCGCTGCCGTCGATGCGCGAGAACGCAGATACCGTGATGCCGTCGCGGCCGTCCTCGCGCACGGCGAGGCTGGCGATGCGCGGCTGGGCGATACTGTCGAGCAGCGACGCGGGCAGGGCGCTGGCCGGTGCCGCCAGCGCCGGATGGGCGCGCGCGCCTTGCAGCAGCGCCAGATGCGCCGACGGACCGAGTTCGCGCGGGGCCAGCATGTCGTCGAGCGACTGCGCGTTGGCCAGCAGGGCAACGCGCAGGCCGGGGCGCGGCGTCGCCACGGCCAGGCCGATCAGGTGGCCGCCGGCATGCGCCATCAGCTCGACGTGGTCGTCCAGCCGGCGCAGCGTGGCCTCGTCCAGGTCGCCGGCATCGCTTTGTCGCGCCATCTGCACCAGCAGGTCGCGGCCGGCTTCATCGCGGTAGAAGATCGCCGCCGCCAGTACCGAGGCCTGCCCGACCAGCAGGCCGGCCAGCACTTCCCCGGCGGCCGGCGAGTTGGGTTGCTCGTGCAGTTGCGGATTGTGCGCGGCACTGGCGGCAACGCCGCGCAGGGCGGACAGCATCGCGCCAACGCGGTCGGCCGAGGCGCGGGCGGCGATCAGATGGGCGCGCTGCGCCTGCTCGACCAGCGATTCGCGCGCCTGGTGGATCTGGTAGGCAGCCAGCGCAAAGGGCAGCGCCGCCACCGCCAGCAACGCGGCGATCAGCGAGAAGATCAGTGATCCGCGGCGGGCGTGCTGCGGCGGGTGGGCGTTGGCGTCCAAATCACTTCTGCGCAGTCGGATAAGGCGATCCGGGAGTGTAGCGCCGTCCCCGCCGCCCGGGGTGCAATCTGCCTTTGCAGCGCAAATTCGGTATACATGGACCCTTCGACAGCACGACGCATCATCCCAAGGAGGGTTTCATGAAGGTTTCCACGCTCGCGCTGGCGCTGTGCGCCGGCCTCGCCACCAGCGCCCACGCCGAGCCGCGCGACGATCTGATCGCCGCCTTCGGCAAGGCGGCAGAGCTGACCCGCTACCGCCTCGACATCGAGGTGGAGAACAAACGCGGTCCGATCCGCTCGCGGATGGACGTGCAACTGCCCAACCGCTTCCACATGAAGACCGACGAAGCCGAGTTCATCAGCATCCCGGAAGGCACCTGGATCAGCGCCGCCGGCCGCTGGATGCGGGTACCGGTGGACATGTCCAGGCAGCTTCAGGGCTACCGGCTGGAGGACGCGCGCAAGCAGGCCGAAGGCGAACTCGGCGAGGTGGTGAAACTGGGCAGCGCCGAAGTCGGCGGCTGCCAGTCGGAGCGCTACCGCTACACCACCAGCACCAGATATGGCGGACGTGAGCGCGAGGACGACGTCGAAGTGGCGATCTGCACCCGCACCGGCCTGCCGATCGAACTGCGCAGCGCGCCGCGCCGCAAAGGCGAAACCGTGGTGATCCGTTATGACTTCGAGGCCGAGGTGAACATTCGTCCGCCGGGTTGACGCGGTCGTCGTTGGCCGGTGCGCTGATCTTTATCGTTGCAGGCGTCTGTCGGCTTCGCCGTTGCGTGGTTTGACCGATCCGTCTTCCGCCGCCCCACTGGCGGAAGGCGGTGGGACCGGGCCATCCAGTTGACCCACTTGGCGAACAGGTGCGGCGACGGCACAGGACGTTTTTCGAATCCGACGTGTCCGTTGGGCGCAGCGACTCAGCTCGTCGGTTTCTTCCCCAACAGCGGTTTGGTGGCCTCGCGGATGAGGTCGGCGAGGCTGTGCAGGAAGGTGCCCATGGCCGAGCTGCGCCGCCACAGCATGGCGATGCGGCGGCTTGGCGCGGGGTGGTCGAAGCGCACCAGGTGGACGCCTTCCTGTTTCGGCACCGGCGGGCTGACCGCCAGCAGCGGCAGCAGGGTGATGCCGACTTCGGCGGCGACCATGTGGCGCAGGGTTTCCAGGCTGGTGGCGCGGAAGCCGGTCTTTTCCCCGGCACCGGCCAGGTGACAGACGTCCAGCGCCTGTTCGCGCAGGCAGTGGCCGTCCTCCAGCAGCAGCAGGCTTTCGTCGGCCAGGTCGGCCAGTTTCAGCCGCGTCCGCCGGGCCAGCGGGTGGCGCTTCGGCACGGCAAGCAGGAAGGGTTCCTCGAACAGTTCCTCGACGTGCAGCGACTCGTCGTGCAGCGGCAGGGCGAGGATGCCGGCATCCAGCCGGCCTTCGCGCAACAGGCGCAGCACGTCCTCGGTCTTTTCCTCCACCAGCAGCAGTTCCAGGCGCGGGAAGCGGCTGCGGATGCGCGGCACCACCTGCGGCAGCAGATAGGGCGCGAGGGTCGGGAACAGGCCGAGGCGGACCGATCCGGCCTCCGGGTCCTGGGTGCGCCGGGCGCGTTCCTTTAGCTGGTCGACATCGTTGAGGATGCGCCGTGCGCGTTCGGCGATATCATGGCCGATCGGGGTCAGCATCACCCGCCGCGGCGCGCGTTCGACCAGCACCACGCCGAGCTCCTCCTCCAGCTTCTTGAACTGCGCCGACAGGGTCGGCTGGCTGACGAAGCAGGCGGCGGCGGCGCGGCCGAAATGGCGGTGCTCGGCAAGGGCGACGAGATAGCGCAGGTCACGCAGGTTCATGGCGACGGCCCCCGGTTCAACGCATCAGTCCAGCAGGTCGGGGTGGCGAACCTGGCCGCTGCCCTCGATGACCCACTTGCGCGTGGTCAGCGCCTCCAGCCCCATCGGGCCGTAGACGTGCAGCTTGCTGGTGGATATGCCCAGTTCGGCACCCAGGCCCAGTTCGCCGCCGTCGTTGAAACGGGTCGAGGCGTTGACGGCGACGGCGGAAGCGTCCGCCTCGGCGACGAAGCGTCGGCAGGCCCCGGCATCGCGGCTGACGATGGCCTCGGTGTGGCGGGAGCCGTATCGGCGGATGTGATCGAGCGCGGCATCGAGATCATCGACGACGCGCACGGCGAGCACCGGGGCGAGGAACTCGCGGCCCCAGTCGTCGGCGCTGGCCGGCTGCATGGCGGGAACATGGCGAAGCGCCGTCTCATCGCCGCGCAGTTCGACGCCGCGCGCGGCGAGGGCGGCGGCGGCGCGCGGCAGCCAGCTTTCGACATGGTCGCGGTGGACGAGCAGGCATTCCAGCGCATTGCAGACGCCGGGACGCGAGGTCTTGGCGTCGATCAGGATGGCCTGGGCGATGTCGAGCTCGGCATCGCGATCCACGTACAGGTGGCAGACGCCCTTGTAATGGCGGATCACGGGAATGCGGCTGTGGGCGACGACGTGGCGGATCAGCGCCTCGCCGCCGCGTGGCACGATGACGTCGACCAGCTCGTCGTGGCCGAGCAGTTCGGCCAGTTGCGAGCGGTCCGGGTCGTCGAGCAGCAGCAGCGCCTCGGACGGCAGGCCGAGTCCGGCGAGGCAGGCGCGCAGGCGCTCGCCCAGCGCCAGATTGGTCCGCCGCGCTTCCTTGCCGCCGCGCAGCACGCAGGCGTTGCCGGCCTTCAGGCACAGTGCGGCGGCCTCGGCGGTGACGTTGGGACGCGCCTCGTAGACCATCGCGATGACGCCCAGCGGGGCCGGCTTGCGACGCAGCCGCAGGCCGTTGGGACGGGTTTGCAGCGCGTCGCTGTCGGCCAGCGGGTCGGGCAGGGCGGCGATCTGCTCCAGCGCCTCGGCCAGCGATTCAAGTCGCAGTCGATCCAGTCGCAGGCGGTCGAGCAGGGCGTCGGACAGGCCGGCTTCGCGGCCGGCGGCGAGGTCGGCGGCATTGGCGTCGAGGATGCTGTCGGCACCCTCGCGCAGGGATTGCGCCATGGCGCGGACCAGGGCGTCGCGCTGCGCGGCGTCGAGGGTGACCAGTCGCGGCAGGCTGGCGCGGGCGGCGCGCAGACGCGCGGCGAGGGGCGATTCGGCGTTCATAGCAGCACCAGGTCGTCGCGGTGGATCACGGATTCGGAGGGACAGTCGCCGAGCAGCTCGGCGATTTCGCGGCTGTGGCGGCCACGGATGCGGCCCAGTTCGGCGGCGCGGTACTGGACGATGCCCTTGGCCAGCAGGCGATCCTCGCAGACGATCTCGACCGCGTCGCCGACTTCGAACTGGCCGCGTGCATCGATGATGCCACGCGGCAGCAGCGAGGCCCCGGCGCTGGCCAGGGCGCGGCCGGCACCGGCGTCGATCAGCAGCACGCCGGCGGTCGGCATGGCGTGCAGCATCCAGTGCTTGCGCGCCGCCCGCCGTTGCCGCGCCGGCAGCACATGGGTGCCGGGATTGTGCTCGGCGAGCAGGGCATCGAGGGCGCTGCCGTCGCGGCCGTCGAGGATGACCGTGGCGATGCCGGCCTCGGCGGCGCGGGCGGCGGCGGCCAACTTGGTGCGCATGCCGCCGGTGCCGATGGCGCTGCCGGCGTCGCCGGCCAGGCGCATGATCGACTCGTCGACCGCTTCCACCACGGCGATGCGGCGGGCCTCGGCATGACGGCGCGGATCGCGGTCGTACAGGCCGTCGACATCGGTGCACAGGAACACCAGTTCGGCCTCGGCGAGCACGGCGACGTGGGCCGCCAGGGTGTCGTTGTCGCCGACACGCAATTCGTCGACGGCGACCGAATCGTTCTCGTTGATGATCGGCAGGACGCCGGCAGCGCGCAGGCCGCGCAGGGTGTTGCGGGCGTTGAGGAAGCGCCGGCGGTCGGCCAGATCGTCCTGGGTCAGCAGCAACTGGGCGACCGGGAAGTCGAAGAAGCGCGCCCAGAAGCGCATCACCTCGGCCTGACCGATGGCGGCCAGCGCCTGGCGGCCGCCGATGCCTTCCGGCGCGGCCTGGCCGCGCGCGCGCAGGGCGGCGCGGCCGGCCGCCACCGCGCCGCTGGAGACGATCACCACCTCACGCCCGGCGGCACGGGCGCGCTCGACGAAACGGCCGAGGTCAAGCAGGTGACGGGTGGACAGGGCGTCGCCGCCGGGTGCGATCAGGCTGCTGCCGACCTTCAGCACGGCGCGACGCCAGGCGGGAATCCGGGCGCTCACGAAACACGACTGCAACGAGGGGAGGCGACACTTTGCCCTGCCGCTGCCCGCCCCGCAATCGGCAGCGCCAGCGTGGCGGGATGAAGCGCTGGCTCAGCGACGCAGGAGTTGCAGCACTTCCTCAAGCTCCTGCCGCACCTGTCGGATGATCTGGAGACTGAGAGTGGCTTCGATCTTGCCCGCTTCCCCCTCCAGCCGCTGCCGCGCGCCGGTGATGGTGAAGCCCTGCTCGTACAGCAGCGAGCGGATCTGGCGGATGGTCAGCACGTCGTGGCGCTGGTAGTAGCGCCGGTTGCCGCGTCGCTTGACCGGCTTGAGGCTGGGGAACTCGGTTTCCCAGTAGCGCAGCACGTGCGGCTTGACCTCGCACAGCTCGCTGACCTCACCGATGGTGAAGTAGCGCTTGGCCGGGATTGGCGGAAGCTCGCGGTTACTGCCCGGATCCAGCATGGCTTTCCACGCGCTCCTTCAGCTTCTGACCCGGGCGAAAGGTGACCACGGTGCGCGCCGAAATGGGGATTTCCTCGCCGGTCTTCGGATTGCGTCCGGGGCGCTGGTTCTTGCGCCGCAGGTCGAAGTTGCCGAAGCCGGAAAGTTTCACCTGCTGGCCTTGCTGGAGCGCGCCGCGCAGGGTGTCGAAAAAGGCATCGACGAATTCCTTGGCCTCGCGTTTGTTGAGGCCCACCTCGTCGAACAGTCGTTCGGCCATTTCGGCCTTGGTCAATGCCATCGTGTCCCCCTAGGACGGCTGCTCGGGCAGCGCTTACGCACGTAGTGTCGCACCACAGTCGCGGGCCAGCGCGGCCAGTGCATCGGCCACCGCCAGGTCCGCGTCCTCGTCGGTAAGAGTGCGCGATACGTCTTGCAAAATCAAGCCAATAGCCAAACTCTTGAAGCCGGTTTCAAGGCCCGCGCCGGTGTAGCGGTCGAACACCCGCAGATCGACCAGGCGCGTCCCCAGGGCGCTGCGGAGGCTGCGCTCCAGCGCCGCCCACGGCGTCGACTCGGCGACCACCACGGCGAGGTCGCGGCGCACCGAGGGGAAGCGCGACAGCGCGCGGGTGCGCGGCAGGGCGCGCCGGGCCAGCGGCGCAAGGTCGAGTTCGAAGGCGACCACGTCCTCATCGATGTCCAGCCGCTTGAGCAGGCGTGGATGCAGTTGGCCGATCCAGCCGATCGCCCGGCCGTCGAGCACGACCGCGGCGGCGCGGCCCGGATGCAGCCAGGGCGCGTCGCTGGCTTGCATCGTCAGGTCGCTGACGCCGGCGAGCGCGCGCAGCGATTCCAGGTCGCCCTTGATGTCGTGGAAATCGACCTCGCGACGGGCCAGGCCCCATTGCTCGGCAGCGGCGCTGCCGCAGGCGGCGGCGGCGATGCGCCAGGTTTCGCGCGGGGCGTCGCCGTTGATCCCGGCGGCAAACACGCGGCCGATCTCGAACAGCCGCACGCGCGGTTGCTGGCGCGCCAGGTTGCGGCGCAGCGCATCGACCAGGCCGGGCAGCAGGGCGCTGCGCATCACGCCGAGTTCGGCCGACAGCGGATTGGCCAGCGGCACGGCGTCGGCGTCGAGTTGCCAGTCGGCCAGCAAGTCGGCGTCGACGAAGGCGAAGTTGATCGCCTCGAAATAGCCGCGCGCGGCCAGTTGCTGGCGCATCCGGCCGGCATCGATCCGCGTTTCCGCCAGTCTCGGCAGGCGGATTTCGCCGCGCGGCAGGGCCAGCGGGATGCGCTCGTAGCCATGGATGCGGGCGATTTCCTCGATCAGGTCTTCCTCGATGGCGAGGTCGAAGCGGCGCGAGGGTGACAGCACCTGCCAACCGGCGTCGATCTGCTGCGCGTCCAGCCCCAGCGCGCGCAGGATACGCTCCACTTCGATGTCCGCCACCGTCAGCCCGAGCACGCGCGCCAGGCGCGCGCGCCGCAGCGTGATGCGGCGCGGGCCGGGCAGATGTTCGGGCAGCGCGGCTTCCACCGCCGGCCCGGCGCGACCGCCGGCAACGTCGAGGATCAGCCGGGTGGCGATCTCGATGCCGTCGATCAGAAAGGCGGGATCGACGCCCCGCTCGAAGCGGAAGCGGGCATCCGATTGCAGGTTGAGTCTGCGGCCCGTGGCGGCGGTGCGCAGCGCGTCGAAATAGGCCGATTCGACGAAGACGTTGACGGTGTCTTCGGTGCAGCCCGAGCGCTCGCCGCCCATGATGCCGCCCAGCGCTTCCGGCCCCTCGTCGTCGGCGATCACGGTCATCTCGCCGTCGAGTTCATAGG
>JBAYTD010000078.1:0-13929 GCA_041675805.1 Lysobacteraceae bacterium
CCGGGGGGGGCGGGGGGGGGGGGGGGGGGGGTCGAGGGCGGCGAGGCCGAGGCTGGCGAGGAGGGGGTGCGGGTTGCCGCCGGGGGTGAAGCGGGCGGTGGCGATGGCGTTGCGCACGCGTTCGGCGAACAGCAGGGCCTGGTCCATGTCGGTGTCGGGCATCAGCACGGCGAATTCCTCGCCGCCGATGCGGGCGAGGACGTCGCCGGCGCGGACGTGCTGGCGCAGGATGTCGGCCAGTTGCTTGAGCACGGCGTCGCCCTCGATGTGGCCGTGGCGATCATTGATGCGCTTGAAGTGGTCGAGATCGAGGATGGCGAGGATGGCGCGCGGGGCGCGGCGCTGGGCGCGGGCGGCTTCGCTGTCGAGAATCTCGGCGAAGTGGCGGCGGTTGAACAGGCCGGTCAGCGGGTCGTGGGTGGCGAGCTGATAGATCTCCTCGTGGTAGCGCGCTTCCACGCTGGTCTGGCTGATGAACTTGAGGATGCAGTCGCCAAGGGTGATGTGGTCGCCGTCGCGCAGTTCGGCCTGTTCGACGATGGCGTCGTTGACGCGGGTGTGGTTGGTGGAGCCGAGGTCGCGGATCAGGTAGCGCCCGTCGTCGCGCCAGATCTGGCAGTGGCGGCGCGAGATGCTGCGGTGGCTGATGCTGAGGTCGCACTGCGCGGAGCGGCCGATGCTGACCGGGCTGTCGCCGATGTCGAGCCGCTTGCCGAGGGCCTCGCCGTGGATCACGACCACGCAGGCGGCATGGCTTCCGCCCGGCTGCGGACCGCTGCTCGGCGAGGTGCGCTGGGTGGTATCGTGCTGATTTGACGCCATGGGGCCTCGGAGTGGTTGTGCGTCGCCGGGGTAGACCGTGGCCGGCGCGGCGAGGTTTCCATTACAGGACGGATTGTCGATGAATACGCAGGCCGGGGATAGCGGCGAGACACCGACCGAGTCCGGCACCAGGACGGCCTGGGCATCCGGTGCCGGCGTCCCGGACGTGCCGGCGGCGCTGGCGGTGGGTGCCCAGGTGGGGCATTTCCGCATCCTGGAACTGCTCGGCCGCGGCGGCATGGGCGAGGTGTATCGCGCCGAGCAGTTGCAGCCGGTGCGGCGCACGGTGGCGCTGAAGGTGCTCAGTTCGGCGCGGCTGGATGCCCGTTGCCTGGCCTATTTCGAGGTCGAGCAGCAGATTCTGGCGCGCATGCAGCATCCGTGCATTGCGCAGATCTTCGATGCCGGCACGCTGCCGGACGGCTCGCCCTATTTCGCCATGGAACTGGTCGACGGCCAGCCGATCACCGCCTGGTGCGCCAGCCATCGCCTGCCGTTTGCGGCGCGGCTGGCGCTGTTCGTGCAGGTCTGCGAGGGCGTGCAGCATGCGCACGCCAAGGGCGTGATCCATCGCGATCTCAAGCCCGGCAACATCCTGGTCACCGAGGTCGATGGTCGGCCGACACCGAAGATCATCGACTTCGGCATCGCCACGGTGCTGCGCCGCAGCCGCGAGGGCGAGGACGCGGATGTCGCCGGCACGCCGGAATACATGAGCCCGGAACAGGCCGAGGGCCAGCAGGACATCGATGCCCGCAGCGACGTGTATTCGCTGGGCGTGGTGCTGTACGAACTGCTCAGCGGGCATCGTCCGACGCTGACCGCCTCGCCGCAGGCCGGTGCCCGCATCGGCCTGGAAACGACCTTGCGGCCGCCGTCGGCGATGCTGCCCGAGACGGGCGCGTCCGATGCCGTCAGCGGTGCCATCGGCCTGCCCCGCGATGCCCTGCAGCGTCGCCTGCGCGAAGAGTTCGACTGGGTGATCCTGCGCGCGCTGCGGCATGATCGCGAGGCGCGCTATGCGACGCCGATGGCGCTGGCCGACGAGCTGCGCCGCTGGCTGGACAAGCGGCCGATGCTGGCGGTGCCGGCCAGCCGGCGCTACGTCTGGGGCAAGTTCGTCCGTCGTCATCGGCTGGGTCTGGTCTCGGCGCTGGCGGTGGCGCTGTCGCTGGCGCTCGGCATCGGCTTGCTGGTGTACGGCCTGCTCGAAGCGCGCGCGCAACGGGCGCTGGCCGAGCAGCGGCAACAGGCGCTGGAGGAGGTGACGGCGTTCCAGAGCGAGATGCTGGAAGAAATCGATGTCGAGGCGATGGGTGCGCGGCTGATGCGCCTGCAACGCGAGCGGCTGGCGGCGGACGACCCGGCGCAGGCGCAGGCCTTCGAGCAGTTGGCAGTCGGCATCAATGCCACCGAGATCGCCCGCCAGTTGATCGACGACACCCTGCTGGCCCCGTCGACGCGGACCATCGAGCGGGAGTTTGCCGGGACGCCGGCGGTGGCGGCGGAGTTGCATGGAACGCTGGGCCACATCTATCACCGCCTCGGCCTGCACGCCGGTGCCGAAGCCAGCCTCGAACGCGCGCTGACGCTGCGCGAGAGCGCCGGCGAGAGCGCCCCCGGCCAGCGCGCGGAACTGCTCGGCTCGCTGATGCACGCACAGATCCGTCAGGGCAAACTGGCCGAGGCGCAGCAACGGCTGGCGGCGGCCGAGGCGTCCATCGTCGGCCTGGAGGAGACCAACCGCGGCCGCATCACCGTGCTGATGGCGCGCGCCTTGTACCTGGACGAAAGCGGTCAGCGCGAGCAAGGCGTGGCCGAACTGGCAGCGCTGCACGACACGGTCAGCCAGCGTTTGCCGATCAGCGATCAGCGACGCCGCTTCGTCGCCAACAACTACGCCATCCAGTTGGCCCGCCTGCGCCGTTTCGACGAGGCGCGGCCGCTGCTGGAAGAGTTGTATGCCGAGTACCAGCGCGCCTTCGGCGGCTCCCACCCGGAAACCGCCGGCACGCTGTCCAACCTGTCCGGCGTGATCGGCGCGCAGGGCGACTTCGATGCCGCCCTGCCGCTGCTGCGCGAAAGCCTCGCCCAGACCCGCGCGCGGCTGGGCGACAGCCACATCACCACCCTCGGCGCGCTCAACAACCTCGGCATCACCCTGCTGCGCATGGGCGAGTCGAAGGAGGCGCGGCCGTTGCTGGAGGAAGCCCTCGCCGCGCGTCGTCGCGCGTTCGGCGACGATCATCCGCTGACCCTGCGTTCGATGAACAACCTCGCCTCGTTGCTCAACGTCGAGGGCGATGTCGAAGGCGCGCTGGCCTTGCAGAAGCAGGCCGTCGAGCTGCGCCGTGCCGCCCTTGGCGCCGACCATCCCGACACCCTGGCCGCCGTCGTCAACCTCGCCGGCATCGCCCGCGACGGCAGCCATTTCGAGCTCGCCCGCGAGCACGCCGTCGATGCGCTGGAGCGTCGCCGGCGGCTGCTCGGCGAGGATCACCTGCTGACCGCCGAGTCGACGCAAATCCTCGCTTCCATCGACATCGCCGCCGGCCATCTGGCCGCCGCCGAACCCATCCAGCGCCGCGCCATCACCCTGCTTGCCGCGCATCATCGCGATGGTCATCCGCTGCGCCGCGAGGCGGACATCGGTTTGTATCGAATCCTGAAAGCGCGCAACGATCCGCAGGCAGAGGCCGTGCTGGAAGGATTGCGCGGCTTCCTGGAGACGCCGGAGGACAGCCTGGATCCGGGCGAGCGCAGGCAGCGCCGCGAGCTGTTGGCGTTGATCGAGGGAAAGTGAGCTGACGCCGGCCGATGTGCCAGCCAGCCCCATCGAAGCGTATTCCAGAGTGGCGGCTGTGGCAGCCGGTAGTGAAAGGACGTAGTATCCGCCGCCCCGATTTCGAGCGCGTGCCATGCAGATTGCCAAGGATTCCGTCGTCGTTTTCCACTACACCGTGTCCGAGCCCGGCCAGGCGGCGCTGGAGTCCTCGCGCGAGGCCGAGCCACTCGCGGTGCTGGTCGGTCGCGGCGGCATCATTGCCGGACTGGAGACGGCGCTGGCGGGACGCAGCGCCGGCGAGCGCTTCGAGGTCACCATCGAAGCCGAACAGGCCTACGGGCCGCGCGTCGACGGCCTGATCCAGCGCGCGCCGAAGAAATACCTGCCCAACGCCGACCGTCTGCGTCCGGGCATGCGCACCGTGGTGCAGACCCGCCAAGGCCAGCGACTGGCGACGGTGGTGAAGGTCGGCATGACCGTGGTCGACCTCGACATGAACCACCCGATGGCCGGCAAGACCCTGCACTTCGATGTCGAAATCATCGACGTGCGTGCGGCGACGGAAGAGGAGCTGGCCCACGGCCACGCCCACGGCCCGGACGGTCACGCGCACCATTGATGCGCTCGGTCCGGTCCGTCCGCTTGGGGGACGGATCGGACCTTTCCGCTGTGGCCTCAGAGCGGGTCCGCGTGCGATTTGCGTCGGCGTCGGGGGCCTGTCGGCGGGCGCGGCGCGGGAAGCGGATTGCGCCGGGCGATCAGCGAGTCGACGTCATCCAGCGCCCGGCGCAGGCGCGCCAGGGTGTTGCCCTGGCGGCGGCGTTCCGGGGCCAGGCCGTCGAGCATGCTGCGATCAGGGTCATCAAGCACGGCATCGCGCAGGCTCAGTCCGTGGCGGGCGAGCAGCGGCGCGAGGGTGTCGCGGCGCAGGCGCAGATCCTTCAGCGTGGCGCGATAGGCGTGTTCGCAGACCTGTCGCCGCGAGCGGTAGCTGAAGGCGCTGGTAAAGAACATTTCGGCGTCGTCGCCGTCGGGTTCGAGAAACAGTTTGTCGACATCGTCGTACTGGTTGGCGTACTTGGCGATGCCGACCTGCATGCGTGATTGCAGGATGGTGCGCAGGGTCTGCGAGAGCACGGTCGGCAGGCCGTTGCGGACCAGGCTTTGCGGTGCCCGGCCGGCGGCGCGGGCGCGGCTGGCGTCGAACGGAACCAGCGGGTTGATGCCGATCAGCAGGTCGATGTCTTCTTCCAGCGCCACCGAGGCGTGCATGGTCCGGCGCAGTGCGCCGTCGACGAACTGGCGGCCACGGATCGAGACCGGCGGATACAGGCCGGGCAGGGCGGAACTGGCCTGGATGGCGCGCGAGATCGGCACGTCGTTCCACTGTGCATCACCCATCCGCACCGCTTCGCCGCTGTCGAGGTCGACGGCGACGATGTAGAGCTTGCGATGCAGCTCGCGAAAGTCGTTGGTGCGGCCGTGCAGGCTGTAGGCGCGGGCGAGGAAGCGGCCGATCTCCTCGTTGTCGAACACGCCGGTGGGGATCAGCGCGCCAAACCGCGCGGGCAGATCGCCGGCGCGGGCCGGGTCGAGCAGCAGGTCGCGCCACCATTCCAGCAGCACGCGCGGCAGAGCGGCGGCGCGGCGGCCGTATTCGCGGAACGCCGGACGCAGGAACACCTCGGGGCGGAACTGCACGTCGTTGGCGCTGTGGGTGATGAAGATGCGGGTGATGTCCGCCGTGCTCATCCGGTTGGCCAGCGCGGCGGCGATGAAGGCACCGGAACTGACCCCGACGTAGACGGTGAGGCGGGTCAGGTCGAGCCCTTCGATGGCCTCGTCGAGGGCGCGCAGGGCACCGAGTTCGTACATGCCGCCGACCGGGCCGCCGCCGGCGATGGCAAGGCCGATGCGGCCGCGCGGCGTCTTCTCTCGGGTGGCGGGTTGCGATACCAGCATGGCGGACCTGGAGCGAAAGCGATCCGCTGATTGTATCCGAGCCGGTCGTGGCCGAGCCGGCGGCGTCGTGCGGGTGTGGTTGCGTGGAGTTATTCCCGGGCCTGGTCGAGGCGGGCACGCAGGGCGGCGATGTCGGGATGGGTGGGATCGAGTTCGCTGGCCTGCAACACCGCTTCACTGGCACGGCGCAGTTCGCCGGCACCGAGGCGTTCGGCGGCGTAGCCGAGCAGGGCGGCGGCGCAACGGCGTTTCATGCCGGGCAGGGCGGCATTGGTCGGCGACAGGGTTTCCAGGCTTTCCACATAGCCGCGCGCGGCGCTGAGACGGCTGCTGCCTAGCGCCTGCTCGAACAGTTGCTGCGCGCGCGCCGGCAGGGCGGCGATGCCCTGGCTGGCCGGCGCGTTGCGCGGATCGATGGCGAGCACGCGGCGATACAGGTCGTAGGCACTGTCGCCGGGTGGATAGAGCAGGTTGCCGGCGGCGGCGGCGGCGGTCGCCTTGTCCAGGGTCTGGCGGATTTCCGCCTGACGTGCCGGATCGGCGGCCGGGTCGGCGAAACCGGCGCGGCGCTGGCGCAGATCGGCCAGCCGGCCGCGGGCTTCGCGCAGGCCGGCCAGCGCCGGCTGGGTGGCGGCGGCGTCGGCGATCAGGCCGTCGGCGCGGTCGAACTCGAAATCAGCCATGGCGCGCTCGGCCTGGGCGAGCAGGGCGGCGGCGACGGCGCGCTGTCCTTCCAGTGCGCGGGCGTTGTCCGGCTGGCGGGTCAGCGCGGCGCGGTAAAGCTCGCGGGCGTTGTCGCCGGCCGGTTGGGTCAGGCGGCCGCGTCGGCGCAGGGCGTCGGCCTGGTCGAGCAGGCCGGTCAGGGCGTCGTCGGCCTGCTGGCGCGCCTGCGCCAGTTTCGCGCGCGCCTCGGGCAGGCCGAGATGGCTGGGATCGATGGCGGCCACGGTCTCGATCTGCGCGGCGGCCGGTTCCAGCGTGCCGGCCCCGATCTGTGCGCGGGCGCGGTCGAGCAGTCGCGTCAGGGTATCGCGCTGGCCGACGCGGGCGACTGCGCTCTGCGGCTCGATGGCGAGCGCGCGGTCGTACAGCGCCAGCGCGCTGTTCTCGCCCTGGTCGAGCCGATCCTCGCGCAGCGCCGTCTGGGCGCGGGCGATCAGGTCGGCCAGCCGGCTGTCGTTGTTCTGCCGCTCGCGCATCGCCTGTTCCAGCGCGTCGATGTCGAGGCTGGGCGCGCCGGCATCGCGGGCCTGGGCGAGCAGCCTCGCGGCCTCGTCGAGGCGGTCGTCGGCGAATGCTTCGCGGGCATCTTCCAGCAGGGCGGCGGCGACCTGGGCCAAACCCTGGCGGGCGCGGCGGTCGTCCGGGTTGAGCGCCAGCACCGCCTGGTACAGCTCGCGCGCGCCGGATGGCTGGCTGCCGCTGAGCCGACCGTTGCGCAGTGCTTCTTCGGCCTGTTCCAGCAGTGCTTCGTTGCGCGTCGGCGGCAGCATGTCGCGCAGTGAGTCGCGCAGCAGGTAGGCGACGCCGACGGCGACGAGCAGGCCGAGCGCGAGCAGGCCGAGCAAGCGCCGCGCCGTGCCGCGACCGGCGTTGGCGGCGGCGCGACGGCGCTGGTGAGGCGAGCGCCGGGTCGGCAGGGAGTCGATCTCGCCCAGCGCCGGTTCGTCGTCGGCAAGGGTCTGCACCGGCGGCGGGCCGAATGGTCGAGCCTGACGGCTGCGCGCCGGCATGGCCGGATTGCGCCGCGCCTCGATGGCGGCGATGGCGTCGGCCAGTTCCGCGCCGTTGGCGAAGCGCTGGTCGGGCTCCTTGGCCAGCAGGCGGTCGATCAGCGGTTGCAGGTCGGCCAACGGGTCGGGCAGCGTCGGCACCGGTGCCGACAGGTGCATCAGGCCGACGGCGAAGAAATCCGAGGCATCGAAGGGCACCTTGCCGGTCAGCAGTTCGTGGAACACCACGCCGAGGCTGTAGAGGTCGGCGCGGCCGTCCACCGGCCGGCTGGCGGCCTGTTCGGGACTCATGTAATGCGGCGTGCCGAGGATGGTGCCGACGCGCGTCATGCGCACGTTGTCGTTGGCGCGGGCGATGCCGAAATCGGTCAGCGCGGCGCTGCCGTCCTCGTGCAGCAGGATGTTGTCGGGTTTGATGTCGCGGTGGATAACCCCGCGCTGGTGGGCGTAGTCCAGCGCCAGCGCGATCTCGCGGCAGACGCGCAGAGCAAAGTCGGGGACCGGCGCGGCTGCCGTGTGGTTCATCACCGGGCCGCCGGCAACATATTCCATGGCGATGTAGTGGACCTGCGCGCTGCGCCCGACATCGTGTACCTGGACGATGTGCGGGTGGCGCAGGTTGGCGGCGATGCGCGCCTCGCGCAGGAAGCGCTCGCCGAACTCCTCGTTGCCGATCAGCGTCGGCGACATCACCTTGAGCGCGATCTCGCGCTGCACGGATTCCTGCACGGCAAGGTAGACGGTGGCCATGGCACCGCGTCCGAGCACGTGCAGGATGCGGTAGCCCGCGATGTCGATCATCAGTTGTCCGTTGCGCCGGCGGCGGTGTTTGCGGCCATCCGCCGGGAGGATAGCGCGCCGCGTCGATTCATGGCGCGCGCCGCGCCTCGCCGACGCCGGGGATCGCCGACAGCCGCGACAGCAGGCTGCCGAGCTGGTCGAAGTCGCTCACCTTCAGGGTGAAGCGCAGTTCGGCCATGCCGCTGCGGTCGACGCGGCTGTTGAGGCCAAGGATGTGCGCATTGCCGGCACCGATGACATTGGTCAGATCCTTCAGCAGCCATTTGCGGTCGTAGGCGCGCACCAGCACGTCGACGCTGAAGCTCTGTCCGCTGCGTCCCCATTCCACCGGCAGCAGGCGCTCGGCGTGCGTCGCCGCCAGCCGTTCCAGCGCCGCGCAGCCCTGTCGATGGATGCTGATGCCGCGTCCACGGGTGAGATAGCCGACGATGGCATCGCCGGCCACCGGCTGGCAGCAGCGCGCCAGTTGGGTGAGCAGGTTGCCGACGCCCTCGATGGTGAAACCGGCGGCCGGGCGTGGCGGTTTGGCGAGGACGTTGGACGGCAGCGTGCGCGGGCTCTCGCTGGCCGGCTGGACGGCCTCGTGCAGCGCCCGGGCGACCTGGCCGGGGCTGATATCGCCCAGACCGACGGCGATGTAAAGCTCTTCGAGCTTTTGCAGGCGCAGTCGCGGCAGGGCCAGCGCCGGGTCGATCTGGTGCAGGGCGAGGCGCTTGAGCTCGCGCTCCAGCATGTCCTTGCCCTCGGCCAGGTTGCGCGCCTGATCCAGCCGATGGAACCAGGCGCGGACCTTGTCGCGGGCGCGCGCACTGGCGAGGAAGCCGCTGTTCGCCAACAGCCAGTCGCGGCGCGGCTCGCCGGTCTTGGCGGTCAGGATCTCGACCCGATCGCCACTGCGCGGCTGGTGGCTCAGCGGCACGATGCGTCCGTTGACCTTGGCCCCGCGACAGCGATGGCCGACTTCGGTATGCACGTGGTAGGCGAAGTCCAGCACGGTGCCGCCGCGCGGCAGGTCGATCACCTCGCCGCGCGGGGTGAGCAGGTAGATACGATCCTCGATCAGCGCGGTGTCGAGGCCGGCGGCGACGGAAGCGTCCTCCTCGCCCTCGCGGCCCTCCAGCAGTTGCCGCATCCAGGCGATCTTGCGTTCGAAGCCGGCGTCGCCGCTGCCGCCCTCCTTGTAGCGCCAGTGCGCCGCCACGCCCAGTTCCGCGTGGGCGTGCATGTCCCAGGTGCGGATCTGCACCTCCACCGTCTTGCCCTCAGCACCGATCACGGCAGTGTGCAGGGACTGGTAGTGATTGCCCTTGGGCTGGGCGATGTAGTCGTCGAACTCCTCGGCAATCGGCGTCCACAGGCCGTGGACGACGCCCAGCGCGGTGTAGCAATCGGCCAGGTCACGCACCATCACCCGCACCGCGCGGATGTCGTACAGCTCGCTGAACGGCACGCCCTTGCGCTGCATCTTCTTCCAGATGCTGTAGATGTGCTTGGGCCGGCCGGCCACTTCGGCCTCGACCCCGGCCTCCGCCAGCGCCTCGCGCAGACGGGCCTTGAAATCCTCGATGTAGCGCTCGCGGTCGATGCGGCGCTCGTCGAGCAGCCTGGCGATGCGCTTGTAGACATCCGGCTGCGAGAAGCGGAAGGCGAGGTCCTCCAGTTCCCACTTCAGTTGCCAGATGCCGAGCCGGTTGGCCAGCGGCGAATGGATGTCGGCGGTGAGCCGGGCCAGTTCGCGCCGGGTCTGTTCCGGCAGCGCGGCGGCGTTGCGCAGGCGCGCCAGTTGCCGCGCCAGCAGGATCAGCACCACGCGCACGTCGCGGATGATCGCCAGCAGCAGCCGGCGCAGGCCCTCGGCCCCGCTGCCGCCGTGCTGGGCATGCAGCGACCAGACCTTTTCCGCCTCGCGCTGGCCATCGACCAGGTCGCGTTGCGTTGCCGTGATGGACAGGCCGGCAGGCAGTTCCAGCGCGTCGCCATCCGCCGTCGCGTGGGCGGCAATCGTGTACAGCGCGGTCGCCGTCAGGGTATCGCTGTCGGCATCGAGCTCATCAAGCAAGGCCAGCGTCTGCGCCAGTTCCGCCTGCAGCGCCGGCTGCCCGGCGACGCCGCTGCGCGCCCAGTCGAGAATCGGCACGGCAACCGCCGGCCCGCCGGCCTCGCGCGAGGCCAGCCAGTCGTCAAGCGTGTGCAGGGTGTGTTCGATGCGCTTCACGGCCCACAGTGTAAGGAAGGCCCGCCACAAAAGACGACGCCGCGCTGAGGGCGCGGCGTCGGAGACGGACGTGGATCGTTCGGTCAGGGCACTGCTGCGGCCTGATAGCGGATGCGCAGGGTCTTCTCGCGGAAATGTACGTTCGGCAGGCCCTGGGCACCGTCGTCTTCCACCCGGATGGTGCAGTCCACGGCACCTTGCTGCAGCTTGCTGAGCAGGACGGTCAGTCGATACTGGCCGGGACCGGATGACGGCCCGTCGATCTGCGGCATCGCGCCGCCGACGAAGAAGAGCAGGGGATCGACATCGTCGACGCCGACGCAGGAGCCTGCGGGCAGCCACTTGAAGGAGCCGGAGGCAACCGTATTCAGTTCGACGACCTGTCCGCCATCGAGCGGATCCCGGTTCTCGTCGGTGGCGGCCGGCGGGCCGGCGCGCAGGTCGGTCAGGAAGTCTTCGGCGATGCCATAGCACAGCGGGCCCTTGCAGTCGCCCGACCCTTCAGTGACGAGCAGTTCGGCGTTCTCCACGTTGATGGTGAATTCCGGCGCGTCATTGATCGGGTTCACCGTCACCGTGAAGGTCTTGGGGTCCGCTGCCGACCCGGCGGAATCGGTGGCGTTGACGGTGATGACGGCGGAGCCGTTCTGGTGCGCGGTGGGCTTGAGATGAAGCGTGCAGGTGTAGTTGCCGCCGGTGCCGGAACAGGAGTCCGTCACGATGCTGCCGGTCGGGAACAGCGTCGGGTTGGCGCTGCCGGCGACGACGTCGGCAGCGGATACCGTGTCGCCGTCGCCGTCGGTGATGTCGATCCCGACGACGATGGGGTCGGCCGTCGCATGCGACGCCGCGCTGATCTCGTCGATGGCCTGCGGATCGTTGATGTCGCCGATCTGCGGTGCCTGGTTGGGCGTGAAGTGGCGGATGCGCAGAACCTTGGTGGCCGAGGCCGGCGGGTTGTGGTCATCGACGACGGTGATCGTGCAGTCCACGTAGCCGTTGGGCGATTGCAGCGCATCGGGGGACAGGACTGCATACAGATTGTAATTGCTGGTGTTGATCTCCGGCATACGGTTGAGCTGGAAATAGCCGGCTCCGTCCGGACCGCAGGCACCGGCCGGCAGACGCCAGCGACCCTGGGCATCCTCGACCAGTTGCACCGCAGCAAGCTGGTCTTCGCGCTCGTCGATGGCCTGTGCCGGGCCGGGCCAGATATCGGTCAGCACGCCGGCCTCGAACACTTCACACACACTGGTGGTGCACTTGCTGCTGCCGATCTGCACGGCGATCTCGCCATGCGGGCCGCTCGCTGCCGGATCGGCGAGGGCGACTGCCTCGGAGAAGTCGAACTCCGGCGGATCATTGACCGCCGTGACGTTGACATCGAAGGTGCGCGCGATCGCCGGGGAGCCGGCGGAATCGACGGCGTTCAGGGTTACCCGCGCCAGGCCGTTGGCGTGCGGACCGGGCTTGATCCGCGCCACGCAGTCGTGGCTGAACGGGCCGGGCGTCGACGGCGCGTCGCAGGATACGGCCAACTCGCCCTGCGCGAACAGCGCCGGTTCGTTGCTGCCGATGGTCACCGCGCCGAGCGTGTCGCCGGCGTCGTTCTCGTTGATGGTGAACGCGACCTCCAGCGCCTCCGCGTCGGCGTGGTCGGCGAGGCTGATCTCGGCCAGGCTCTGGTGCGCCGGCTGCGCGATGATCGGGGCCTGGTTGTCGATCAGCGCCACCTCCACCCAGGCGTGGTTGTTGCTGAGGTCGGCCTCGGGGCTGACTGCGGGGTCGACGAAGGCGGAGTAGCCCAGGTGGCTGCGCTGGCCGGCCACTGCCTCGGCGTCGATGAGGCGCTTGAGGGTGAAGACAAAGCCCTGGCCGGCCGGGATGGAGGTGTTGAGCGAAAGCAACTGGCCGCCACCGAAGACGGCGTTGGCGGGGCAGGGATCGGGGCTGCCGATGCGGCTGCAGGCGACGCTCTCCAGCACTACCGCGGCGGGCGCACTGTGGCCGCTGCGGATGATCGCGGAGTCACCCGTCACGTACTCGCGCAGGCGCACCTGGTTGGCATTGAATTCGCTCGGGTTTTCCACCCGCAGCCGGTACTGCAGCGTGCTGCCGGCAATTGCCTGGCTGGACCACAGGTTCCTGTTCGCCTGCGGCTGGACACCGATTTCTTCCAGCGCGACGACGAGGTTGGCACCGCTTCCGGGAGGCGGCGTGGAACCGCCTTCGGGTTCGAAACCGTCCGCGAAGATGGCGTTTCCGGATGGCTCCGGCGGTTCGCCGCCGGTGGTCGGCAGGCTGCGGTAGGCACCTGGCGTGCTGCATTGCACGCGCGGCAGACCGGCGGCGGTCTGCGCCTTGGCCAGCAGTTGCACGCCGCTGAGCGTGTAGTCGACGCCGGCAAAACCGGGCAGGACCTTGGCGTTGGTACCGCTGTAGACCGGGAAATTGGCATCGACCAGCTTGATCGCCAGGCCCGAGGAGGCGCTCTGGTTGACGAAGCTTTCGCACAGCGTCGGCTCGGCGACGCGGATTTCGAACGACTTGGTCGGCAGGTCGAAATAGACCTGTTCGGCCACCGGCAGCGAGGGGAGCTGGTTGGGCGAGGGCAGTTGCGCATCGAATTGCAGGCGCAGGTTGCCCATCGAGTGGCTGGACAGGCATTCCGCGCCGGTCAGGGTGCCGAACAGGCTCAGCGCAAAGGTTGTGCTGCCGGGGCTGTACTGGATCGGTGCCTGCAGGCCGCTGGGAAGCGAGGTCGTCTGCACGCGGTAGGCGGTGGCGTCGAGCAGCAGTCGCGGCTGGTTGCCGGTCGGTGCGACACCGCCGCAGATGAAGTTGCCCGAGCGGGTGGTGGCGACCAGGGCGCGGGTGGCGAGGTCGTAGTGCGCGGTGGTCAGCGGAATCGACTTGCGCACGGAAACGGAACTGCTGCCGCTGACGATCTCCAGCGTCGGATCGGCCTGGGCCGTGATGCCGAAGCTGCAAAGTCCGAGGGGCAGCGCGGTGAGGAGGAGTCGGCGCAATGCAGTAGCTCCAGCATGTTCGGGAATGGACGACCGGCGACCGGGCACTGCCGGCCGACCGATGTCATCGCAGCGAGTTTACCGGAGCCTTCCCCGATGGCGTGAATTGCGGATAACCCTTCTGATCGGCGGAAACGGACGTGCGACCAGCGGCGCGGTCGCCGGCCATTCCGTACAATCCCCGTCCCGACCGCTTCAACCGTGAGCCTTCCATGCGTCAGATCGCCCTGTTGTGCTGCCTTCTCCTGATGTCCGTCGCGCAGGCAAAGGACTTCTCGTCACTGGAGGAGCGGATGAGCGAGCGCGAGTTCAAGGCGGCCGGTCTGGACAAGCTCAGCGCGGAGGAACTGGCGGCGCTGAACGCCTGGTTGCGTGATCGCTCGGTGGCACCGGGCGCGGCAGTGGCGGTGACGCCACCGATGGCCCAGGGCGTGGACGCCGACCGCCGTGGCTTCCCGGCGGCGACCGGTCCGGAGGAAGTCATCCGCAGCCACATCGTCGGCCGTTTCGAAGGCTGGCGCAGCGCTGCCGGGCAGAAGCTCAGGCTGGCCAACGGGCAGGTGTGGGAAACGCAGTCCGGCC
>JBAYTD010000079.1:0-13863 GCA_041675805.1 Lysobacteraceae bacterium
ACTTGCAGGTAGAGGAGCGCAGGCTACGTCACCTGGTCCACTACGCTCCGTTGGGGTGTTGCGTTTCAGAGTTGAGACCGCCCGGGAATGAGCGAGGCGCTCGATCAGTGCCGTCGGGAGCCGGCGAACGCCCGTGCGCATGCGCGCGCACGGGCTTGGGGGCGCTCGCGAGCCTTCAGGACTTGCTGAAACTCAGCGCGCCGGCCTTGGCTTCCACTTTCACCGTATCGCCGCTGCCGAATTCGCCGGCGAGGATTTTCTGCGCCAGCGGGTTTTCCAGTTGCTGCTGGATGGCGCGCTTGAGCGGGCGGGCACCGTAGACCGGGTCGAAACCGACGTTGCCGAGCAGCACCAGGGCGGAGTCGTCGATGTCCAGGCTGATCTGCCGTTCGACCAGGCGTTTGGCGAGGTGTTCGGTCTGGAAGCGGGCGATTTCGCGGATGTGTGCCTTGCCCAGCGGATGGAAGACGACGATCTCGTCCAGCCGGTTGATGAACTCCGGGCGGAAGTGCGCCTGCACGGCCCCCATCACGGCGGCCTTGATCTGCACGTAGGCTTCGGCGCTGTCATCGGCGGACATCTCCTGGATCATCTGCGAGCCCAGGTTGGAGGTCATCACGATGACCGTGTTGCGGAAGTCCACGGTGCGGCCCTGGCCATCGGTGAGGCGGCCGTCGTCGAGCACCTGAAGCAGGACGTTGAACACGTCCGGATGCGCCTTTTCGACCTCGTCGAGCAGAATGACACTGTACGGGCGACGGCGCACCGCCTCGGTCAGGTAGCCGCCTTCGTCATAGCCGACATAGCCCGGCGGCGCGCCGATCAGGCGGCTCACGGAATGCTTTTCCATGAACTCGCTCATGTCGATGCGCACCATGGCGTCGTCGGTGTCGAACAGGAATCCGGCCAGTGCCTTGCACAGCTCGGTCTTGCCGACGCCGGTGGGGCCGAGGAAGAGGAAGCTGCCAATGGGGCGGTTGGGATCGGACAGTCCGGCACGGGCACGGCGGATGGCGTCGGACACGACGGTCACAGCTTCGTCCTGACCGACCACCCGGCGGTGCAGCGCCTCCTCCATGCGCAGCAGCTTGTCGCGCTCGCCTTCCAGCATCCTGCTGACCGGAATGCCGGTCCAGCGGCTGACCACCTGGGCGATTTCCTCCGCGGTGACGCGCTGTTGCAGCAGCTTGAAGCCGCTCTGTTCGGCCTCCTGGGCGGCGGCGAGTTGCTTCTCCAGGGTCGGCAAGCGGCCGTACTGGATTTCCGATGCGCGTTGCAGATCCTGCCGCCGATGGGCGGCGTCGAGTTCGATCTTCAGTTGCTCGATCTGCTCCTTGATCTTCGTCGCCCCGGTCACGGCGGCCTTTTCCGCCTTCCAGATTTCCTCCAGGTCGTTGTACTCGCGTTCCAGCACGGCGATCTCGGACTCGAGGTCGGCCAGGCGCTGCTTCGACTCGACGTCCTTCTCCTTTTTCAGCGCCTCGCGCTGGATCTTGAGCTGGATCAGCCGGCGCTCCTTGCGATCCATCTCCTCCGGCTTGGAGTCGATTTCCATGCGAATGCGGCTGGCCGCCTCGTCCATCAGGTCGATGGCCTTGTCCGGCAACTGGCGGTCGGCGATGTAGCGGTGCGACAGCGTGGCGGCGGCGACGATGGCCGGGTCGGTGATCTCGACACCGTGGTGCACGGCGTAGCGCTCCTTCAGGCCGCGCAGGATGGCGATGGTGTCCTCGACACTGGGCTCGCCGACGAACACCTTCTGGAAGCGGCGCTCGAGCGCGGCGTCCTTCTCCACGTACTTGCGATATTCATCCAGCGTGGTGGCACCGATGCAGTGCAGTTCGCCGCGTGCCAGGGCCGGCTTGAGCATGTTGCCGGCGTCCATCGAACCCTCGGCCTTGCCGGCACCGACCATGGTGTGCAACTCGTCGATGAACAGGATGACGTTGCCTTCCTGTTTGGCGAGGTCGTTGAGCACGCCCTTGAGGCGCTCCTCGAACTCGCCGCGGAACTTGGCCCCGGCGATCAGCGCGCCCATGTCCAGGCTGAGCACGCGCTTGCCGCGCAGCCCTTCCGGAACCTCGTCGTGGATGATGCGCTGCGCCAATCCTTCGACGATGGCGGTCTTGCCGACGCCCGGCTCGCCGATCAGTACCGGGTTGTTCTTGGTCCGCCGCTGCAGCACCTGGATGGTGCGACGGATCTCCTCGTCGCGGCCGATCACCGGGTCGAGCTTGCCGCTCTCGGCGCGCGCGGTCAGGTCGATGGTGAACTTCTCCAGCGCCTGGCGGGCTTCCTCGGCATTGGCATCGCTGACCTTGTCGCCGCCGCGCAGGGCGTCGATGGCCTGCTCCAGCCGCGCCTTGTCGGCACCGGCCGCCTTCAGCGCCTGGCCGGCGGCACCCTTGTCGTCCAGGCAGGCCAGCACGAACAGTTCGCTGGCGATGAACTGGTCGCCGCGCTGCTGGGCCATTTTGTCGCTGAGGTTGAGCAGACGGCCGAGATCGTTGCCGACGCCGATGCTGCCCTCCTGCCCGCGCGTCTGCGGCAGCGCATCCAGCGCCTCGCCCAGCCGCTGCCGCAAGGCGGCGACATTGACGCCGGCCTGGCTCAGCAGCGGACGGGTGGAGCCGCCCTGCTGGTCGAGCAGGGCGGTCAGCAGGTGGGCCGGCTCGATCAGGTTGTGGTCGCGGCCGACGGCGAGGCTCTGCGCATCCGCCAGGGCCTGCTGGAAGCGCGAGGTGAACTTGTCCATGCGCATGATGTGTACCTCTCGAATGGGGGGCCGCGCGAAGCGGCTGTCTTGCGCCAAGATGCGGCCGTCCGCGCCGGGTTCAAGCGCTGGTGGTCGGCGGTTCTTCGCATCCGCTAGACAGGCCAGGCGTAGAATCGGGCGGTGGAACACCCCGGGCAGGGCGACTATGATCGGCTGCCCGTTTCACCCAAGTTCGCGCCAAGGAACCGCCATGACCCGTGTCCGCTCGCTATTAGCCGTTTCGCTCTCCGCCTTCTTCTTGTCCTTGCCGGTGCTGACGTTGTCCGCCCAGGCGGCCGAATTCGTAGCCTACGCCGTCACTCCGCAGGGCGAGATTCCCCTGCCGGAGAATCTGCAACCGGTGCATACCGAGCACCTGGTCAACCTGAAGTGGTCGGACTTCTCCGGCAGCCGGGCGCGGGTCGCGGTCAGCAAGGTGGACAACACCTCCACCATGGCCTCGTACAGTTCGAGCAACAACCAGGGCTATTCGGGTGACATCTCGTTCGCCTTCCAGACCGTGCCGGTGAACGGCATCGAGGCGATGGTCACCGACGTGATGAATCGCACCGGACGCTTCCGCCTGGTCGAGCGCCAGGCCATCGGCAATGTGCTGCAGGAGCAGGATTTCGGTGCCAGCGGCCGGGTGGCGCAACCGTCGGCAGCGCGGACCGGACAGGTGCTGGGCGCGGAGTACCTGGTCGAAGTGGTCATCACCTCCTATGAGCCGGGCATTTCCGGGCAGAACGTCAACGTCGGCGCGCTGGCACGCAACAGCAAGTTCGGCGGCCTTCTTGGCGGGGTCAGCGTGGGCAGCCGCAAATCGCTGATCGGGCTGAACTTCCGGCTGATCGACGCGACCACCAGCGAGGTCATGTTCACACGTCAGATCGACCGCCAGTTGACCGAATCCGGGCTGTCCTTCGGTGGTGGCGGCTTCGGCAGCAGCGGCGCACTGGGCGGCTTCGTCGGCCAGTATGCGCAGACCCCGATCGGCCAAGCGGTGATCGCTGCGATCAACGAGGGCGTCTATGAGTTGGTGCAGCAGATCGGCTCGCGCCCGGTTACCGGCAGCGTGGTCAAGGCCGAGGGCAGCAACGTGATCCTGAACTTGGGTGCCGGCCAGGTGGCGGTCGGTGATCGGCTGACCCTGCTGCGTCGCGGCGAGGCGCTGATCGACCCGGATACCGGCATTTCTCTCGGCACGATGGACACCGAGATCGGCGCGGTCGAGGTGACATCGGTGCAGGATCGCTTCTCGGTGTCGCGCATGGTTGGCGGCGGCGGGGCGCGCGCCAACGATGTGGTCAAATCGCAGCGGCCGCCGCCGTCGCTGCACTTCGCCAGCAGCACCGATCCGATCCTGACCAAGAAGCCGAACTCGCGCAAGGCGCGTCGCTGACAGGTCTATCGCAGCCAGATCAGACTGGCCATCCGCCCGCCGCGTCCGTCGCGGCGGTACGAGAAAAAGTGGAGCGGATCGGACAGCGTGCACAGCCCGCCGCCGTACACGGCTGTCACGCCGGCGGCAGCGAGGCGGCGATGGGCCAGCGCGTACAGGTCCATCCGCCAGTGTCCCGGCCGCGTCGGCAGGAAACAGCCTGTCGCCTGCGGATCGGCGTCGAGGCAAGCGGTGCGGACTTCTTCGCCGATCTCGTAACGCTGCGCGCCGGCGGCCGGGCCAAGCCAGACGAGCAAGTCCTCCGGCGCACTGCGCATCGCCCGCACCGTGGCTTCCAGCACGCCGGCGACCAGACCTCGCCACCCGGCATGGGCGGCACCGATCTCGTCGCCGCGGCGATTGCAGAACAGTGCCGGCAGGCAATCGGCGCTGAGGATGGCCAGCGGCAGGCCGCGCCGGTCGGTGACGCTGGCGTCGGCCTGCGGCGGCTCATCGGACGGCTGCTCGAAACGATGCACTTCGATGCCATGAACCTGGCGCAGCCAGCACGGCGCGGCGGGCAGGTCCAGCATGGGTTCGAGCCGCTGACGGTTGGCGGCGACGGCGGCCGGGTCGTCACCGCAGTGCGCGCCGAGGTTGAAGCGCTCGAACGGCGGCAGTGAAACGCCGGGTCCGTCGCGCAGCGTGGTGCCGGCGTGGACGCCGGGCGGTGCCGGCCAGTCGGCAGGCAGGAAGCCGGCGACCCTGTTCACGGTGCCGCCTCGTTGCGCAGCAGGGCGATCAAGTCCTCCAGGTCGGCCGGGCGCGGTGCCTGGGCCATCACCGGCGCGCCGCTGAAGGGATGCTCGAACGCCAGTTGCTCGGCATGCAGAGCCTGCCGACGGAAGCTGCGCAAGCCCTCCGCCAGCGCCGCACTGACACCGCGCGGCAGGCGCAGGCCGTGGCCGTACAGCGGATCGCCGAGCAGCGGCAGGCGCTGGTGCGCCATGTGGACGCGAATCTGATGCGTGCGGCCGGTTTCCAGCGTCACCTCGACGCGGGTGAAACCGCGATAGCGTTCGCGCAGACGGAAATGGCTGCACGCCGGCCGGCCACCCTCGACCACGGCCATGCGCAGGCGATCCGTGGGATGGCGACCGATCGGCGCATCGATGCAGGCCCCGGCCACCGGCTCGCCCTGCACGATGGCCTCGTACTGGCGATGGATCGCCCGTTCGGCGAGCAGGGCGACCAGGGCGGCGTGCGCCGGCAGGGTGCGCGCCACCAGCAGGCAGCCGGATGTGTCCTTGTCCAGCCGATGGACGATGCCGGCGCGCGGCAGCGCCGTCAGCGCGGCGTCGTGATGCAGCAGGGCGTTGACCAGGGTGCCGTCGGGGTTTCCCGCGCCCGGATGCACCACCAGACCGGCCGGTTTGTCGACAATGTAGAAGGCCGGGTCGGCGAGCAGGATCGACAGCGCGATCGGCTGCGGCGTCAGCCGCACGGCGGCTTCCGGCGTCGCTTCCAGGTGCAGGCGCTCGTTGCCGCGCAGGGCGGCACGCGGGCGCAGCGCACGGCCGTCGAAGGTCAGGCGGCCATCCTTGATCCATTCGCTCAGCCGCGAGCGGGAGAATTCCGGGAACAGTTGTGCCGCGACCAGGTCGGCGCGCAGGCCGGCATGGGTGTCGTCGGCGCGCGCCTCGCGCACGATGGGCGTCGGCTCGTCGTGTTCGTCGTGTTCGTCGTCGTCGGCTGGAGATGTTTCGAGTCCGTTCATGGCCACAGTGCTTAATGGAGGCCGGCGGCGGCATCCGTTATCATTCGGGGCTTGCCCGCGCGGCGTCCCCTTCCTCCCACCGGTATCCCATGATCCGACATTCCGGCTTCCTGCGCCTGCTTGCGCTGCTCGTCCTGACGCTGTCCGTGGCGGGCTGCGGCCGCTTCTTCCAGAAGGAAGACCCGATCGAGACCCTGCCGGTGGAGCAGATGTACGAGTCCGGCAAAAGCTCGCTGCGCAGCGGCAACGTTGCCCGCGCGGAGCGTTACTTCCGCCGTCTGATCGCGCGCTTCCCGTTTGGTGCCTACACCGAGCAGGCGCAACTCGAACTGGCCTACGCGCAGTTCAAGCAGAACAAGACCGAGGAAGCGCAGTCCACCATCAACCGTTTCATCAAGACCTATCCGGCGCATCCGCATATCGACTACGCCTATTACCTGCGCGCGGTGGTCAACTTCGACGCCGGCAACCTGGTGCTCGACCGCGTCGCGCGGATCGACCGCACCCAGCGCGACATGGGCTCGGCGCAGCAGAGTTTCAACGATTTTGCCGAGCTGATCCGCCGCTATCCCAACAGCCGCTACGCCGCCGACGCGCGCCTGCGCATGGTCTACCTGCGCAACCAGATGGCGCGCCACGAGGTCAACGTCGCCAAGTACTACCTGCGGCGCGGTGCCTGGCTGGGCGCGGCCAAGCGCGGCCAGTACATCATCGAACACTATCCGCAGTCGGCCTATCAGAACGATGCGCTGGCGGTGATGGCGGAAGGGTATCGTCGCCTGGGGCAGGACGAACTGGCCGAGGACGCCGCCCGCGTGCTGCGCGCCAATGATCCGCAGCACGCCTATTTCAGCGGCGACTGGCCGGAGCCGCGCTCGCGCTGGCGCAAGCTATTGCCGCTGGGCGAGAACTACCGCGGCTGATCCGGCCCGTCGCGGCCAGCAGGCCAGCGCCGACCGCGAAGGTCGGCGCGTCGGGACTCACTCGATGCCGGTCATGCCGAGGATGTTGTAGCCGGCATCGACATGGGTGATCTCGCCGGTGATGCCGGCGGCCAGGTCCGAACACAGGAAGGCGGCAACGTTGCCGACATCCTCGATGGTCACGCTGCGGCGCAGCGGCGCGTAGCTGTCGACGTGGCCGAGCATCTTGCGGAAGTTGGCGATGCCGGCGGCGGCCAGGGTCTTGATCGGCCCGGCGGAGATGGCGTTGACGCGGGTGCCTTCCGGACCCAGGTTCAGCGCCAGATAGCGCACGCAGGCTTCCAGACTGGCCTTGGCCAGGCCCATCACGTTGTAGTTGGCCAGTGCCCGCTCGGCACCGAGATAGCTCAGCGTGAGGATGGAACCGTGGCGGCCCTTCATCAGCGGCCGCGCCGCCTTCGCCAGTGCCGCCAGGCTGTAGGCGGAAATGTCGTGGGCGATGGCGAAGTTCTGCCGGGTCAAGCCGTCGAGGAACTCGCCCTCGATGGCCTCGCGCGGCGCGTAGCCGACCGAATGCACGAGGATGTCGAAGCCGTCCCAGCGCTGGGCCAGCGACTGGAACAGCGCCTCGATCTGCGCATCGTCGGCGACATCCAGCGGCAGCGCGATGTCCGAGCCGCAGGCAGCGGCGGCATCCTCGACGCGCGATTTCAGTTTCTCGTTCTGATAGGTGAAGGCCAGTTCCGCGCCTTCGCGATGCATCGCCTCGGCGATGCCGCTGGCGATGGAACGCTGGCTGGCGATGCCGACGATGAGCGCGCGCTTGCCGTGCAGGAAACCCATGATGCGATCCGTCCCGAAGAAGTGAGCGGGCAAGTGTAGCGCCCGCCGCCGGCCGGCGGGATGGCGGCGCTCACGCACCCAGCGCGGCGAGCTGCTCGGCCTGGTGCTCGCGGGTCAGGCGGTCGATCAGTTCGTCGAGGTCGCCCTCGATGATCTCCGGCAGGCGATACAGGGTGAGTCCCTCGACGCGGTGGTCGGTGATCCGGCCCTGCGGGAAGTTGTAGGTGCGGATGCGCTGGCTGCGGTCGCCGGAGCCGACCTGCAGGCGACGCGACTGCGCCTGCGCGGCGTTCTGCCGGCTGCGCTCCTCGTCGAGCAGGCGCGCCTTCAGCAGCGACAGGGCGCGGGCGCGGTTCTTGTGCTGGCTGCGCTCGTCCTGGCACTCGACGACGATGCCGCTGGGCAGGTGGGTGATGCGGATCGCCGAGTCGGTCTTGTTGACGTGCTGGCCGCCGGCCCCGGAGGCGCGGAAGGTGTCGACGCGCAGGTCGCTGGACGGAATGTCGATGTCTTCCACCTCGTCCAGTTCGGGCAGGATGGCGACGGTGGCGGCCGAGGTGTGGATGCGGCCCTGCGACTCGGTGGCCGGGACGCGCTGCACGCGATGGCCACCGGACTCGAACTTCAGCCGTGCATAGGCACCGGCACCCTCGATGCGGGCGATGATCTCCTTGTAGCCGCCGTGCTCGCCCTCGTGGGCGGAGACGATTTCGACCTTCCAGCGCCGCCGCTCGGCGTAGCGGACGTACATGCGGAACAGGTCGCCGGCGAAGATCGCCGCCTCGTCGCCGCCGGCTCCGGCGCGGATTTCCAGAAACAGGTTGGCTTCGTCGGCGAGGTCGGTGGGGATCAGCAGCAGCGCCAGCGACTGGCCGAGTTCCTCCAGGCGCTGGCGCTGGGCGATGATTTCGTCCTCGGCCAGTTCGGCCAGATCCGGGTCCTCGCGCATCGCCAGCGCGCCGTCGAGGTCGCTGCGCGCGCGGTCATAGGCGGCCAGTTGGTCGCTGACCGGGGCGAGGCGGGAGAACTCGCGCGACAGGTCGCGGAAGCGGCGGCTGTCGGCGGCGCTGCCCGGTTCCGCCAGCAGCCGGCCGACTTCCTCGTGGCGTTCGGCCAGGGCTTCAAGCCTGCGGCGGATGCTGGGGCTGAGGCTCATCGTCGGCGCTGGCCTTGGCAACGGCGTTGGCGGGGGTGTCGAACAGGCGCTCGGCGGCGCGCAGCAACTCGGTGTCGCCGCGCAGGGCGGCGGCGCGCAGGTTGGCGCTGGGCGCGTGCAGCAGCTTGTTGGTCAGGGTGTGGGCGAGGTATTCCAGCGCCTGTTCCGGGCTGCGTCCCTGCCCCAGCAGGGCGCGGGCGCGGGCCAGCACCGCCTCGCGCTCGCGCTCGCCGCGCTGGCGCAGGCCGCGCAGGGAATCGATGCGCTCGCTGGCGCGCCACCAGGCGAGGAAATGGTCGACCTGCAGATCGATGATGGTTTCCGCCTGCTCGGCGGCTTCGCGGCGCGAGCGGCGGTTGTCCTCGATGCTGCGGTCGAGGTCGTCGACGGTGTAGAGATAGACGTTCTCCAGCGCCGCCGCCGCCGGGTCGATATCGCGCGGCACGGCGAGGTCGAGCAGGAACATCGGTCGCTGCCGACGCGCACGCAGTGCCTGCTTGAGGTCGTCGGCGCTGACCACCGGCGTGCGGCTGGCGGTGGCGGAAATGACGATGTCGGCCTCGCCGAGGTGTCGGCGCAGGTCGTCCAGCGGCAGTGCATAGCCGCCGAAGCGCGTCGCCAGCGTCTGCGCGTGGGCCAGCGTGCGGTTGGCGACCAGCAGCCGGCGCACGCAGTGGTCGGCAAGATGGCGGCCGGCCAGTTCGATGGTGTCGCCGGCACCGATCAGCAGCACGCTGGCGCGATCGAGTTCGACGAAAGCCTGCTGCGCCAGCTTGATCGCGGCGAATGCCACCGACACCGGATGGGCACCGATGCGGGTATCGGTGCGCACCCGCTTGGCCACCGAGAAGCTGTTCTGGAACAGCCGGTCCAGCGGTGCCTTCAGCGCCTTGGCCTCGCGTGCGGCCTGGTAGGCATCCTTGACCTGGCCGAGGATCTGCGGCTCGCCGAGGATCAGCGAATCAAGCCCGGTGGCGACGCGGAACAGATGCCGCACGGCACCATCGTCGAGGTGGCTGTAAAGGTAGGGTTCGACCTGCTCGGCCGGCACCGCGTGGTGGCGCGCCAGCCAGTCGGCGGGGGCGCGCTCGGCACCGCTGTCCACCGAACAGTAGATCTCGGTGCGGTTGCAGGTCGACAGCAGCACCGCCTCGTGCACGCCGGGCTGCTCCAGCAGACCGCCCAACGCGCCGGGCAGCGCGTCGCTGGCGAAGGCCAGGCGTTCGCGCAGGGCAACCGGGGCGGTCTGGTGGTTGATTCCGAGGGCGAGCAGGGGCATCCGGTATTCTGTGTGGCGGTCGCTGGGGAAACCGAAGCGGTCCTCGTGCGGTCTCCCACCGGGGTGGCCGCGTCAATTCCGGAGAGTTCCGAATGCTTCGATTGCTGTTGCTGGGCGTGTGCATAGTGTACCTGCTCGCCAGTCCGCGTCCGGCGGCGGCAGACGATGATCTGCTGGCGCTGCTGTCCGGCGAGTTCGCCCTGCAGGAGGGACGCTACGCCGAGGCGGCGCGGGCCTATGTGGCCGCCGCCGAGAACAGCGAGGCGGTGGCACTGTCCGAGCGCGCCGCGCGGGTCGCGCTGCTGGCCAAGGACGCCGACCTGGCCGAACGCGCGCTGGCGCGCTGGACCACGCTGGCACCCGATGCGCTGGCGGTGCGGCAGATGGCGGCGGTGCTGGCGCTGCGGCGCGGCGATGTCGATCTCGCCACGCGCGAGTTGACGGCCCTGCTCAAGGCCGAGGGCGAGGACAACTGGAAGCTCGCCCTGCAGGCCCTCGCCGGCGAGCGCGCCGGCGCGGCGGCTGGCGCGGCGCTGGAGCGCCTGATCGCGGCCGATGCCATCCCGCCGGGGATCGACGCCACCATGGGCTTCGGCGGACTGGCCCAGGCGCTGGACCAGGACGCAGCCGCCGCGACCCTCGCCGAGCGTCTCGCCGAACGCCATCCGATGCGCCCGCAGCCGTGGCTGTGGCGGGCCGAGATTGCGCATCGACGCGGTGAGGAGGAGGCCGCGCTGGCCGCCATCCAGCGCGCGCTGGCCTTGCCCGACCTGGACACCGGCATGCGCCTGGGCGCGGCGGCGATGCTCAACGAACTGGGCCGCCCGGCCGACGCCGCGCAGGCGCTGGCGCAGGGCGAGCAGGAAGACGCCACACTGGCCGCGCGCGCCGCCTACCTGGCCCGTGCCGAGGACAGCGCCGCACTGGCCGCGCTGTACGCCGAAGTGCTGGGCGAGGAAGCGCAGCCGCGTTCGCCGGAGCGGCTGATGCTGCTGGGCCAGTTGGCGGAACTGCGCGAAGCGTTCACGGACGCCCGCGACTGGTACCAGCGACTGATTGATCGCGACGACATCGACGATGGCCTGCGCGGCCAGGCGCAGTTGCGTCGCGCCGTGGCGCTGGAGCGTGGCGGCGATCTCGATGCCGCGCTGGCCAGCCTGCACGCCTATCAGGGCAGTGGCGGCGAGCATGGCGAATCCCTGGTCGGCGCCCATCTGCTGGAAGCCGAACTGCTGATCCGCAGCCACCGCCACGAGGACGCGCTGGCCGCCTACGACCGCGGCCTGTCGACCTTCGAGGACGATCCCGACCTGCTGTACGGTCGCGCGCTTGGCCTGGAGCGGCTGGATCGTGTCGACGAGGCCATTGCCACCCTGCGCCGTCTGCTCGAACTCGACCCCGACAACGCCGACGTGATGAACGCGCTTGGCTACACCCTGGCCGACCGCACCGACCAACTGGACGAGGCGCGCGAGCTGATCGAACAGGCGCTGGCGCAGCGCCCGGACAACGCCGCCATCCTCGATTCGATGGGCTGGGTGCTGTTCCGCCAGGGCCAGACGCAGGAGGCGCTGACGCATCTGCGGCGCGCCTTCGAACTGCAACGCGACGCCGAGATCGCCGCCCACCTGGGCGAAGTCCTGTGGCGATTGGGTGAGACCGACGAGGCGCGCAGCATCTGGCGTCTGGGCGAGGAACTGGACGCCGACAACCGCGCCCTGAAGTCGACCATCGAACGCTATCTGCCATGAGTCGCGTCCTGCCGCGCCTGCTGCTGGTCGCGCTGGCGCTGGCTCTCGCCGCCTGCGCCGGGCGCGCGCCGCCGCGCCTCGACGCCGCCGAGCACGAGCGCGCGCAGCGCGAGCGCGAGGCGTGGATCGCCGCACAACTGGACTGGTCCCTGCATGGCCGGCTGGCGGTGTCCGACGGCGAGGACAGCGGCAGCGGTCAACTCGACTGGGAAGTGAGCCCGACGCAGACCCGTTTCGAGTTTCGCGCCCCGGTCAGCCGCCGCGCCTGGCGATTGATCGCCCGCCCCGGTCACGCCGTGCTGGAAGGACTGGACGACGGCCCGCGCCACGGCAGCGATGCCGCCCGGTTGCTGGAGGAGACCATCGGCTGGTCGCTGCCGCTGGCCGATCTCGCCGCCTGGGCGCGCGGTGCCCGTGGCGACGGCCCGGCACGGATCGAATACGCCGCCAGCGGTCTGCCGGCACGCATCATCCAGGCTGGCTGGACCATCGAATACCGCGACTGGCATGCGCGACAGACGCCGCCATTGCCGCGCCGCGTGTTTGCCCAGCGCGGCGAGCAGCGTGTGCGACTGGTGGTGGAAAGCTGGAACGCCTCGCCGTGAACCTGCCCGTTGGCGAGGGCTGGAGCCGCTGGCCGGCACCGGCCAAGCTGAACCTGTTTCTGCGCATCGTCGGTCGTCGTGAGGACGGCTATCACCTGCTGCAAACGGTGTTCCAGTTGCTCGACCGGGGCGACGAACTCGCCCTGCGGGTGCGCCCGGACGGCGTCATCCAGCGCCATGTCGGACTGGCCGATCTGCCGCCCGCGCAGGATCTCGCCGTGCGCGCCGCGCAGGCGCTGCAACGGGCGACCGGCTGCCGGCTCGGCGCGGACATCGCCATCGACAAGCGCATCCCCGCCGGGGCCGGGTTCGGCGGCGGCAGTTCCGATGCCGCCAGCACGCTGGTGGCGCTCAATCATCTGTGGCGCACCGGGCTCGACATCGATGCGCTGGCCGCCATCGGCCTCGGGCTGGGTGCCGACGTGCCGCTGTTCGTGCGGGGGCGCAGCGCCTTCGCCGAAGGGCTGGGCGAATGGCTCACCCCGCTGGCGCTGCCGCCGCGGCATTACCTGCTGCTCGATCCCGGCGTCCACGTCGCCACCGGCGAGATATTCCAAGCGGCTGAATTGACAAGGAATGCCGCGCCCCTGAAAATAGCGGACTTTGTCGTCGACAGCGACTTCGGCAATGCTTTCGAGCCCGTGCTGCGCCGCCGCGCGCCGCGGGTCGATGCGGCCCTGACGGCGCTGTCGCGTTTTGGCCGGGCGCGGCTGACGGGCAGCGGCAGCGGATGTTTCGTGGCATTCGAGCGCATCGACGCGCTCGAAGCGGCCCGCGAGGCGCTGGCGCCGACATGGACGACATGGCGCGCCAGCGGCGTGAACGAGTCGCCCCTGCACGCACGGCTGCGTGCGCTGGCGGCGGACCAGTCGGTGTAACGATCATGTTGGGGCGTCGCCAAGTGGTAAGGCACCGGGTTTTGATCCCGGCATTCGCAGGTTCGAATCCTGCCGCCCCAGCCATTGGATGCCGTCGCGGGTAGCGGAGTGATGAGCGTGAATTCCGACGGAATGCTGGTGTTTTCTGGCAACGCCAACCGCCCGCTGGCGCAGGCGGTGTGCCGTGAGCTGGGCGTTCGCCTGGGCAAGGCGCTGGTCGGCCGCTTCTCCGATGGCGAAGTGCAGGTCGAGATCGAGGAAAACGTCCGCAAGCAGGACATCTTCGTCATCCAGTCCACCTGTGCGCCGACCGCCGAGAACTTCATGGAGTTGCTGGTGCTGATCGACGCGCTCAAGCGCGCCTCGGCGGCCAGCGTCACCGCCGTGGTGCCGTACTTCGGCTATGCCCGCCAGGATCGCAAGGACGAGGGGCGCGTCCCCATCACCGCCAAGCTGGTCGCCAACATGATCGTCGCCGCCGGGGCGGACCGCGTCCTGACAATCGACTTGCACGC
>JBAYTD010000080.1:0-13849 GCA_041675805.1 Lysobacteraceae bacterium
ACCTCGGGCAGCTCGGTCACCGTCACCCGCGCCAGTACCGGTGCCAACGGCTGCTACGGAACGGGCGTCACGCAGAATGGCAGCACCGTCAACCTGCCCGCTTGGACCGGCCAGTTGTTTCCGGGTACGGGCGGGACACCGGTCACGCTGACGATCGGAGAATCCGCCAGCACCTACGTCTTCCAGATGTACTGCTTCAGCGCCGGAGGTGCCTCGGCCACGGTATCTTCGCCGCAGATTACCGTGAACCCGGGCGAGACCGGCGGCGGTGGTGACGGCTACTGCGCCGAGTACTACAACGGCTCGACCCGCCCGGTGCCGACCGATGTGCGTTTCACCGCGCATGGTTTCACCAAGAAGGAGCGCTCGTTCCAGCAGATCTGGGGTGTGCCGATCGGTAGCGCTGGTTCGCGTACCGGCGTGCCTGGTCCGCAGCTGGATGGCAATTCACAGTATCTGAGCATCCCGATCACCCTTACTCCAACGGTCAGTCAGATCAACCTGGCGTGGACCGAACCACAAGATCTGACCTCGCCGGGTGCCATTGCGATTTCGATCAGCCCCTGCGCGGGTGACTTCCGCCCGGCCAATTCAGCGCAGGCCGCCAGCGATCCGTTCCTGAGCTTCCAGTGTCGCCTCAACGAGGTGAGCCTGTCGTCCAATGGCCTGTCGATCGCGCGGGCGGGAGCAGGCCTGTCGGGCTGCCAGATTCCCGTCAACAAGACGGTCTACCTCAATATCGCGTCTTACAGCATGTACCAGGCATCCGGTACGCCCGCTTCTACCTGCGCGTCGCCGCCGAACTGCGGCGTAGGCATGGTTGCCCAGTGATTTATCTGAAAGTGAAAGGTGCGGATGTGAAGTTCTTGCGTGGGCGAACGCCCGTCAGGTTGTGGACGTTTCTGTTCTTGGCAGTTGCCCCTTTGGTCGCATCGGCGCAGGCCCTGCAGCCCGAGGCACTGCCCGAGGACGTGATTGCCCGCCGTGGCGATGTCGATCTGAAGATCACCGAGATCGACGTCAAGGTCGGCACCATGCCGGAAGAGTTGCAGGCTGGATACGTGACCGAAGCGGATCGTGCCTCCCGCCTGATCGACCTCATGTTGCTCAACAAGCAGTTGGCGTTGAAAGCGCGCGAACAGGGTCTGGACAAGGATCCGCGCCATCTGGCGCAAGTGGAACTGGCCGCGACGGAATTGCTGGCTGCCGAGGCGATCCGTCACCACATGGCTCAGGTCACCTTGCCGGACCTGGAGCCGTTGGCACGCGAGCGCTATCTGGCGGATCCGGAAGCCCTGCGCGGCGCGCCGCGCATCGACGTGACCCACGCTCTGGTCAGCACCGACGGAATCGCGGAGGCGGAAGCCAAGGCGTTGGCGGAAGACATCGCGCGTCGCGTCAAAACTGGCGAATCGTTCTCCGACGTGGTCGCGGCCATCGACGATGAGCGCGTGACCACGCAGTCGATCCCGCATCTGGATGTGTCCCGCGTTGAACCGATGTTCGCCCGGACGGTTGGCGACCTGGACAAGGTTGGCGACATCTCCGAGCCGGTGCGCACGCGATACGGCTACCACGTGGTGCGACTGGACCTGATGCAGGAGCGGCCGGTTCCCACCTTCGAGGAAGCCAAGCCGCGATTGATGGAGGAACTGACCAAGCAGTTCCGTGACAAGGCGCGCCGCGATTATCTGGCGAGTTTTTCCCAACTCGACGTGCAGTTGAATGATCCGGTGGTGCAGGCGCTGCCTACCCGCTACCTGCCCGCCGGTGCGGACGTATCGGCCCAGGACGCCCCGGCGACATCGACGGGACAATGATGACCGGCCATCGGGAGCCGATTTCGGCTTCCGATGGCGCGTGCATCACGCGGGGCGGGGCAGTTATCCTGTTGCGCCAGTCTGCGGCGACATGAAGCTTGCGGCGGTGCGCCCTGCGGGGCGATACGACTTGCGACATGCGCGACATGGCTTCGCAGCTGTCTCGCAGCGTTGCCGCCGAGTTGCACCGGACAACTCCAGGGTCGGAACCATCGTCGCATGATCGCCTACCTCGTCCGCCAGGACCTCGCCCAGCGCTTTGCCGGCAACACGCTCGGGCTGGCCTGGGCGGTCCTCGCGCCGCTGCTGCAACTGGCGGTGTTCGCGACGGTGTTCCAGTTGATCTTCAAGGCCCGCGTGCCTGGCCTGGATGGCGCGGGCTATGTGGTCTATCTGTCGCTGGGCATGTGGCCCTGGTTCGCCTTGTCCGACGCCATCGGCCGCGGTGCCACCACCTACACCGATCAGGCGGCGCTGCTGTCCAAGGTCGCCATTGCGCCGTGGAAACTGGTGGCGGCCCGCGTCATCACCGCCTTCCTGCTGCACGGGCTGGGGTTTCTGGTGGTGACGATCCTGCTCTGGCTGTTCACGCCGCATGTCACGCCGGCCTGGCTGCCGCTGACGCTTCCGGCCTGGATCGCCCTGGCCGGCATCGCCTTTGCCGGTGCCATGTGGGTGGCGGTGCTCAACGTGTTCTTCCGCGACGTGCAGCAGATCGCGCAATACCTGCTCACCGCCTTCATGTTCATGACGCCGATCCTGTACGCCGCTTCGACCGGCCCCGAGGCGCTGGCCCGGGCGCAGCAGTGGAATCCGTTTGCTTCCGCCATCGGCGGAATCCGTGATCCGCTGATGGGGCAGGGCTGGCAGTCTCCCTGGCTGGCCTGGCTGTTCGCCGTGCTGGCGCTGGCGGTGGCGTTGTGGAGCTATCGGCGCTTTCGGTCCAGTCTGGTGGATTTCCTGTGAGCGCGCCGACGAGCGATGACTATCTGCTGGAGGTGGACGGCCTCGCCAAAGCCTATCCGAAGGGTAGCGACGGTCGCGCGCGACTGCGTGCGATGGCGGCGATCCTGTTCGGCCGCCCGTACGCGATGCACGACTGCATCCGCGACGTCTCTTTCCGCGTCGCGCCGGGGCAGTCGCTGGGCATCATCGGCGAAAACGGTGCCGGCAAGTCGACCCTGCTCAAGCTGGTCTGCAGCGTGTTGCAGCCCACCGCCGGTCGCGTGCTGCGACGTGGCAAGGTCGGCGCTCTGCTGGAACTGGGCGCGGGCTTCGACATGGAGCGCAGTGGACGCGAGAACATCGCCCTGTCGGCCGGCCTGATGGGCTGGGACGCGGCGCAGATCCGCGCGCGCAGCCCGGACATAATCGCCTTCGCCGACATCGGCGACTACATCGACGAGCCGGTCAAGCATTACTCTTCCGGCATGGTGGTGCGGTTGGGTTTCGCCGTGATCGCCGCCGTGCGCCCGGACCTGCTGATCACCGACGAAGTGCTGGCGGTGGGCGACGAGAGCTTCCAGAAAAAGTGCATCCGCTGGATGGAGGATTACCTCGACAGCGGCGGCACCCTGCTGCTGGTCAGCCATTCCATGTATCACGTGCAGAAGCTGTGCAAGCACGCGCTGTGGCTGAAGGACGGCCGTGTCGAGGCCTATGGCGACGTGTTCGACGTGACCCAGGATTACCTCGCCTTCCACGAGCGCAAGTCCGCCGCGCAGATCGGCGACGACCTGGACGCCGCCTACAGCGGCGGCGAGTACCGCATCGTCCGCGTCTGGCTGGATGGCGAGGAAGACGCCACACCGCGCGCCAAGCGCAGCGGCGACGGTCTGAGCGTGGAAGTGGAACTGTATTCGCCGGACGACAAGCTGCCGCAACTGGGCATCGGCATCCTGCGCGCCGACGGCACGGCGGTCTACGGCACCACTACCGAGATCGCCGCTGCCACGCCAACCCGCGTCGATGCCCGACACATCCGCTACGCCGTCCGGTTCGACGCCATGCCGCTGCTGCCCGGCGGTTACGCCATCAAGCTGCACGCGCTGGATCCGGAGGGCATCCGCCTGTTCGATACCGTCGAGCGCGGCATGATCGTGCGCGGCCAGTCGCGCGAGTTCGGCATCGCCCATCTGGCGCATCAATGGCAATGACTGCGCGCCCGGTGGTGGTGGTCCCGGTCTACAACGCCGCGGACGCGCTGGCCGCCTGCCTCGACAGCCTGCTGCGCACGTTGACGCCGGCGGATCGCGTGCTGCTGGCCGACGACGCCTCGCCGGACGAGCGCATCGCCGGCCTGCTGGAAGACTTCCGTCAACGCGCCGGTTTTGTCGTCGACATCGTTCGCCGGCCGCGCAACCTGGGCTTCGTCGGCAACGTCAACGCCGCGTTCCGCGAGACCGCGCCGGCCGACGTCGTCCTGCTCAATGCCGATACCGTGACCACGCCGGGCTGGCTGGATCGGCTGATCGCCTGTCTCGCAGCCGACTCGCGCATCGCTACCGCCACGCCGTGGTCCAACAACGCGGAAATCTGCTCCTGGCCGACGTTCTGCCAGGCCGCCCCGGTACCCGATGACGCCGAGCTGATCGCCGCCGCCGCCGCAACGAGCGGCCCGCCGAGCTATCCGCAGCTGCCGACCGGCGTCGGCTTCTGCATGATCGTGCGCCGCGCCGCGCTCGATGCCCTGGGCGATTTCGATCAGGCCACCTTCGGCCGCGGCTACGGCGAGGAAAACGACTTCTGCCGCCGCGCCGCCGGCCACGGCTGGCGCAACGTATTGTGCGACGACGCCTACGTCGTCCATCGTGGCGCTGCCTCGTTCGGCCCCGCCGGCCACGCCCCCGGCGGCGAGAACCTGCAACGCCTGTGCGCCCGCTATCCCGACTACAATGCCGAGGTCGCCGACTTCATCCTCAAGGACCCGCTGGCACCCCTGCGCGAGCGCCTGAGCCGAGGCTATGCCGCGCTGCGCGACGGTCCGAGTCGCCAACAGGGACTGTTTTCCGACATCTGAGTCATCGACATGAGGCATACTCGCCGTCCGTGATCTGGGGGATACGGCACGCCATGTCGATGCGTCATGCGTTTCACGCGGCAGGGGTTTGGCTTGTTCTGGCGATTTTGTGGTTTCCATCGGCGGCGAACGCGGCCGATCCGGACGGCATCGCATGGCCGAGGTCGTTCCACATGCCGACCGGCGAGCCGCTGGTCTTTGCCGATGGTTTCGAGGTCGATCCCGACAGCTTGCCGCCCACCGGCGTGACGCTGTCCGCAGCGCCGCTCACCTTGTCGGCGGGCGGTCAGGTCACCCTCAACTGGAACAGCAACCAGGCAACCGGCTGCGTGGGCGTGTCGCCTGCGGGATTTCCCACCTGGAGCGGGGCTGCCCTGGCACCGAGCGGGTCACGCAGCCTGTCGCTGTCCACGCCGGGAACCTATGTGTTCCAGTTGTATTGCTTCAATGACAACGGCCAGTCGCCGATCGCCTCATCGCCCACGGTCACGGTGACGCCGCCGGACAGCGGTGGTGCCTGCGTCGGCGGCGGAAGCAATCCGCCCACGGGTGTCGCGGTGAGCGTTTCGACGACGACGGCGTCCGTGGGAGCCCCGATCGGGCTGAGTTGGACAAGCACGGCTGCAGCCGGATGTTTCGGCATGGGACCGGCTGGCGTGCCGGGTTGGTCGGGTGTGGTGTTGCCGGCCACGCGCAGCGTGGGAAATCCCCTCATGCTGACGCTGTCCGCGCCGGGTGCCTATACCTTCGGTCTGTATTGCTTCAATCAACTTGGGGCCTCGCCGACCGTCAGTTCGCAGACGGTGACGGTGGTCGGTACGCCGCCACCGCCGGCCGATTTCTGTTCGGAACATTACGATGGCATCGTCCGGCCGATCCCGTCCGAAGCGCAGTTCCACGCCCATGGGTTCACCCGGGTGTGGCGATCCGTCGGCGATGTCTGGGGCGTTCCGCTGGGTGCCTACGGGCCGCCGACCTTCCTGCCGGGAAACCACCTTCCTGGCCCGGGTGCGTACCTGAGCATCCCGCTTTCACTGCCTGATGGCCTCAATCAGGTCAGGTTTTCATGGACGGAGCCTCAGGGGCAGGGGCCGGCTGGCCCGGTGGCGATGACGATCAGCCCCTGTTCCGGCGATTTCCGACCGGCTCAGGGGGGATCGTCGGATGTCTATCTCGGCTATCAGTGCCGCAGCACGGGACCGGAAATGTCCGGCAACCGCTATCTCGCTCGAGCCGGATCAGGTCTGGCAGGTTGTCCCGTGCCTGCCGGCAAAGTGGTCTACCTGAACATCGCCACCTACGACCTGTACCACCCGTGGAACCCGATGCCGACTTGCCCGGGGACGGGGGTCGGCTGCGGCGTGTTGATGTCCACACAATGAGCAGGAGGCCGGCGTGTTGAAATCCGCACAGCGTTTTCGGGGCCTTGTGCTTGTTTTGCTGCTTGCATTGGGCAGCGGGCAGGGCGTCGCCCAATCGGGCGGCAGTTGCGCCGCCAGCCCGCCAACCGGGGTGATGTTGTCGGTGACGCCCACCAGCATCACCCAGGGTGGCGCGGTGACGGTGAACTGGTCCAGCAGCAACGCCCAATCCTGTTTCGCCGTCGGGCCGGCCGGTGTGACGGGCTGGACCGGTAGCGGGCTGGCCCCCAGCGGTGCGCGCGCCGTCACCTTGTCGCAGGCGGGGACGTACACGTTCCAGATGTATTGCTTCAACAGCGCCGGCGTGTCCAATACCGTGTCGTCGGCAGCGGTGACCGTGAGTCCAAGCGGCGGCGGCGACGGCTATTGCGCCGAGTACTACAACGGCTCGACCCGCCCGGTGCCGACCGATGTGCGGTTTACCGCGCATGGTTTCACCAGGGTCCAAGCATCGTTCGAGACGGTGTGGGGAGGCATTCCGGGCACTACCTCCGGCATCAACGCCAACGTGCCGGGCAACTTCTTGACTCCATACACAAGCCGCTATTTGGCTATTCCCATCACCCTGATTGACGAAATCGGTAGCGGAAGCCAGATCAACTTCTCGTGGGTGGAGACCCTGGGTATCGGAGGGATCCAGACCGGTCCCGTCGTTGTCACGATCAGTCCTTGCGCGGGCGACTTCCGGCCACCTCAGGTTGGCACCACCGATCCATATCTGGGCTTCCAGTGCCGAGTCAGTTCTCTCACTATATCTGGCAACATGTCCATCACCAGCGTGGTTGGTCTGTCGGGGTGCCCGGCTCCGAAGAACAAGCAGATATACATGAACATCGCACCCGCCAGTATGTATGACACGACTGCCCCAACGACCTCGACTTGTCCCCCTGGGGCCGCAGCGTGTGGTGTCCGGATGAGGACGCTGTGATCGTGAGTGCTCCCTGCATGAAGCGGCCCTGCCTTCGCCTTCATTGGAGTGCTGGGCGCAAGCTTGGCGTGCAGCCATATCTTGGTTGACAAGACGGTCTACCTCAATATCGCGGCTTACAGCATGTACCAGGCATCTGGCACGCCCGGTTCCACCTGCGCGTTGCCGCCGAATTGTGGTGTGGGCATGGTCGTCCAATGATGCCGATGGGGCTTGCGCGCGTCTGCCATTACAATGGGCGGCCCTGCTCCATTCACCTCGGAAGTGGCTGCGCCGGCGGCAGTGCCTCGCGCGGCGGATGACTTCCGACCCATCCGGCGACCCACATGAGCGACACCCCCACGCTCGCCTTCACCGGCGAGCGCTTCACGCCCGAATGCGTGCGCGAAATCTGGTACGAACACTGGCATCGCTATGCCTTCGCGCGGGCGCTGGCACGCGGGCGGCGGGTGCTGGACGCCGCCTGCGGGGAAGGCTATGGCAGCGCGCTGCTGGCGCAGACGGGCCGCGACGTGCTCGGCCTGGACATCGGTGCCGACGCCATCGCCCACGCGCGGGCGCGCTACGGCGAGCGTGACAATCTGCGTTTCGAGCAGGCCGACGTCGCCGCACTGGAGCATCTGCCCGCTGCCGGTTTCGACCTGATCGTCAGCTTCGAGACGCTGGAACACCTGCACGCCCAGGAAGCCATGCTCGACGGCTTCGCCCGCCTGCTGGCACCGGGCGGCGTGCTGCTGGTGTCGACGCCGGACCGGCGCACCTACAGCGACCTCACCGGCTTTCACAACGAACACCACGTCCGCGAGCTGTATCGCGACGAGTTCGAGGCCCTGCTTGCGCCGCGTTTTCCCGCCGTCCGGCTGTACGGCCAGAAGCTGCTGTTCCAGAGCGCGCTGTGGCGGCTGGACGGCATGGACACGGCGGCGGCGGCGACGCTTGCCGATGACGGTGTCGAGGACTCGCTGGCCTACGCGCCGCTGTACTACATCGCCGCCTGTGCCCGCGAGGCGGACAGCCTGGATGCGCTGCCCGGCCTGCATCTGTTCGGCGATGCGCAGGAAAGCGTGTACGCCCACTACAACGACGAAATCCGCAAGGGCATCGCCGCCGGGCATCGTCTGATCGAACTGGAAAACCAACTGGCCGTCGAGCGCGAGGCGCGGCGCGTGCTGGAGCAACGGCTGGCGGCGCGGGAGGCGCAATGATGAATACGGGAACGGCCCAAGTGCCGCTGTACGCCGCCGTGGAGGGCCGGGCGCGACGCTTGTCCGAGGAGGAAGTGGCGTTCTTCGATCCGGCGGTGGACCGCACCCACGTGATGACCGCGCAGGTGCTCGGCGCGCTGGAAACCTGTCGGGCGTTTCAGCCGATGGAGGCACACGTTGCCGCCGTCATCGCCGCGCAGGCGGAATTGCGCGGGCAGGATCAGGCCGTGCGGCGGGTGCTGGAGGGCTTTGCCGCGCGCGGATTGCTGATCACCGACGACGCCTTCCTCGCCCGTTTGCGCCGGCAGCCGCAGGCGGCGCAGGCGGAGTACGCCGGTCACTGCCTGCTTGGCGAACATTCGCCGCAGGCGTTGCAGGAAACGCGGGCAGCGCTGGACACGGCGACCGTGCCGCAGGTCTTCGTCATCGACGAGGCGCTGCGCCAGCGCGTGCTGGCCGACCTGATCGCCGCCGTGCCGGACCAGGCCGAGGCCGTGCGTGCCCTGATCGCGCCACGCGGTGGCAGCGCGTCGGCGGATCGCAATCTTGCCAGCCTGCTGGCGGCCGGCGCGCGCTACACCTGCTCGGAGGCGTCCCAGTCCCTCGCGTTCCGGCGTCATCCGGGGCACTTGGCCGGGCTCGGCTTCGAGCCCGCGCCGTGGCAGGCGCAGACGCATGCCAGCGTCGAGGCGCTGATGTCAGCCGGCGCGCCGTTGGATGTCGACGCGGCGCTGGCGATGAGCCTGTCGGCCTGCGGACGGACCTTGGGCGATGCGCTGGCCGATGCCGGCAGCGGCGTCGACTTCGGTCCCGCCGGTCTGCGCGGTCGTGCGCCCAGCCACGCGCCGGCATTGCGCGGCGAGACGCGCTTCGCCGTGGTCGCGCTGGGCCAGCGCGGCGTCTTTGCCGCCGACGCCAATCCGTGGCTGTATCTGCTCGACCCGCGCGCCCGTGGCGAGTGGCTGACCGATGCCCAGCGCTACGCTGATCTGAAGGATGCCGTGCCGACCTGGCGTGGCAGCGCCTGGATGCAGGTCGGCAGCGGCGGACAGGCGCGGCCCTTCGCGTTCGACGCCAGCCGGATGCTGCCCGGTCTGCCGCAGGTCGGCACCAGCCGGGCCGGCGAGGATGCGTTGTTCATGAGCCTTTGCCAGGTTCTCGACCCGGCCGCACAGATGCTGGAATGGCCGATCAGCCTGGCCCGTCGCGCGCCCGTCGCAGCCGGATCATCGGCGTCGACGGTGGAGCCGGAAGCCATCGGCATGGCGGATTTCCTCGCCGATCTCGCCGCCGGCGTGGCCGGGGAACTGCTCTCGCAGGACGCCGCCGTGCGCTGGCAGGTGCTGCTGGCGCGCATGGAGGACTTGCAGGCCGCCGATGAGCGCACCCTGCTCGGCCATCTGCGCGAGTTCTTCGTACATCGTCACGCCAGCGCGCTGCAACGTCTGCAGGCGGTCTACGCCGGCTCGCCGGACGCGCCGGATGGCTGGCGCGACGCCCTGCGCGATCTGATCCAGGCCCATGCGGCGATGGTGATCGAGCGCGCCGTGCCGCGGTTCGCATCGTGGCCGGCGGGGCTGGGCAGTGCCGACTGCATCGAGCGTTTCCGCCGCGAACTGGCGATGCAGGCCGCCCAACTGCGCGTCTGGCCGGCATTGTGGGAAATCGCGCTGGCCAATCGTCGGCGCTGGGTCGGCGCGGCGGGCTGATCGATGCCGCCGGGCGAGCGCAACGACGGCGACGTTTCCGTCGTCGTCGTCGCCCACAACAGCGGCGCGACGCTGGCCGATTGCGTCGACCGCGTGCTGGCGCAAACGGCGCTGCACGAACTGATCGTGGTCGACAACGGATCGGTCGATGGCAGCATCGAGGCGCTGCCGACCGTGCCCGCGCTGCGCCTCCTTCGCCAGCCGGACAATCCCGGCTTCTCGGTCGCCTGCAATCGCGGCACGGAACTGGCCGGTGGGCGAATCCTGTTGTTCCTCAATCCCGACTGCCTGCTCGAACCGGGCATGCTGGCGCGTCTGGCACAGCATCTGGACGCGGACCCCGCGCTGACCGTGCTCGGCGCGCAACTGCTTGATGTCGACGGCACGCCGCAGGCAGCGGCACGACGCCTGTCGCCGACCCCGGCGCGCATCCTCGGCGGCCGCTGGCGCAAGGCGGCGCAGGCCGATGCCGACACCGAGCCGGCCATCGTCGAAGTGGAAGCGGTGTCCGGCGCGCTGATGGCGATGTCGCGCAACGGGTTCGAGCGCCTCGGCGGTTTCGACGAGGGCTATCGACTGCACTGCGAGGATCTGGACCTGTGTCGGCGCGCACTGCTCGCCGGCGGCAAGGTGGCCGTCGCCACCGACGTGCGACCGGTACACGTCAAGGGCGTCTCCAGCCGGCGGCGGCCGGTCTGGGTGGAATGGCACAAGCACCGCGGCATGTGCCGCTACTTCCGCAAATTCGACGCCACCGCCTCACCGCTGTGGCTGCGCCTCATCGTGCCGCTGGGCATCGCCGCACGCTTTCCCCTCGCCGCCGTCCGCGCCTGGCTGGCGGCGCGGCGGGTTGGCTGAGCAATCCGACCTTGTAATGTATGCCTGGTGTGCATACATTTGCCGCATGGACTACGTTTGGGACGAAACCAAGCGCGAGGAGAACCGGCGCAAGCACGGCGTCGACTTTGCCGATGCGGTGGGTGCGCTGGAAGACCCGTTCAGCCTGACGGCTGAGGATCCGGATGCGCGACCGGAGGTCCGGCTGGTCACGATCGGACATGGCTTCGATCGGAACCTCCTCCTCGTGGTGTGGACGGAGCGGGACGATCCATCCGCATCGTTTCCGCGCGCCGCGCCAGCCCCGGCGAGGCGCGTCACTACAACGAGCAACTGCCATGAACGACGACATGCCCGAACTCGATTTCAGCCAGGCCAAGCGGGCGCACGAGGTTCCCGCGCTGGCGCGTATCCAGAAGGAGAACGAAGGCAAGGAGCGCATCACCATCCGCCTGGATGCCGACATCCTTGCCTGGTTCCGCGATGCGGTGAAAGGCGGCGGCAATTACCAGTCGCTGATCAATGCGGCCTTGCGCGCCCACATCGACGAGCGCGAAGGCGCGCTGGAGCGCACGTTGCGCCGCGTGCTGCGCGAGGAACTGCATCGCGCCGGCCTTACTTCAGCGCCTTGAAACGCAGCCGCTTCGGGCCGGCGTCGTCGCCCAGGCGGCGCCTCTTGTCTTCCTCGTACTCGCGGTAGTTGCCCTGGAAGAACTCGACGTGCGAATCGCCTTCGAACGCCAGGATGTGGGTCGCGATACGGTCCAGGAACCAGCGGTCATGGCTGATCACGAAGGCGTTGCCGGGGAACTCCAGCAGGGCGTCTTCCAGCGCGCGCAGGGTTTCCACGTCAAGGTCGTTGGAGGGCTCGTCGAGCAGCAGCACGTTGCCGCCCTGCAGCAGGGTTTTCGCCAGATGCAGGCGGCCGCGCTCGCCGCCGGACAGCGTGCCGACCATCTTCTGCTGGTCTTGGCCCTTGAAGTTGAAGCGGCCGATGTAGGCGCGCGACTGGATCTCGATGCCGTTGATGTTGAGGATGTCGGCACCGCCTGAAACTTCCTGGAACACATTGTGGTTGCCTTCCAGCCTGTCGCGGCTCTGGTCGACGTAGGCGAGGTTGACCGTCGGCCCGATCAGGATCTGGCCCGAGTCGGGCTTTTCCTGTCCGATCAGCATCTTGAACAGGGTCGACTTGCCGGCACCATTGGGGCCGATGATGCCGACGATGGCACCGGGCGGGACGATGAAACTGAGGTCGTCGATCAGCAGGCGGTCGCCGAAGCGCTTGGAGACGTTCTTGAACTCGATGACGTTGTTGCCCAGGCGCTCGCCCGGCGGGATGAAGATTTCGTTGGTTTCCTGGCGCTTCTGGTAATCGACCGATTGCAGTTCCTCGATCCGCGCCAGGCGCGCCTTGCCCTTGGAGCGGCCGCCCTTGGCGTTCTGCCGCGCCCATTCCAGTTCCTTCTGGATAGCCTTCTGGCGCGCCTTTTCCTGGTTTTCTTCCTGCTTCAGGCGCTCGTCCTTCTGCACCAGCCATTCGGTGTAGTTGCCCTTCCACGGAATGCCGCGACCGCGATCCAGTTCGAGGATCCACTCGGCGGCGTTGTCGAGGAAATAGCGGTCATGGGTGACGGCGACCACAGTGCCGGGGTAGCGGGCGAGGAATTGCTCCAGCCATTCCACCGACTCGGCGTCGAGGTGGTTGGTCGGCTCGTCGAGCAGCAGCATGTCCGGCTTTTGCAGCAGCAGGCGGCACAGCGCGACACGGCGCTTCTCGCCACCGGACAGGTTGCCAATCTTGGCGTCCCAGGGCGGCAGGCGCAGTGCGTCGGCGGCGACTTCGAGCTGGTTTTCCAGGGTGTGTGCGTCGCCGGCGGCGAGGATCGCCTCCAGACGCTCCTGCTCCTTGGCCAGCGCGTCGAAATCGGCATCTTCCTCGGCGTAGGCGGCATAGACTTCCTCCAGCCGCGCCTGTGCCTGCAACACCTCGCCGACGCCTTCCTCCACCGCCTGGCGGACGGTGTGCTCGGGGTCGAGCTGCGGCTCCTGCTGCAGGTAGCCGACCTTGATGCCCGGCTGCGGACGGGCCTCGCCCTCGAAGTCCTTGTCCACGCCGGCCATGATCCGCAGCACGGTGGACTTGCCGGCACCGTTCAGGCCCAGCAGGCCGATCTTGGCACCGGGAAAGAAGGAGAGCGAAATGTCCTTGATGATCTGCCGCTTGGGCGGGACCACCTTGGAAACGCGATTCATGGTGTAGATGTATTGCGATGACATGGTTCGCTCCGAACGCGGACGCAGCGAACGCCTGCGGCGCGCGCTGGATGAGGACAGGGAAGCCCGCCATTATAGCGCCGTGGACCGACGTTTCCCGGCCGCTGCGAGCGCCTGTTGGCCTGGGGTTGGGGGTCTGCGCTCGGCGGCGCTGGCACGTTGTCGGGCGCAGGTCGACGCCGTGATCGACAGGCCGACGCGGTCGGTCGGTTCACCTCGCCCCGACGGCCCGACGATATAATGCCCGGCTACCTGCCGAGGGGCGTTGCAGGCCGGAGCCACGCGGCTCTGGGCTCAGGCTCGGCGGGCATCCATCGACTAAACGGCGCCCGGCCAACCCGACCCGAAGACAGTCGCGCCATCGTCGCGCTGCGGGTCCTGAAACCGGAGCCTTTGCATGAACGCGCAACTGAAGACCTTTTCCCAGGACGGCGACTACAAGATCGCCGACATCTCGCTGGCCGACTGGGGCCGTAAGGAAATCGACATCGCCGAGCACGAGATGCCCGGCCTGATGTCCATCCGCCGCAAGCACGCCGCCGAAGCGCCCCTCAAGGGCGTGCGCGTGACCGGCTCGCTGCACATGACGATCCAGACCGCGGTGCTGATCGAGACCCTGAAGGACATCGGCGC
>JBAYTD010000081.1:0-13768 GCA_041675805.1 Lysobacteraceae bacterium
AGCGACGCCAGCTTGCGTTGCCGGGTGTCCTGGTCGAGCAGGCCCAAGGGTCGGGTCATCACGGAACCTCACGTCAGGTGGTGGGAGTACGCTACTGGATGAGTGGGGTTTTGCAAACTGCTCCAATGACATGAAAACTGCTCCCCTGCATGCTTCGCCCCTGCACCACCGCCGTACCCGGGGTATGATCGGCCCGACTTCACCATGGGGATCAAGCCGCATGAAATCATTGATGCTTTTTGTGGCCGCTGCGTTCTTTTTGCTTTCCGGCCATGCCAGCTCGGCAGCCTTGGTGCAGTGTGAGTCCTGCACCAGTCAGTCCTTGGCCGCTTCCCGTGTCGAGGGCTTAAAAATACCGGGGGAATTTTACGTTTTCAGCCTGGAGGCGGGCGTCATTTTCAAGGTTCGACGTTTGGCAGGAAAATCCGGTAATCCTTCTCCGTTGCCCAAAGCGGGCGAACCGGTGGAAGCAGCCGTCAAAGAGGCTTTCTTGCAGCTCCTTGGGGCTTACCGAAGGAACAGTCCGGATTTTTATGCGCAATCCGCTTTCATCGCACCCATCGATGCAATAGGCGGCCCTTCTGACGTTGTTGAAATCAGTCTGGCCGGGGAACACAGCGGAAAATTCAGCGGCTTCCGCAACAGGTTCGATCTGTGCGTATCGGATATTGCCTGCATGGAAGGCGTTTCGACCCTGATCGCTGCGCTCAGGCAAGCGGAAGACACGTTTCAAACCAGTGGCCTGACGCTGGGCCTGGTGGACTGGGAGCACGCTCCCGCCGTCTTCAATCGCAACGTCAACACCAGAATATTTCTATGTGACAGCCACGCAAACTGCATCAAAATGGAGTTGGTCAACGGCAGTTGGCTTTATCGCGGCGTGTATGCCGACCAGGGCAATGGTCCGCGATATCCGCAACCCGGGGAAGATCTGACCTACCACTCCGATGATCAGGGGTTTGAAGCGTTCGAGTCGGGCTTGCGCAATGCCGGCGTGGTGCTGGGCGAGCGGCCCGCCGGCCGTTTCAGCTTGCGTTGCGCCCACGTCGAGGGCCGCCTGGGTCATTGTGAAATGACGCCCAAGGATTCCGGAGAGCCATCGCGCAAGGAGTGATTCTTGGCCCCGGGGCTACGCAGGCAGCCGGGCCTCGATCAATGCGACACCCGATGAGCCTCCGCCTTGTCAGGGCGGGGCAGCTCAACGGCTGTGAAGCGGGAACTTGTCGCGCGGGCAGGAGGAGGGCACGGTCGCGGCCAGGGTCAGCGCCATCGAGGTCACGCCCATGGCCTGCATGCCATCCATGGGGAGGCGGTAGACCGAGCTTTGAAGCAGGCCGAAGAGCCGGTCATCGCCCATGGAGTGCGCGACGTGCTGGGCGGGCAGTGCGGCAATCGGAATGCTCTGCGCAGTGGCACCGCTAGTCAGGGATACCTGTTCCATTTCCAACTGCCGGGCGCTCAGATACATCGAAAAAGGAGAACAGTCGCGCCTGACGCCTTTGATGCGGGCAAGGTTGAGCTGGTGCTGTTTGGGGTTTTCGAAGTACGGCACGCCCGCCTGCTCCATGTCCTGCAGGATGTCGTCGAGCAGGCGGTCCCGCGCCAGCATGGCCGCCTTGAGGTTGTTGCCGTTGATCGCCTTGTCCAGCAGGTCGTCCAGGGGCATCTGCCGCGCCGCGATGATCTCCTCCGGCATCGGATAGCCGCGGTCCACCATCCATTCCAGTTGTTCGCGGGTGCGGAATTGATAGGCCTCGGGATACAGGTCGGCAAACGCCTGTGCGAGTTCACGCTCCTCCGGCGACAACCCGGCCAGCAGCTCCTCCCAACTGGACGCCGCCGGCACGCTGAGACCGGGGAACAGGGCGTAGTCATGCGGCAGCGCAAGGCGCTCGGCCTGCGGCGGGTGGTTTGTGGTCGCCACTGGGGTGCGGGCCACGTCCTCGTTCTCTGCCTCGGATGATGCGTCGCCGGCGATGCCTGCCCGTTGCTCATCACGCGTGCCGGCCAGTTGTGGCCGGACGAAGTGCCAGGCAAGCAAAGCGATCAGGACCATGATTGCCGCAGCCATCCATCGATTCGAGGTTGTCACCCTTATCCTCCTCACCCAAGCGTTGCGTGTTCGTCGCTGATGCAGCCTCTCAGCATTACCGCCCGTAGAGGGGAAACTGCTCATGTCGACAGGTGGTGGGGATGGCCCGGCTCAGCATCACAGCCGATCTGGCCATCGACGAGGTGTCCCGGTAGTTCAGCGACATGTTGTAGGTCATGATGTCCACCAGTCCCTGGACCCGGATATCACCCATGCTGTACAGCACATTGTGTGCGGCGAGTGACAGATTGAGCTTATCCATGCCCTCGAAGTGCCTGGCCGCAATGTACATAGTGAAAGGCGAACAGTTGCGCTGGCTTTCGACGTATTTTATTCGTCTCATCGCGGCGTCTTTTTCGATATACCGTCTGTTCTCATTGAAGGGGACGCTCTCATCCCTAGCCTCCGCCAGCAACTCATCGAGCAGGCGATCCCGTGCCAGCATGCCCGCCTTGACGTTGCCGCTCATTGCTCTGTTCACCAGATCTTCCAGCGGCATCTGCCGCGCCGCGATGATCTCCTCGGGCATCGGATAGCCATTCGCCACCATCCATTCCAGTTGTTCGCGGGTGCGGAATTGATAGGCCTCGGGATACAGGTCGGCAAACGCCTGTGCGACTTCACGTTCCTCAGGCGACAACCCGGCCAGCAGTTCCTCCCAACTGGACGCCACCGGCACGCTGAGACCGGGGAACAGGGCGTAGTCATGCGGCAGCGCAAGGCGCTCGGCGGGAGGTTGGCGGTTGTTGACAGTTGGGGTCGTGGCAACCGCGTCCTGCGTGTCGGCTGACGTATCGTCCTCGGGCTCATTCAAGGCGATTGACGTCTGCGACCGAGAATCGAGATGAGACCCCCGCCAGTGCCACAGGGCCAGCGCCAGGACCACCAGCGATGCGAGCGCCAGCAGTCCCCGGCGGGTGATGTCACGTCGATTCAGGGTGGCACTGGACATTGATTTTCCCACATGTCACTCATGCCGAGCGGCACATTGAAAATGTGATTTCGCCGGATTTTGATGGAGTGTTCCGATATTTGACCCCAGTTTTTCCGGATGTTGCTCACGACCCAGCCAAGACTTGCTGTCGGACACCAATTTTACGCCAGCTCAACACGATGGCTGTAATGACCGAGGTCAGGCCACTGACGACCATCAGCACAAAATAGCCGTTCAGGAAGATAGCGGGGCCACTGAGAGAGCGAGCGGCACCGCCGGACATTCCGAAAAAAAATCCGTAGATCGCCATCGGAAACAAGGCGATGAGGCAGATGACCGTCAGCATGCCGCCCAGGACCGCGACGCGGTGGATCACCGATTTCCCTTGCGCGCCGAGAAAAATGGCGGCCAGGGCAAACACCGTGGACAGGACGATCAGAACCCAGAGCATGAAGATTTCCCCGTGGCTGGTCGACAGAACTCCGGTTGCGGGACAGGCAGTGGAATGCCGACTGCCCGCTTTATGCCTCCCGCTTGCACCTTAGATTGCTCCGACCCGCAAGCCTTGGCAGTTACCGCCCTTCACCCGCGTTCCAGCAATTTGCGCAGGTCGATGATGGCGGCGTTGGCGCGGGAAACGTAGTTGGCCATCACCAGGGAATGGTTGGCGAAAAAGCCGTACGGCGAGCCGTTGAGCACCACCGGGCTGCCCAGCGGCTGCTGGGATTCCTCCAGTTCGCGGATGATCTGGCGCAGCGAGACCACGGCGTTCTTGTCGCGCAGGACGGGGGCGAAGTCGTGCTCCACCGCGCGCAGGAAGTGCAGCAGCGCCCAGGTACTGCCGCGTGCTTCGTAAAACACGTCGTCGATTTGCAGCCACGGGGTTTTCACCGGGCGCTGCTCGGCGGTCGGGGTGGACTGGCGGGCGTCGACGTCGCCGCCGAGATCGGTGTCGACGCGCACCTGGCCGACGCTGGCCGACAGCCGCTGCGACAGCGAGCCAAGCCGCTTTTCCACCACGGCCAGCCAGTCGGCAAGGTTGTCGGCGCGGGCGTAGAACTGGGCGTTGTATTCGTCGTTGTCGCTGAGCCGGACCAGGTAGTTTTCGACATGGCCGATGGCCTTGCGGTACTGACTTTCCGACGAGGGCAGCAGCCAGCGGTCGGAGGGCGAGGAGAACAGCGGATCGGCTTCGAGCAGGTCGACGTCTTCGGTGCTCTGCGTCTGCGAGCGGCTGAACTCGTTGCGGTAGGCCTTGGCCAGGTCGCGCACTTGGAGCAGGGCGCCGTATTCCCAGTTGGGCACGTTGTCCATCCACACGCCGGGCGGGGCATAGTCGTTGGACAGGTAGCCGCCGCGCTTGTCGAGCAGGGTTTCGGCGACGCGGATCATTGTTTCGGTGGTCACCGTGCCGACCACCACCGGCTGCTGGCGTTGCAGTGCGCGCTGCTGGGCGCTGGCGACGACATCGAAGCGCTCCGGCTCATCGTCCCACCACCACCAAAGGCAGAGCACGGCGAGCAGCCAGACCGCCACAAGGACAGTCAAGACGCGGATCATCAGGTGGGCATGGCGCTTGCGGCCTAGGCTGGAGGCATTCATGGCAGGGGGCCGGTAGTCGAGGTGACGGTTGGCAGTCTAGCCCGCCGGGCGGGCGCTGCGGGATCGTGCTCAGCGGTTTGCGACAAAGGCGTCCACCGCCAGGCGGCCGGAGGCCGGGTCGTCGGTGAAGAAGCCGTCGATGCCGGCTTTGAGGAAACCTTGCAGCTCGGCCACGGCACCGGGACGATGGATGCGGGCCGGATCATCGCCATCGCGAAACGCCGGGGCGAGGAAATGGTTTTCCGGGCGGAAGGTGTAGGGAATCACCTTCAGGCCGGCGGCGTGGGCGGCCTGTACGAGGCCGGTCGGCTGGTGCCAGTCGCCGTGCTCGTCGACGCTCATCACCTGACGCCGTTCCGGGCTGAGGATGCCGGCGTAGGCGGCGATGTCGGCGAGGCCCTGTGGGGTCAGCATGTCGGCATAGCGCAGCGTCCGACCTGCGGCCAGGACATCGGGGGGAGACTGTTGCGGCGCGCCGATCAGTTGCACCAGCTCGATGTTGTGGTGCGCCGTGTCCAGCCTGTCGCTCAGCGCGCGCAGATTGCCGATCTCGAAGGACTGGATCGCCACCGGGGCCTGCCGGCAGTAGGGATGCGCGGCCAGCGCGGCGAGCAGGGCGTCTTCCATCGGCAGGCCGATATGTTGGAAGTACGTGCCGTGCTTGAGCTCTGGGATCAGGCCGATCACGCGCCCGCGCGCCTGCGCCTCGGCAGCGGCAAGGTCGATGATTTCCGCCAGCGTGGGGATCGGAAACCAGCCGTCGTGGGCGGTGCCGCGCAAGCCGGGCAGGCGCTCGCGGGCGCGCAGGGTCTTCAGCTCGGCCAGGGTGAAATCCTCGCTGAACCAGCCTTCGATGAGGCGGCCGTCGATGATCTTGCGGCGGCGGCGTGCGGCAAAGCGCGGATGCGCGGCGACGTCGGTGCTGTCGCCCAGTTCGTTCTCGTGCCGGGCGACCAGCACGCCATCGCCGGTCATCACCAGATCCGGCTCGATCCAGTCCGCGCCATCGGCAATCGCCCGGGCATGGGCGGCCAAGGTGTGCTCGGGCAACAGGGCGCTGGCACCGCGATGGGCGACGACCTGGATGCCGGCCGTGGGGAATGGGGTCATGGGTGTTGGCCCGTCAGCAAAACAGTGCCGTTACCCAAATGCTCCCGACCCGCGCCCCGAGTGATCGCCGCCCGGCCCGTGTCCAAACCGGCTTGAGCCGGACCATCGGCCGACCTGCTTGCAGGAGCGGCTATGCGTAGCCCCTCAATGTCTATGAACATCCATCGCTTTATAGCTGCACTGGCGTATAACCCGCATATAACAAGGCATAACTTGCTACGGGAAGATCGTGGCACAGAGCGGGCAGTCCCCGCCACGATCAAGCCGGCACAGCCGTCAGTCGCACGCCCAGGGCGCGTGTGACTTTCAACACCGTGCCAAGCTCGGGGTTGCCCGTGCCGGACAGCGCTTTGTACAGGCTCTCTCGGCCCAGGCTTGCCGGCGTACGAACTGCCGTCGCGCACCCGCGTCTCCATCGCTGCCGCTACCCTTGTCGTCATGGCGCAGGGCCGTGGCGAAGGGAACGGTTTGATGGACGGACGCAGGCATCATCTGGTGGTGGTCGGTGGCGGTTTCGCCGGGTTGTGGGCGACGCGGCATCTGGACCATCCGCAGCTGCGCGTCACCCTGGTCGACCGGCGCAATCATCATCTGTTCCAGCCGCTGCTGTACCAGGTGGCGACGGCGGGGCTGTCGGCACCCGACATCGCCGCGCCGCTGCGCCACATCCTGCGCCGGCAGCGCAACGTCGAGGTGCGGCTGGGCGAGGTGGTCGACATCGACGTGGCGGCGCGTACGGTGATGCTGGCCGATGGCGTCCGCCTCGGCTACGACAGCCTGCTGCTGGCGAGCGGGGCGACGCACGCCTATTTCGGCAACGAACAATGGGCCGAGCATGCGCCGGGGTTGAAGACGCTGGAGGACGCGCTGCGTCTGCGCCGCGACCTGCTGCTGGCCTTCGAGCACGCCGAAGCGGCCAGCGATGCGGCGCAGCGCGAGGCCTGGCTGAGCTTCGCCATCGTCGGCGGCGGGCCGACCGGGGTGGAACTGGCAGGCACGCTGGCGGAGATCGCCCGGCACACGCTGAAGGGCGAGTTCCGCCACATCGACCCCGGCATGGCCAAGGTGCGCCTGATCGAGGCCGGGCCGCGCATCCTGTCGTCGTTCCCGCCCGATCTCAGCGCCAGGGCGCAGCGCCAGCTCGAACGGCTGGGCGTGGAAGTGCTGACCGGCACCGCCGTGACCGACATCGATGCCCAGGGCTATGTGCTGGGTGAGGTCCGGGTACCGGCGCGCACGGTGATCTGGGCCGCCGGCGTGGCGGCCTCGCCGCTCGGGCGCAGCCTCGGCGCGCCGCTGGATCGGGCCGGGCGGGTGCGGGTGGAGGCCGATCTCAGCGTCCCCGGCCATCCGGAGATTTTCGTCGCCGGCGACCTTGCCGCGGTGCAGGACGAGGACGGCCGGCCGACGCCTGGCGTCGCCCCGGCGGCCAAGCAGATGGGCCGCCACATCGCCAGGACGCTGCGCGCGCGGCTGGACGGTCGTGCCATCGACAGCACTTTCCGCTACCGCGACGACGGCAACCTCGCCACCATCGGCCGCATGGCCGCCATCGCCCATGTCGGCAGGCTGAAGCTGTCCGGCCTTTTGGCCTGGTGGTTCTGGCTGGCCGCGCACGTGTTCTTCCTGATCGGTTTCCGCAACCGCTTGGTGGTGCTGGTGAACTGGGCGGTGGCGTACTGGACCTATCAGCGCTCGGCACGGATCGTCGTCGCGCCGCCGGAACAGGGGCCGGATCGACGCTGAGGCCGCTGCGCCGGGAAAGCGTCGACACCGTCGGTACATGAAAAGTCCGTGGCAAACACGGACAATGGCGAGCTTGCCCCGATTTTCCTTGCCGCGCGTGGCGCGCGGCCCATCTGACGGAGGACACCATGGCCGAACCCGTACTCACCCCGCCCGCCGACGGCGCCCGGATCACCATCGCCGACGGCAAGCTGACCGTCCCCAGCAACCCGATCATCCCGTTCATCGAGGGCGACGGCACCGGCCGCGACATCTGGCGCGCCTCGGTGCGCGTGCTCGACGCCGCCGTGCAGAAGGCCTACGGCGGCGCACGCAAGATCCACTGGCTGGAGATCTACGCCGGCGAGAAGGCCAACAACCAGTTCGGCACCTGGCTGCCGGAAGCCACCGTGCAGGCCTGCCGCGATTATCTGGTGTCGATCAAGGGTCCGTTGACCACGCCGATCGGCGGCGGCATCCGCTCGCTCAACGTCGCCCTGCGGCAGATGCTCGACCTGTACGTCTGCCTGCGCCCGGTGCGCTGGTTCAAGGGCGTGCCGAGCCCGGTGCGCGATCCGAGCAAGGTCGACATGGTGATCTTCCGCGAGAACTGCGAGGACATCTACGCCGGCATCGAGTTCGAGCAGGGTTCGGACGCCAACACCCGGTTCCTCGAAGCCTTCAAGGCTGCCTTCCCGAAGGAGTACGGCAAGATCCGCTTCCCGGAAACCTCCGGCATCGGCATCAAGCCGGTGTCGAAGGATGGCTCCGAGCGGCTGATCCGCGCCGCCATCGAATACGCCATCGAGAACGGCCGCAAGTCGGTGACCCTGGTGCACAAGGGCAACATCATGAAGTTCACCGAGGGCGCGTTCCGCAACTGGGGCTACGCCCTGGCCGAGCGCGAGTTCGCCGACAAGGTCTACACCTGGGACCAGTGGGAGCGCACCAAGGCGGCGCAGGGCGAGAAGGCCGCCAATGACGAGCAGTCCGCTGCCATCGCCGCCGGCAAGGTCATCATCAAGGACGCCATCGCCGACATCACCCTGCAGCAGGTGCTGACCCGCCCGGCCGAGTTCGACGTGATCGCCACGCTGAACCTCAACGGCGACTACCTCAGCGACGCGCTGGCCGCACAGGTCGGCGGCATCGGCATCGCGCCGGGCGGCAACATCAACTACGTCACCGGCCACGCCGTGTTCGAGGCCACCCACGGCACCGCGCCGAAGTACGCCGACCAGGACAAGGTGAATCCGGGTTCGGTGATCCTGTCCGGCGAGATGATGCTGCGCTACATGGGCTGGACCGAGGCCGCCGACGCGATCATCGCCGCCATGGACAAGGCCATCGGCGACAAGACCGTGACCTACGACTTCGCCCGCCTGATGGACGGCGCACGCGAGGTGAAGTGCTCGGAGTTCGGCGATCTGCTGATCAAGGCGATGTAAGGACGCGATCACGGAACGCGCCGGAATGCGACCCAGGCAACCCTCGCCAGCGGACCTGTTCGGCCCGACCGTGCCGGGCGACGCCAGGCTGGTGGCGCGCTATGCCGCGCTGCCGGCCGGCGATCAGGCGCTGATCGAGCTGCTGATGCTCGATCCGCGCCCGATCGGCGCCGGACTGTTGGCGGAGGCCTTGCGCCATTGCGCGCCGGAGCCGGAATGGGCCGCGGCGAAGACCACCGAAGTCGCCACGCGGATGCAGCGGCTGCGCGAATTCATCGCCCCGGCGCGCGCCAACGAACTGCGCCCCAAACACAGCGAGGCGATGGTGCAGGCGGTGCTGCGCGGTCTGCTGCGCAGCGGTCGTGCGCGACGCATCGCCCAGGCACTGATGTCCGACCGCCGCACCGTGCTGGCGCGCCTTGAACCGGGCTACAGCGACGTGCTGCGCAGCCGGCTGCGGCTGGCCGGCGCGCTTGGCGGTGCCAGCGAGGAACATCTGGAACTGGGCAGCTACTACGCCTATCACCAGGACGGCGAGCACCCGGCGCAACAGTTGCTCGGCGCGCTGTATCCGTTGCTGGCGCTGGAGGATCTGGCCCACCTGCATCATCCCTACCGCACCAGCGCCTACGCCAACCGGCTCTGGCGGGCGCTGCTGGTGCCCGATGCGCAGGCGCAGGCGCTGTTCCAGGCCGCCGTCCGCTTGTTCGAAACCGACAGCCAGAGCCACAGCGCGCTGTGGATCCCGCTGTTCGACCACGCCGTGTTGCGCGGTGAAACCATCGCCTGGGCGAGCCGTCTGTCGGAGCAGTTCGCCGCTTCGCGCAAGGCCGCCGAGGCCAGTGCGCTGCTGTTCGAAGGCGTCGATGCGGAGGCCGCGCTGCCGCAGTTCGATACCGCCTTCAAGCTGCTGCGCAAGACCTTCGGCCCAAGCATCCTGCCGCCCTGCCTGCCGGGCAAGCTGCACCTGGCCTGCCTCAGCATCACCGAGGACAAGCGCATGGCGCAGCGTCGCCAGCAACTGGCGATCTCGCGCGACACGATGAGCGCGCAACTCGGCGGCCAGGGCTTCGTCTGGTGGCAGGCCCACGCCCGCGCGGCGGCCACCGGGCGCGGCTTCGTCGAGCCGGGACTGCCCGAACAGGCGCGCATCGACGACTGGTGGTGGCTGGGCCTGCTGCTGGCCTGGTCCGGACAGACGCCGTCCGCCGCGCTGCGCGCGCGCATCGACGCATCCCGGGCGCAGGCCGAAACGGCCGGCTGGACCTGGCTGTGCGCGCAGATCGACGCGCTGAACGAAGAACCGGCGACGCCGCTGCTGCCGGCGCTGCATGGCTGGATTCGCCCGCAGCCGGTGTGGCGCTCCGCCATCGACGCCCTGGCCAGCGCCCTGGCCAGCGATGGCACCGGCAAGACGACCCGGGCCAACGCCGACCGCCATTCGCGCCTGCTGGTCCGCCTGAACCTGCCGGAAGGCCGGGTCGCCTTCGGTGCCAGCCTCGATCTGATCGAACAGCGTCCGCGCGGCGAAGGCTGGACCTCCGGCCGCGCCCTGGTCACCGCCTCCGCCCTGCGCGGCGCGCTGGACCGCATCACCCCCGGCGACGACCCGGACCGCGACCTGCTGGTCGCCATTCTTGCCGAGGCCGACAGCCCGCAGCACGGTGTCGACGCCGGCTCACGCGTGTTCGCCGCCCTGGTCGGCCATCCGCGCGTCAGCGACGCCAAGCCGCCGGCGCAGGCGCTGCGCGTGGAAGCCGGCGAGGTGGCGCTGCGCACGCGCCGACTCAAGGACAAGCGCGTCGAGCTGCGCATCGAACCGGCCGAAGCGGCGCAGGGCCGCGCCTTCATGTTGCGCCAGAAGGACCTGGTGCGGGTATTCCGTCCGGACCCGGTAATCACCCGCATCGGTGCCATCGTCGGCGAACAACTGGTGCTGCCGGCGGAGGCGGTGACGCCGCTGCTGCAACTGCTGCCCGACCTTGGCCGCAAGCTGAAACTGGAAGCCGACCTGGCCGATCTCGGTGTCGCCGAACAGCAGGCCGACAGCCGACTGGTGGCGCAACTGGAACCCTATCGCGACGGTCTGGCGCTGCGCATCGTGGTCGCGCCGCTGGGCGAGGACGGCCCGACCCTGCCGCCCGGCGAGGGCGACGCCACCGTGCTCGGCAGTCGCGACGGCCAACCCTGCCGCGCGCAACGCGATCTCGCCGCCGAACGCCACGCCTTCGAGGCCCTGCGCCAGTCCGGTGCCGTGCCCGAGGACTTGGCAGGCGGCGAACGCCTGGCCATCGACGACCCGGAAGCGGCGCTCGACCTGCTCGGCGCGTTGCAGGCGCAACCGGAACTGGCCCTGGCCTGGCGCGCCGGCAAGCCGCTGAAGGTAGCGCGGCTGCAACCGGAAGGTGCCCTGCAAATCCAGGTCAGCGCCCAGCGCGACTGGTTTTCCGCCAAGGGCGGCCTGGCTCTGGACGATGGCAACGTGATCGCGCTCAGCGAGGTACTGCGTGCCCTGCCTTCCGCGCAGGGCCGTTATCTGCGCCTGGATGGCGACCGCGTGGTGGCCCTGGACGCAGAACTGCGTCGTCGCCTGCACGCCCTGCGCAGCTTCTCCGACGAGCGCGGCAACGTGCAGGCACCGAAGACCGCCGCCTTCGCACTGGAAGGCATTCTCGACGAGGACAGCGAGCGCGACCTCGCCTTCCGCGAGCAGTTGCAGCGCATGGACGCCGCGCAGACGCTGACACCGCCGGTGCCGGCCGGCCTGCAGGCCGACTTGCGCGACTACCAGATCGAGGGCTTCCGCTTTCTGATGCGACTGGCCAGCTGGGGTGCCGGTGCCTGCCTGGCCGACGACATGGGCCTGGGCAAGACGGTGCAGGCGCTGGCGATGCTGTGCGCGCGCAGCGGCGATGGCCCGGCCCTGGTCGTCGCGCCGACCAGCGTGGTCGGCAACTGGCGGCGCGAAACCCTGCGTTTCGCCCCCGGCCTCGCCGTGCGCGTGTACGGCGAGGGCGACCGCGAGCAGGCCCTGGCCGAGCTCGGCCCCGGCGACCTGGTGCTGGTCAGCTACGGCCTGTTGGCCGGCAACATCGACGCCTTCGCCGCGATCCGCTTCGCCAGCCTGGTGCTGGATGAGGCGCAGGCGATCAAGAACCCCGCCACCCAGCGTGCCCAGGCGGTGCGGCAGATCGATGCCGACTTCCGCATGGCCGCCACCGGCACGCCGCTGGAAAACCATTTGGGCGAGCTGTGGAGCCTGTTCCGCGTGCTCAACCCCGGCCTGCTCGGCAGCGAGGAACACTTCCGCCGGCGCTTCCTCAATCCGCTGGAGCGCGACCCGCGCGGCCCGCAGCGCGACGTGCTGCGCCGCCTGATTTCGCCCTTCCTGCTGCGCCGGACCAAGGCCGAGGTGCTGTCCGAACTGCCACCGCGCACCGAGATCGTGCTCAGCGTCGAACCCTCCGCCGGCGAGGCGCAACTGCTCGCCGCGCTGCGCCGGCAGGCGCTGGACGACATGCACGACAACGGTCTGCCCAAGGAGCAACGGCGCTTCCACGTGCTGGCCGCGCTGACCCGGCTGCGCCGCGCCGCCTGCCATCCTAAACTGGTCGCGCCGGAACTGGGCCTGCCCAGCTCCAAACTGGAGCAACTGGTGGAACTGGTCCGCGAGTTGTCCGACAACCGCCATCGCGCCCTGGTGTTCAGCCAGTTCGTCGACTATCTCGCCCTGGTCCGCGAGCGCTTCGACGCCGAGGGCATCACCTATCGCTACCTCGACGGCAGCACCCCGGCGGCGCAGCGCGAAACCGAGGTCGCCGCCTTCCAGCGCGGCGAGGGCGAGGTGTTCCTGCTCAGCCTCAAGGCCGGCGGCGTCGGCCTCAACCTGACCGCCGCCGACTACGTGATCCACCTCGACCCGTGGTGGAACCCGGCAGTGGAACAACAAGCCTCCGACCGCGCCCACCGCATCGGCCAGACCCGCCCGGTCACCGTCTACAAACTGGTGCTGACCGGCAGCATCGAAGAACAGATCCTCGCCCTGCACGGTGCCAAGCGCGAACTGATCGACCAGGTGATCGGCGAACAGAGCGCGGCCAGCATCGGCGTGGAGGAGCTGATGGCGCTGCTGGAGAACTGAAAGAGCGGCCAGCGCCCTCGCCAGAAGCGGATGCCGCGGCTGTCACATTTCCCGCAGGCGTGTAGTGCATCGGTAAAGCCGCAGTTCCACGATGACCATGCAAGCGGGGGTCGTGATCGAAACGCTGATCGGTGCGACGGCGCATGCCGCCATTGATCCCCAACCGCCGGCTTGCCGGTTCCATCGTCTCTGCATGCTGGCGGGCCGCATCTCACGGGAGCCGCCAGCGGAAGACCGTTCGCCGAAGACCTTCCACGACGACACGGTGAAGGAGGGCGAGCTGGAAGCTTGGCAGAACCGGCTCGAGTTCCATGGCATTCCCAAGTATCCACCGACCGACTGGCAGCCCAGGGATCCGCGCCACCTGATGCTGCCGGAAGAACGCGCGGCGCATGACAGGGCGCAGGCGGCGAAAACCCCAACCCCGTGATCCGGCTTCATCCACAACTCGGCTGTGTGCCATCATAGCTATTCGAATCCACACTATCCTGCACAGCCATGAAAACCATCCAGATGACTATCGACGAGCCCTTGCTCAAGGCCGTGGACAAGGCCATCCGCGCGAAGAAAATCTCGCGTTCTGCGTTCATCCGCAAGGCCATGGTGCTGGCCCTGCGCCACCAGGCCATCGAGGAACTGGAAGCCAGACACGCAGAAGGCTATCGCAAGCAGCCCGTCAAGCCGGGCGAGTTCGATGCTTTTGCCGACGAGCAGGC
>JBAYTD010000082.1:0-13509 GCA_041675805.1 Lysobacteraceae bacterium
CTCATGCCCAGACGCTTCGATACCTCAGCACGAACGGCTGTGGGGGATTCAAGCGTGCGAACGGTTGGGGCGCTTTGAGCTGCGCGGTTCACTCCGCGCACGAACTGGTGGCAAGCCAACGATCTCTCAGGCGTAGCGCAGCCCCAGCCGCTTGCGCTCCAGCCGTTGCAGGAAGGTTTCCATGATGCGCCGGTAGAGGTCCTCGCCGAGGTAGGCGTCCTCGACGCCGGCGTCGATGCTGGGGTTGTCGTTGACCTCGATCACCACGGCGCGCTCGGCGGTGGCCTTGATGTCGACGCCGTAGAGGCCGTCGCCGATGGCGGCGGTGGCGCGCAGGGCCAGTTTGACCACTTCCGAGGGTGCTTCGCGGATCGGCAGGGTGCGGAAGCCGCCGGACTTGGCCGGGCCGCTGCCGCTGTGCTGGTAGATCTGCCAGTGCCCGCGCGACATGAAGTACTGGCAGGCGAACAGCGCCTGGTTGCCGATCACGCCGATGCGCCAGTCGAACTCGGTGTACAGGTATTCCTGGGCGATCAGCAGCGCGCTGTGCTGGAACAGGGTGTCCGCCTGCTGCTTGAGCGCCTCGACCGTTTCCACCTTGACGATGCCGCGCGAGAAGCTGCCGTCGGGGATTTTCAGCACCAGCGGCAGGCCGAGCCGTTCGGCCAGTTCCGGCAGGCGTTTGCCGTCGTCGCGGAAGATCGTTTCGCTGCGCGGCACCGGCAGCTTGCGCGAGCGCAGCAGGTCGTTGAGGTAGATCTTGTTGGTGCAGCGCAGGATCGACATCGGGTCGTCGATCACCACCATGTCCTCGCGCTCGGCGCGGTGGGCGAAGCGGTAGGTGTGGTGGTCGGGCGCAGTGGTCTCGCGGATGAACAGGGCGTCGTACTCGGCCAGGCGGGTGAAGTCGTTGCGGCCGATGGGGTCGACGTCCAGGCCCAGCGCGCGGCCGGCGCGGATGAACTGGCGCAGCGCCTTCGGGTTGGAGGGCGGCATGGTTTCCGCCGGGTCGTGCAGCATGGCGAGGTCGTAGCGATACTTGCGCCGCGCGCGCGGCTTGCGCCAGAGCTTTTTCGAGAACGTGTTCAGCGCCTCGGCGAAGGCGTCCTCCTGCTGGTCGGTGAGGCTGTGCAGGCCGACCGGGCGCACCGCGGCGATTTCCCAGACCTTCTGCCGCTCGAACTCGATCTTCAGGATCGGACAGGGAAACGCCTCGAATACCTGCCGCGCCAGGTCCTGCAGGGGCTCGTGGCCGGTGTGGCCGAAGTAGGCGAGCAGGCTGAAGTCGGTGGTGTCGCGGCCGCCTTCGGGCAGGTAGCGCGACAGGCGGGCGTTGAGATCCTCGATGTCGACGCCGTACAGCGAGCGCCGACGCAGGTCGTTGATCGTCCGCACCGAGGGAATCGCCTTGTGCCCGCGCGCCTCGGCCAGCAGCGAGACGTAGTGACCCAGGCCGAGATACTTGAAGCTGCGGCACAGGTTGATCACCTGCACGCGCTCTTCCTCGCCGGCTGTCTGCTTGAGGTAGTCGATGGCCGAGACGACGTTTTCCGATGGGTAATAGGCACCCCAGTCGGCCGGTTTTTCCACCACGATGATGAGACGGCTCATGTCACCCGAGCGGGGCAGCGAACGAGGCGCGCAGTGTGCGCCAAGCCCGCGTCCATCGGCACCGGCGACCGGCACTGGCCGTTCAGCCGCCGGATGGCGGAGGATGCACGCATGCACGTCCCTTCCGGCTTCCGCGACGCGACCCTCGCCGATCTGCCCGCCCTGCTTGCCCTGGAGCAGCAGTTTCCCGGCGACCGTCTGGGTCGGCGGGCGTTCCGTCATCACCTGCGACGGCCATCCTCGCGCCTGCGCGTCGCCTGTGCCGGCGAGGCGGCCGGCGGTTACAGCCTGGTCCTGCACCGTGCCGACAGCGCCGACGCGCGGCTGTATTCGCTGATCGTCGCCCCCGCGCTGCGCGGCAGCGGGCTGGGCGCGCGCCTGCTGGCCGACGCCGAGCGCTGCGCCCGCGCCGATGGCGCGCACGGGCTGCGGCTGGAAGTGCGCGCCGACAACGCGACCGCGCTGCGCCTGTACCTTCGGGCCGGATACGTCCGCAGCGGCGCGCGCATCCGCTACTACGAGGACGGTGCCGACGCCGTGCGCCTGCGCAAGGACCTGTCCGCCGACTGAGCGTCTTCAGTACAACGCCGGCTCGCCGGGCGGACGGCGCTTGAAACGGCGGTGGATCCACAGGTACTGCGTCGGCGCTTCGCGCACCATGGCCTCGATGGCGGCATTGACCCGGGTGGTGTCGCCGAGCGGATCGCCGGGCACGTCGGCCAGCGGCGCACCGACGCGCAGCAGGTAGCGGTCGCCGTCGCGGCGATGGAAGAACGGCACCACGGCGGCACCGGTCAGCCGCGCCAACTGGTGGGTGGCGGTGATGCTGGCGGCGGGAATGCCGAAGAACGGCGCGAAAACAGTGTCCTTGCCCAGCATGTCCTGGTCCGGCGCGTACCACAGCAGGCCACCTTGTTTGAGATGGCGGATCGCCGGGCGCAGATCCTCGCGGCGGAACATCGCGCAGGCATAGCGCAGGCGACCGCGCTTGACCGCCCATTCGAAGGCGGGGTCGTCATGGGTGCGATACATCCCGGCCAGTGGCACGTGGTCGCAGAGCAGGCGTCCGCACAGCTCCAGCGTCATGAAATGGCCGGAGACCAGGATCACGCCGCGACCTTGTTCGCGCAGCGCGGCAAGAATCTCCAGCCCGTCGATCCGCGCCGTGCGCCGCATCGGGCCGACATCGCCCCACCAGGCGCGCAGGAACTCGAACACGCCGATGCCGAGGTCGCGGAAGCTGTCGCGCAGCAGGGCCTCGCGGGCGCTGGCGTCGAGCTCGGGAAAGCACAGTTCCAGGTTGCGCGCGGCGGCCCGGCGGCGGCTGCCCATCACGGCACGCAGCAGGCCACCCAGCGCGCTGCCCAGCCGGCGTTGCAGCGCCCACGGCAGGCGCGCCAGCGCGGCCAGCGCGGCGATGCCCAGCCAGGTCGGCCAGGTGCGGGGCGCGCGCGGTGCACGGCCGGCTTCGGTCGGAGACATCATTGCGTCATTGTAAGCGCGGGCTCGGGCTATCCTTGTCTGCCATGCACGTCTCCCGTACCCGTCGCGCCTTCATGCGCGCCCTCTACACGCTCACCATGTACCTGGTCACGCCGGTGATCCTGTACCGGCTGGCCACCCGTGGCCTGAAGATGCCCGGCTATTACGGCCGCTGGCTGGAGCGCTTCGGCTACTTCAAGTCGCCCGGTGTCGAGGGCAGCCTGTGGGTGCATGCGGTGTCGGTGGGCGAGGTCAACGCCGCCGCGCCGCTGATCGACGCCCTGCGCGCGCGCTATGCCGACCGCCTGTTCGTGGTCACCACGGTGACGCCGACCGGCTCCGACCGGGTACGCCAGTTGTGGGGCGACAAGGTGTTCCACGTCTATCTGCCCTACGACCTGCCGGCGGCGATCCGACGCTTTCTCGACCGCATCCGGCCATCGCTGGCGGTGATCATGGAAACGGAAATCTGGCCCAACCTGTTCCTCGAATGCCGCGACCGCGACCTGCCGATCGTGATCGCCAACGCGCGGCTGTCGGAAAAATCCCTGCGCGGCTACGGGCCGGTGCGCTCGCTGGCGCGCGAGGCGATCCGCTGCGCGCGCTACGTCGCCGCGCAGTCGCAGATCGATTACGAGCGCTTCCTCGCGCTGGGCACCGACCCGGCGCGGCTGGAGATCGTCGGCAACCTGAAGTTCGACATGCGCGTGCCGGAGGGTCTGGCCGAGCAGTCGGCGACATGGCGCGAGAACTGGGGCGCGCTGCGCCCGGTGTGGATCGCCGCCAGCACCCACGAGGGCGAGGAACTGGAGGTGCTGGAAGCGCACTCGCGGGTGATGAGCCGCTTTCCCGACGCCCTGTTGCTGGTGGCGCCGCGCCATCCCGAGCGCTTCAAGCCGATGGCGCAGCTTTGCCGCAGCTACGGCTTCAGCACCGCGACCCGCACCGAAGACGGCCTGCCCGGGTCGCGCATCCAGTGCTTCGTGTTGGACACGCTGGGCGAGCTGGTGCCGTTCCTCGCCGCCGCCGACGTCGCCTTCGTCGCCGGCAGTCTGGATCCGATCGGCGGCCACAACGTGCTGGAACCGGCGGCGCTCGGCGTGCCGGTGCTGGTCGGCCCGCACACGCACAATTTCAGCGAGGTCACCGACCTGCTGCTGGAGCGCGGCGCGGCGCGGCGGATCGCCGACGCCGAGGCGCTGGCGAAGGCGCTGCAAAGCCTGCTGGCCGATCCCGAGGCGCGCCGGATGATGGGCGAGGCGGGCATCGAGGCGGTGACCGGGTCGCGTGGCGCGGTGGCGCGTTCGCTGCAGCGGATCGCCGAGATCCTGCCGCCGGGTTGAGCCACCGCGCGGCGGCCGGTCAGCTTTCCTCGCCGTCCTCGCCGGCCAGCGCCGCTTCGGCGTCCTCGGTGAGGAAGCGGTTCACTTCCTGGATGTCGCCGACATCGATCACCCCGGCGGCCTGCTTCAGCCGCAGCGTGTTGACCATGAAGGCGTGGCGGGCGGAGGAATGGTTGCGCTGCGCCTGGAACAGTTGCTGCTGGCTGAGCAGCACGTCGACGATGGTGCGCGTGCCGACCTCGAAACCGGCCTCGGTGGCCTCCAGCGCGCTGCGTGCCGAGACCAGCGCCTGCATCCGCGCCTCGACCTCGCTGATGCCGGCATCGAGGGCGCGATAGGCGTTGCGCGTCTGCCGGGTGACCGAGCGCCGCGACTGCTCGTGCTGGTCGCCGACGGCATCGCGGCTGTGCACCGCCTGGCGCACCTGCGACTGGGTGGCGAAACCCTCGAAGATCGGGATGCGCAGCGAAACGCCGATGGAATGCCCGTCGCTGGCGCTGTCGGCCGGAAAGAGCACGCCGTTGGAGCCGCTGCGGCCCCAGGTGGCACCGTCGTTCCAGCTTACCGAGGCACCCAGCGTCGGCAGGTGCGCGGCGCGCGCGGTGTCGATGTCGTGGCCGGCGGCGATCAGCGCGTATTCGCTGGCCAGCAGGCTGGGATTCTGCGCCAGCGCCCACTCCACCCACTGCTCGACATTGGCCGGGTCGGGCAGCATCGGGGTGAAGGCGTCGCCGAGGCCGCGCAGGCCGATCAGGTACCGGCCGGTGATCTCCGACAGCGCCTCGCGGGCGTCATCGAGCGCGTTCTCGGCGGCGATGGTGTTGGCGCGGGCGTTGTCGTACAGGGCGCGCGCTTCGTGCACGTCGGTGATCGCGGTCAGGCCGACCTCGAAGCGCTGCTCGGCCTGGTCGAGCTGGCGCTTCACCGCGCGCCGCTCGGCGCGGGCGAAGACCAGCGAGTCGACTGCGGTCAGCACGTTGAAGTAGCTCTCCGCCACGCGCAGCATCAGGGCGTGGTTGGCGGCCTGGTAGTCGGCGTTGGCGCGCTCGGCGCGGGCGCGGCTGGCGCGCAGCCGGGTGTAGCTGGCGCGGTTGTACAGCGACTGGTTCAGCGAGGCACCGTAGCTGCGGCTGCGGGTGTCGCTCTCGCCGCGGCTCTCGCCGAAGCTGACCGAGCCGTCCGGGTTGGGGCGGGTGCCGATCGAGCGGCTGCCGCCGTCGCGGTCATTCAGCGAAATGTCGGCGCTGATCTGCGGCAGCAGTGCGGCGCGCGATTGCACGATGCCCTCGCCCTGCGCCAGCGCGGCGGATTCGGCCGCCGCCAGTTGCGGGTCGCTCTGCCGCGCGAGTTCGTAGGCCTGCATCAGATCGGCCGCCTGCGCGCTGGCGCAGAGGCCGGCCAGCAGGACGAGGCTGGCCAGGGGGCGGAGGCGGAAACTCGGGCTCATGTGGGAAGTCCTGGAGGGAAACGGGTCGGTAAGAACTTTTTCAGAACACGAAACGTGGGGTCGGTTCCGCGCCCTTGAGATAGGCGACGTCGGTTTCGAACTGGCTTTCCTCGCGCCAGTCGTCGCCGCCGGCGGAGCGGGTCAGCACGACCGCCTCCTGCACCGGCGACAGACCGCGGATGACGAACAGCCGGCCACCGGGACGCACCCATTGCAGGAAACGTGACGGCAGCGTCGCCACTGCCGCAGTGATGGCGACGGCATCGAACTGGCGGCCCGGCTCGTAGCTCATGGCATCGGCGCAGGCGAGGTCGACGTTGACCACGCCGGACTGCTGCAGCCGCGCGCCGGCGCGTTCGATGAAGTCGACGTGCTGGTCGATGCTGACCACGGCGCGGGCCAGCTCGGCCAGGCAGGCGGTCAGGTAGCCGCTGCCGGTGCCGACTTCCAGCACCTCGTGCTCGGGCTCGATCTCCAGCGCCTGCAGCAGGCGGCCTTCCAGCACCGGCTTGAACATTTTCTCGCCGTGTTCCAGCGGCAGTTCGACGTCGGTGTAGGCCAGCTTGCGATGGCGCGGGGCGACGAAGTCCTCGCGGCGCAGGCGGCCGATGGTGTCCAGCACGCGCGGGTCCAGCACCTCCACCGGACGGACCTGCTGTTCGACCATGACGTGGCGGGCGGTATCGAAATCGAAGGGCATGACGGACTCCGGGCGGCGCGGGACGGGGGGAACGCGCAGTTTAGCCGAGGGTGGGAAGACTGACCCGTGACGGCGCTCGCGCGCAGTGCCGTAAGTCACCGCAGCGGCGCAGACGTTCAGGCTGCGGGCGGCGATCCACACGCCGGGCAGGACGCTGGATGCCGGCGGCGGGCAAAGCGTCGCGGCTCATCGCGCGCCGTCTGCCGATGCTTCCGGCCGGACCCGGAACCAGGCCGCGTACAGCGCCGGCAGAAACAACAGGGTCAGCGCCGTCGCCACCAACAGCCCGCCCATGATCGCCACCGCCATCGGGCCGAAGAAGGCGCTGCGCGACAGCGGGATCATCGCCAGGATGGCCGCCAGCGCGGTCAGCGCGATGGGTCGGAAACGGCGCACGGTGGCCTCGATGATGGCCCGACGTGGTCCGTGCCCGGCAGCGATGTCGCGCTCGATCTGGTCGACCAGGATCACCGAGTTGCGCATGATCATGCCGGACAGCGCGATGGCGCCGAGCATGGCGACGAAGCCGAACGGCACGCGGAAGGCGAGCAGGAACAGCACGACGCCGATCAGGCCGAGCGGCGCGGTGAGGAACACCATCATGGTCCGCGAGAAGCTGCGCAGTTGCAGCATCAGCAGGCTGAGCACGACGACGATCAGCAGCGGCACGCCGGCCGCCACCGAGCGCTGGCCGCGTCCGGCATCCTCGATGGCACCGCCGGCTTCCAGCAGATAGCCCGGCGGCAGCGCGGCGCGCACATCGTCCAGCGTCGGCAGGATCTCGGCCATCACCGTGGCCGGTTGCAGGCTGCCGTAGAGGTCGGCGCGCACGGTGATGGTCGGCAGCCGGTCACGCCGCCAGATCACCGGATGCTCGAAGCCGTACTCGATGTGGCCGATCTGTCCCAGCGGCACCTGGCGGCCGTGGGCGGTGGGCACGGACAGGCTGTCGATCAGGCTCATCCGGCTGCGCTCGTCGGCCGGGCCGCGCATGTGGATTTCGATCAGCCGGTCGTCCTCGCGGTAATGGCCGACCGGCGCGCCGGACAGCGAGCCGCGGATGAAGGCGGCCAACTGCGCGGAGCTGACGCCGAGCGCACGGGCGCGATCCTGGTCGATGTCGATGCGCACCACCTTGGCCGGCTCCTGCCAGTCCAGGTTGACGTTGCTGACGTGCGGATTGCCGCGCACCCGCTCGGCCACGTCGCGGGCGATCCGGCGTACCTCGTCGATGTGCTCGCCGGAGACGCGCAACTGGATCGGATAGCCGACCGGCGGACCGTTCTCCAGCCGGGTGACGCGCGCGGTGATGCCGGGGAAGTCCTCGGCCAGGCGCTCGATCAGCCAGTCGCGCAGCACCTCGCGCGCCTTCAGATCACGGGCCAGCACGACGAACTGGGCGAAGTTGGCGGCCGGCAGTTGCTGGTCCAGCGGCAGATAGAAGCGCGGCGCGCCGGAGCCGACGTAGGCGACGTGGTTGGCCACTTCCTCGCGCCCTGCGAGCAGCGCTTCCAGCCGCTGCGCCTGCGCCTGCGTGGCCTTCAGCGAGGAACCTTCGGCCAAGCGCAGATCGACCATCAGTTCCAGCCGCGTCGACGGCGGGAAGAACTGCTGCGGCACCAGGCGGAACAGCAGCGCCGAGGCGATGAACAGCGCCAGCGTGGCGGCGATCACCGCCCAGCGATGGTCCACGCACCAGGCCACGGCGGCGCGGAAGCGACGGTAGAAACGGGTCTGGTAGGGATCGTGACCGTGCTCGTGGCGGGCGGCGAAGTCCGGCAGCAGGCGCTCGCCCAGCCACGGCACGAACACCACGGCGGCAATCCACGACACCAGCAGCGCCAGGGTGACGACCTGGAAGATCGACCGCGTGTATTCGCCGACGCCGGACTGCGCGGTGGCGATCGGCAGGAAGCCGGCGGCGGTGATCAGGGTGCCGGTCAGCATCGGAAAGGCGGTCGACTGCCAGGCGAAACCGGCCGCGCGCATGCGGTCGAAGCCCTGCTCCATCTTGATCGCCATCATCTCCACCGCGATGATCGCGTCGTCGACCAGCAGCCCCAGCGCCAGCACCAGCGCGCCGAGCGAAATCTTGTGCAGGCCGATGTCGAAATGCGCCATCAGGGCGAAGGTCATCGCCAGCACCAGCGGGATCGACAGCGCCACCACCAGGCCGGTGCGAAAGCCCAGCGAAAAGAAACTGACCAGCAGCACGATGGCGACCGCCTCGGCCAGCACCTTGACGAACTCGCCGACCGAAGCGCGCACCGCCGCCGGCTGGTCGGCGACGCGGTGCAGCGCCAGGCCGACCGGCAACTGCGCGCTCAGGCGGTCGATCTCGGCATCCAGATGACGCCCCAGGGCGAGGATGTCGCCGCCCTCGCGCATCGACACCGCGATGCCGATGGCGTCCTCGCCGGCAAAACGCATCCGTGGCGCCGGCGGATCGGCAAAGCCGCGATGGATCCGCGCCAGGTCGCCCAGGGTCAGCGTGCGTCCGTCGACCCGCAGCGGCAGCGCGGCGATCTCCGCCACCGACTGGAAGCGGCCGGACACGCGCACCTGCACGCGCTCGCTGGCGGTCTCGAAAAAGCCTGCCGAAGCCACCGCGTTCTGCTCGTTCAGCGCCCGCTGCACGGCATCGAGCGGGATGCCCAGGGTGGCCAGCTTGGTGTTGCTCAGCTCGATCCAGACCTTCTCGTCCTGCTCGCCGATCAGCTCGACCTTGGCCACGTCGTCGACCCGTTGCAGCGCCAGTTGCAGGCGCTCGGCATGATCCTTCAGCACGGCGTAGTCGAAGCCCGCGCCGGTCAGCGCGTAGATGTTGCCGAAGGTGTCGCCGAACTCGTCGTTGAAGAACGGGCCGATGGTGTCGGCCGGCAGCCGATGACGGATGTCGCCGACGCGTTTGCGGATCTGGTACCAGAGCGCCGGAATCTCCGCCGAAACCATGTTGTCCGGGGCGACGTAGATGATCTGTGACTCGCCGGCGCGCGAGAACGAGCGGATGAACTCGTAGCGGCCGGTCTGCATCAGCGCCTGTTCCAGCTTCTCGGTGATCTGGCTGGCGACTTCCTCGGCGCTGGCACCCGGCCAGTGGGTGGTGACCACCATCGCCTTGAAGGTGAACGGCGGATCCTCGCTCTGCCCCAGCCGGGCGTAGGACAGCGCGCCGACGACGCCGAACAGCAGCATGGCGTAGAGCACCAGACTGCGATTGCGCAGCGCCCATTGCGACAGGTTGAAGCGGCCGTCCATATGGCGTCAGTCCGCCGTCACGGCGACGGCACGGTTGTCGCGATCCACCGGTCGCACCGGCTGGCCCTCGGCCAGCAGATGACCGCCCGCGCTGACCACCCAGACGCCTGCACCGAGGCCGCTGCGCAGGATCGCCGTCTCGTCGCCAAAACGCGCCACCTCCACCTCGCGACGGCGTACCACCGGGCCTGACGGGTCGATCACCCAGACATGCGCGCCCTGCGCATCGGCGCTGACCGCCGACAGCGGCAGTTCCAGCAGCGTTGCGCCCTGGCGCGGGAAGATCACCCGCGCGCTCTGGCCCAGTTCGACGCCTTGCGCCCCGCCCTCCAGGCGGATGCGCGCGGCATAGGTGCGCGAGGCCGGATCGGCAGCCGGGGCCAGTTCGCGCAGCGTGCCTTGCAGCGGCTGATCGGGCCGCGACCACAGGCTGACCATCACCCGCTGGCCGGGCGCGTAGTGGCCGATGTCCTGCTCGGGCAGGTCGATGGCGACTTCGCGCTCGCCATCGGCGGCGATCACGTAGACCGTCTGCCCGGCGGCGACCACTTGGCCGGCCTCGGCCAGCCGGCGCATCACCACGCCCGCCACGTCGGCCTGCAAGCGCGCATAGCCGGCCTGGTTGCGCGCCACATCGAGCTGCGCCTCGGCCTGGCCGACGCGTGCCTGCGCGGCGCGCAACTGGGTCTGCCGCGCCTCGTGCAGCGACTCGCTGATCAGCCTGCGCGCCAGCAGCGCGGCGTGGCGCTCCGCTTCGCTGCGAGCGAGGTCGAGCTCGGCCCGCGCCGCCGCCAGTTGTGCTGCGGCAGCCTGCGCCTGCAAGCGCATGTCATCGGGGTCGAGTTCGGCCAGCGTCTGCCCGGGTTCGACGCGCTCGCCGACCTCCGCCAGCCGGCGCAGGATCTTGCCGCCGACGCGAAAGCCCAGCGCCGGCTCATGCCGGGCGCGCACCTCGCCGGGAAACACCGTGTACGCCTGCGTCGCTTCGGTCGGCTGCGTCACCAGCACCGGACGCGGCGGCGAGGGCGCTTGCGTCCCGTTGCCACAGCCGACCACGGCGCAGGCGGACAGCATCAGCAGGACAAGGCGCGAAGGGAAAGCGGCAGGGACTCGCATGGCGGTGCCGTGAGAATGTAAACTGGCAGGTATAGTAAATATACAGAACCCATCAGTCCACTATTTGTTGATCGCCTTGCCGACCGCCACCTCCCGCCGCCCGCCCAAGCCGGGCCGCCCCAAAGACCTGGAAAAACGCGCCGCCATCCTCGATGCCGCCAAGCGCCTGTTCCCGATCCACGGTTTCGACGGCGTCAGCATGGATGCCATCGCCCGCGACGCCGGCGTCTCCAAGCTCACCGTCTACAGCCACTTCAAGGACAAGGACAGCCTGTTCAGCGAGGCAGTGCGCGAGCGCTGCGCCGAGCAGTTGCCGGACGAGTTGTTCGCCTCGCCGCCGAAGGGCCCGCTGCGCCGCCAGTTGCGCAGCATCGCCGGCGGATTCTTCGCCCTGTTGATGAGCGAGGAGTCGCTGGCCCTGCATCGCATGCTGGCGCAGCAGCGCACCGACAGCACCCTGGCGCGGCTGTTCTGGGACGCCGGCCCGCGCCGCATCCAGGAAGGCTTCGCCCAGTTCCTGCAAACCCAGGTCGACGCCGGCGCGCTGCGCATCCCCGATACCCGCCGCGCCGCCTCGCAGTTCTTCAGCCTGCTCAAGGGCGAGATGCACGCCCAGGAGATGTTCGGCTGCTGCGGGCCGCTGGTCTCGCGCGATGTCGAGGCGCACCTCGACGCCACGGTGGATTTCTTCCTCCGCGCCTGCGCGCCGGAGCGCTGCTGACGCCCGCGGTCGCTTCCGCGCGCCGGACATGCTTGAATGGCGGCGGAAGCGGGGGTGCCCGGCGTTGCCCGGGCTGAGAGAGTCCCTTTGAACCTGATCCGGTTGGTACCGGCGTAGGAAGTCTTCATGCGGCGCGCCCGTCCGGCCCGCCGCGTGCCCCTGCTTTCATGCGATTCCCTTCGCGGGAGGCTGCACATCCTTGTGCAGACTTTTCACATACGCGAGTCCCTTCGCAGGAGCCTGCACATCCTTGTGCAGACTTTTCACAAAAGCATGAGGTCACCTGCCGATGAATGCCCAGCCTTCCGATTTGATCCTGCGTACGCAGGCGCTGTCTGCCGATGTCACCCGCCCGATTTCCGGCTCGCGCAAGGTCCATGTCGAGGGCGCGCGCACCGACATTCGCGTGCCGATGCGCGAGATTGAACTGGCGTCCACGCCACGGCTGGGTGCCGCGCCGGAATCCAACGCACCGTTCACCGTCTACGACACCTCCGGCCCCTACACCGACCCGGACGCGCAAATCGATCTGAGCAGCGGCCTGCCCGCCCTGCGTGCAGCGTGGATCGCCGAGCGCGGCGATTGCGAGCAACTGCCCGGCCTGTCTTCCGAATACGGCCGCCGCCAGCTCGCCAATCCGAAACTCGACGCGGTGCGCTTCCCCGCCCTGCGCGCGCCGCGCCGGGCCAAATCCGGCGTCAACGTCAGCCAGATGCATTACGCCAAGCGCGGCATCGTCACGCCGGAGATGGAGTTCATCGCGATCCGCGAGAACCAGAAGCTCGACGCCATCCGCGAAGCGCACCTGCTGAAACAACACCCCGGCCAGGATTTCGGCGCGAGCCTGCCGAAGATCATCACGCCCGAGTTCGTGCGCGACGAAGTCGCCCGTGGCCGCGCTATCATCCCCAACAACATCAACCACCCGGAAAGCGAACCGATGATCATCGGTCGCAATTTCCTGGTGAAGATCAACGCCAACATCGGCAACAGCGCCGTCACCAGCTCCATCGCCGAGGAAGTGGAAAAGATGGTCTGGGCGATCCGCTGGGGCGCGGACACGGTGATGGACCTGTCCACCGGCAAGCACATCCACGAAACCCGCGAATGGATCCTGCGCAACAGTCCCGTGCCGATCGGCACCGTGCCGCTGTACCAGGCGCTGGAAAAGGTCGATGGCCGCGCCGAGGAGCTGACCTGGGAACTGTTCCGCGACACCCTGATCGAACAGGCCGAACAAGGCGTGGACTACTTCACCATCCACGCCGGCGTGCGCCTGCCGTTCGTTCCGCTCACCGCCAAGCGCGTCACCGGCATCGTCTCGCGCGGCGGCAGCATCATGGCGAAATGGTGCCTGGCGCATCACCGCGAATCCTTTCTCTACACCCACTTCGAGGACATCTGCGAGATCATGAAGGCCTACGACGTGGCCTTCTCGCTCGGCGATGGCCTGCGCCCCGGCTCCATCGCCGATGCCAACGATGCCGCGCAATTCGCCGAACTGGAAACGCTCGGCGAACTGACCAGGATCGCGTGGAAACACGATGTCCAGACCATGATCGAAGGCCCCGGCCACGTGCCGATGCATCTGATCAAGGAGAACATGGACAAGCAACTGGCCGAATGCGGCGAAGCCCCGTTCTACACCCTCGGCCCGCTCACCACCGACATCGCGCCCGGTTACGACCACATCACCAGTGCGATTGGTGCCGCGATGATCGGCTGGTACGGCACCGCCATGCTCTGCTACGTCACGCCGAAGGAACACCTTGGCCTGCCCGACAAGCAGGACGTGCGCGACGGCATCATCACCTACAAACTCGCCGCCCAC
>JBAYTD010000083.1:0-13437 GCA_041675805.1 Lysobacteraceae bacterium
CTCGAACGGATGGTGCAGCAGCACGTCGTTGCGCGACAGCGTGCCGAACGGATCGTCGGCGATGCCGCGCGGCATGCGCGGCACGAACGGCGGGAATTTCAGTTCCGGGCGGTCGATCATGTCGTAGACCGCGATCACCCGGTTCAGGTTGACCGGGCCGTTGATGCGGTAGACCGCGCTTTCCGGCAGTTCGAAGTTGTGCAGCAGGGTACGCAGGATGGCGTTGGGTGTGTTCTCGCCGATCTCCAGTCGTACCGCGCGCTGGAAGCCGCGGTCGGCCAGCTCGTCGCGCAGGGCGTGGGCGAGGTTTTCCACCTCGTCCTCGTCGACCAGCAGCTCGGAATTGCGGGTGACGCGGAACTGGTAGGCACCCTTGACCCGCATGCCGGGGAACATCTCGTCGACGAAGGCACCGAGCACGGCTGACAGCAGCACGAAGTCATGCGGGCCGCCGGACACTTCCGGCGGCAGGTGGATGATGCGCGGCAGCGAACGCGGTGCGCGCACGATGGCCATGCCGCCGGAACGGCCGAAGGCGTCCTTGCCTTCCATCACCACGACCACGTTGAGGGTCTTGTTGAGGATGCGCGGGAAGGGGTGCGCCGGATCGAGGCCGAGCGGCGACAGCACCGGCAGGATCTCGTCGAGGAAATGCTGGTGCAGCCAGCGCCGCTGGCGCGCGTTCCAGCCCTCGCGCGGCATGATGCGGATGCCGGCCTGGGCCAGTTCCGGGCGCAGCGTTTCGTTCCACAGCCGATATTGCGCCTCGACCAGGGCGGCGGCGCGTTCGTGGATGGCCTTCAGCGCGGTCGCCGGCGGCGCGCCGTCGGGCGGCAGCGGGCCGCCGAACTCCAGCGAGGTGCGCACGCTGGCGACACGCACCTCGAAGAACTCGTCGAGGTTGGTGCAGGCGATGCACAGGTAGCGCAGCCGCTCCAGCAACGGCACGCTCGGGTCTTCCGCCTGCGCCAGCACGCGGAAATTGAATTCCAGTTGCGACAGTTCGCGGTTGATGTACAGGCCGGGGTCGCGCAGGTCGCGCTCGGCGGGAAGGTCGGGAACGGTCATGGGGCTGCCGTCATGGGTGGGTCGCGTCCGGCATCGGGCGATGCGGTCATCATGCCGTGTCGTCAGCGGGTTTGTCTCGCGACAGGCGGCGCTGCGGCGGGAACACGCAGGCGAACACGCTGCCCTGGCCGAGCGCGCTGTCGATCTCCAGCCGCGCCTGGTGCAGGGTCAGGATGTGCTTGACGATGGCGAGGCCGAGCCCGGTGCCGCCGCTGTCGCGCGAGCGGCTGTCGGAGACGCGGTAGAAACGCTCGGTCAGACGCGGCAGATGGCGGGCCGGAATGCCCGGTCCGCTGTCGTGGACGCTGAGCCGCGGCGAGCCGTCGGCGTCGGCGGCGAAGCGGATCACGATGCGTCCGCCGGCCGGGCTGTGGCGCACCGCGTTGCTGACCAGGTTGCCGAAGGCGCTGTGCAGCTCCTTCGGCGAGCCGGACAGGTCGGCGTCCAGCAGGTCCTCGACGTCGACCTCGTGGCGCTCGCCGCTGAGCGCCTGCGCCTCGCGCTTGAGGGTGAGCAGCATCCTGCGCATCGGCACCGTCTCGTCGTCGGTGCGCTGCTGGGCGTCGAGACGCGACAGCGTGAGCAGATCCTCGACGATGCGCATCATCCGCAGCGACTGCGCGCGCATCACCTCGATCTGCTGCGCCCAGTCGGGATGCTCGTCGGCGTCCATCATGTCGAGGTAGCCGTGCATCACGGTGAGCGGCGTGCGCAACTCGTGCGAGACGTTGGCGACGAAGTCGCGGCGCACCTGTTCGAGCCGCGTCAGCAGACTGATGTCGCGTACCACCAGCAGCTTTTCGCCGGCGGTGAAATCGATCAGCCGCAGCGACAGGCGCAGCGCCTGGTTGGCCGGCGAGGGGAGGTCCAGCAGCGGCTCGGCACCGCCGGCCTGCAGCCACTCGGCGACCCGCGAACTGCGTACCAGATGGGTGAAGCGCTTGCCGACGTCGGTGTTGCGGCGCAGGCCGAGCAGGCGTCCGGCGGCGAGATTGAACCATTCGATGCGCTGCTCGGCGCTGGAGATGACGAGGATGGCGTCGGGCAGGGCATCGGCGGCGCTGCGGAAGGTGCGCAACAGACCATGCAGGCGGCGCTTGCGCCGGCGCGCCTCGCGCTGGCGGCGGTAGATGCGCTCGTGGACCTCGGAAAACACGCCCCAGCCCTGCGTCGGCGGCAGCAGGCGGCGGCTGTCCAGGCGCGCCAGCAGGCGATGCAGTTGCCGGTAATGCCAGCCCAGGGCGATCGCCAGACCGGCGCACAGGGCGGGCCAGAACGCCCCGGCCAGCGCGCCGACGAGGGCGCACAGGCCCAGCCAGGTGCCGAGCCGCCACAGGGTGTGCTGCCAGGGTCGCGAGCCGATCATCTGCGCATGCTAGCGGCTCGGCGCGCGGAAAACGCCTCAGACGCTGGTCGAGAAGCGATATCCGGCACCGCGAACGGTCTGCACCAGGGTGTCCAGCCCGAATGGCTCCAGCGTCTTGCGCAGGCGGCGGATGTGCACGTCGATGGTGCGCTCCTCGACATAGACGGTGCCGCCCCAGACGTGGTCGAGCAGTTGCGAGCGCGAGTAGACGCGCTCGGGATGGGTCATGAAGAAATGCAGCAGGCGGTATTCGGTGGGGCCGATGTTGATCGGTGCCTCGCCGGCAAACACGCGGTGCGCCGCGCCGTCGATGCGCAGGCCGCCGAGCGCCACGCTGCCGTCCTCCTCGTCGCCGCGGCTGCGTCGCATCACGGCCTTGATGCGGGCCAGCAGTTCGCGCGAGGAAAACGGCTTGACCACGTAGTCGTCGACGCCGGCGTCGAGTCCGCTGACGCGGTCGTTCTCCTCGCCGCGCGCGGTCAGCATGATGATCGGCACCTCGCGGGTCAGCGTCTCGCGGCGCAGGCGGCGGGCGTACTCGATGCCGCTGATGCCGGGCAGCATCCAGTCGAGCAGGATCAGGTCCGGCACGCGCTCGGCGATGCGCGCTTGCGCCTCGCGCACGTCCACGGCCAGCGCCGGTTCGTATTCGGCCTTGCGCAGGGCGAAGGCGATCATGTCGCGGATGGCGGGTTCGTCGTCGACGATCAGGATGCGCTTGTTCACCGTGTACCGTTGAGCAGTGGCATTGACCACCAGTACATAACAGTTTGGTTACAGAAACATGACGCTCATCGTCAACGGCCATTCGCCATTCAGCGCAGCGCGGCCAAGGGGCCGACGCTGAACTCGCTGCCGCCGGGGCGCAGGCGGCGGGCGCGCTGCTCGAGCACGATCGGCGTGATGCTGGCGATGCGGGCGTCGATGCGGGCGCGCTGCACGTAGTCCAGGTCGTCACGCTGTTGCAGGCGCTGCAACTGGTTCAGCGCGTCCTCCGGGCGGCCGGAGAGGAGGGCGTTTTCGGCATAGGCCTCGCTGGCGCGGACCAGGTCGCCGGCGGTTTCGCTGGCGCGGGCGAAGGCGTGCTGCAAGGCGGCATCATGGCCGGCGGTCTGCAACAGCGGGCGCAGCACGGCCTGCGCGCGCAGGCCGGAGGCGATGTCGCCGCGCCGCGCCAGCGCCTCGGCATAGGCCAGCGAGATGGCGCGCTGGCGCGGGCGCTGCGCCAGCAAATCCTCGTACTGGCGCTCGGCGGCGGCCCAGTCGCCGTGCTGCTGCCAGGCGCGCGCCAGGGCAAGGTCGATCCACAGTGAATCGGGATGGCGCAGGGCCAGCGTTTGCAGGGTGGCCAGCGCCTGGTCGGCCTGCCCGGCCGAGGTCTGTGCTAGCGCCATGCCGTAGCGCTGCGGGTCGGACAGTGTCGCGCCGCCGTCGGCCAGACGGCGGTATTCGGTCAGCACTTCGGCCGGCTGGGCCGCGCTGAGCACGCGCAGGCGCTCGCGCGCCCAGTCGAAGCGGTCATCACCGCCGTTCTGCACGCTGTCCAGTGCCTCGCGCAGGGCCACCGGGAAGCCGGGATGCAGCGGCGATTGCGTGCGCACGGCGTCGGAGTCGGTCGCCGGCGTCCAGGTGCACAGCGTGCGGCCGTCGGCGTCGAGGGTGCAGGCCTGGCCGCCGGCCAGCTTGTCGGCACGCTCCTTGGCCTCGCTGATGCGGGTGGTGGTGACCGGGTGGGTGCGGAGGAATTCCGGCGGGCCTTCGCCCTGCAGGCGCGTGGCGCGTTGCAGGCGGCCGAAGAAGCCGGCCATCGCGCCGGGGTCGTAGCCGGAGCGGGCCAGGGTCTGGATGCCGATGCGGTCGGCCTCGTGCTCGCTGGCTCGGGTGTGGTTGATCTGCCGCTGCTGCATCAGGGCGATGCCGCTGGCGATGGCGGCCTGGGTGGCGTTGCCGTCGTCACCGGCCGATTGCGCCACCACGATGGCGCCGAGCATGCCGAGCAGGATCGGCAGGGTGTCCTTCTGCGCCCGTTCCACCGCGCGCACGACGTGGCGCTGGGTGACGTGGGAGATTTCGTGCGCGAGCACGGCGGCGACTTCGTCCTCGCGCTCGGCGGTCAGCACCAGGCCGGCGTTGAGGCCGATGTAGCCGCCGAGGGTGGCGAAGGCGTTGATCTCGCGCGAGCGCAGCATGAAAAAGCTGTGCCGCTGTTCCGGGCGCTCGCTGTTGGAGACGAGGCGCTGGCCCATGCCGTCCAGCCAGTCGTCGATCAGCGGATCCTCGATCAGCCAGCCGAGCCGGCGCAGTTCGCCGAACATCTGCTGGCCGTAGGCGCGCTCCTGCGCCGGCGTGATCAGTTCGGCGGCCGAGGAGCCCATGTCCGGCAGGCGGCCGGTCTCCTGCGCGGTGGCGGGCAGGCAGGCGGCCAGGCCCAGGGCCAGCGCGAGCAATCGATGCGGACAGGAAAAACGGGGCGAGTGGTTCATCGGCGGCATCTTGGCGTCATCGCTGCGCGGTGGCGTTAACCCGGCGTAAACTTTCCCCGGCCTGTTCATCTGGAGTTTCCCCGTGGCCGATGTGCGCATCTATTCCACCGCCGTTTGTCCGTATTGCGTGATGGCGAAGAACTACCTGCAACGCAAGGGCGTCGACTATCGCGAGCTGCGCATCGACAGCGATTCGGCGCTGCGCGAGGAAATGCTGACCCTGGCGCGGCGCACCAGCGTGCCACAGATTTTCATCGGCGAAACCCATGTCGGCGGCTATGACGACATGGTGGCACTGGACCGCGCCGGCGGCCTGCAAGCGCTGCTCGACGGCAGCGACTAGCCGCCGGCGGCGCGCCTCAACGGCCGAGGAAGCGTCCGCGCACGCTGCGCCCGGCCTCGTCGCGGCCGTTGAGGCTGTTGAGGCCGACATCGTCGAAGCGCCAGGCCGGCGCGTCGGCGTCGAGGTTCAGGTCGCAGCGTTCCGGCGGTGACTGCGGTCGTCGGGCGGAGCGCGTGCAGACCAGCGTCTCGCCGTTGGCACCGACCATCGCGAAGCCGTCCTTGCCGGACTCGACCAGGGACAGCCGCAACGGCTGCGCGGCGGCCTCGCCGTCGATCTCGAACAGCCAGCGCCCGGTCCAACCGGGGCCGGGCTGCTGGCCGAAATCGAAGCGCACCATCGACAGCGGTCGCAGTTCGATGCCGCGCCCGTCCTCGGCCGGGCGGCTGAACCAGAACACCGCTCGGGCGACCGACAGCCATTCCACCTGCACGCGCCCGGCCGAACTGGCCTGGTCCGGCCCGCGATAACCGCCGAACGGGCCGCGACCGCCATCCAGTCGGCTCAGGTCGATGCTGGTGGCAGCGGCGGTCAGCGGCGCGGCACCGAACAGCCACTGCGGCCGCCCTTCGTCGTCGTAGCCGGTGAAGGTCAGCGCGATCATCTCGCCCTGCTGTTCGATCTGGGCGCTGAGCCCCGGCCCGGCATGGTCGAACTCGCCGCCCGGCTCGCCCCACCAGAAGCCGTCCTCCGGTGCCGCCTGCGGCATCCCGGCGGACCACGGCAGCAGCGCGAAGGCGTGCAGGCGCGGTGGCGACAGCGGGTCGTCCTGGAGCAGGTAACGGAGGCGCCACAGGGTGGCGTCGGACCGATCCAGCAGTTCGCCGATGTCGGCTTGCAGGCGGTAGTCGCTGCCGGTCGACAGGCAGCGCGCGCGGTCCGGCCGAGCCAGCAGGGTCAGCTCGTTGCCGTCGACGCGGACTTCATCCAGTTGCGGCGCGCAGCCGCCGCGCCAATCGCCGCCGATCTCGATGCGCTGCGGCACGCCGGCGGCATCGCGGATCACCTCCAGGCGCGTTTCCGCGCCCAGCGCGGCGGCCGCCGGCAGGGCGGCCAGGACAAGCAGAAGCGCCACGCGGGAAAGATATGCACCCATGGTCGAACTGTACCGCAGTCGTGACCGCGGCGATAATGGGCGATTCCCTTTCCCTCGCGGCCATCCCCCGTGGCCGCCCCTACGAGAGCGAGCATGTCACAGACAATCGCGGTGATCCGTGGCGATGGCATCGGCCCGGAAATCATGGATGCCACCCTCAGCGTGCTGGATGCCATGGACCTGGGCTTCCAGTACGACTTCGTCGAAGCCGGCGTCGCCGCGCTGGAGAAGCACGGAGAACTGCTGCCGGCGGCCACGCTGGACGCCATCGCCCGGCACAAGGTGGCGCTGAAGAGCCCGCTGAGCACGCCGGTCGGCGAAGGATTCAGTTCGATCAACGTGCAGTTGCGCCGGCATTTCGACCTCTACGCCAACGTCCGCCCGGCGATCAGCTTCCCCAACACCAAGGCGCGCTACAGCGACATCGACATCATCACCGTGCGCGAGAACACCGAAGGTGCCTACATCGGCGAAGGCCAGGCGCTGACCGAGGACGGCGAGATCGCCACGCTGACGCAGAAGATCACCCGCAAGGGCTCCGAGCGCATCGTCCGCTACGCCTTCGAGCTGGCCCGCCGCCAGGGCCGGCGCAAGGTGACGATGGTGCACAAGGCGAACATCCTCAAGTCCACCTCCGGGCTGTTCCTGCGCACCGGCCGCCAGGTCGCCGCCGAGTATCCGGACATCGAGGTGCAGGAGATGATCGTCGACAACACCTGCATGCAGTTGGTGATGCGCCCGGAGCAGTTCGACGTGATCGTCACCACCAACCTGTTCGGCGACATCGTCTCCGACCTCTGCGCCGGCCTGGTCGGCGGCCTCGGCCTCGCGCCCGGTGCCAACATCGGCCACGACGCGGCGATCTTCGAGGCCGTGCACGGCACCGCGCCGGACATCGCCGGCAAGGGCCTCGCCAATCCCTGCGCCCTGCTGCTGGGCGCGGCGCAGATGCTCGACCACTTCGCCCGCGTCGACGAGGCCCGTCGCCTGCGCGCGGCCATCGTCGCCACCCTGACGGCGCGCGATTCGCTGACCCCGGACCTCGGCGGCGAAGGCAGCACCAGCCGCTTCGCCGCAGCGATCATCAGCCGCCTGAACGGCTGATCCGCGCGCCCTTGGCGGGCAGAACAGAAAACCCCGGCCGCCGCGAGGCGTGCCGGGGTTTTTCTTGCTCGGAGAAACTCAGTTGCCGCGATAGCGCGGCTCGTTGGCCGGGATCAGCGGGACGTTGGTGCGCTGGAAGCGACCGCCTTCGGCACCCGGATAGGTGATGTCCAGGGTCAGCGTGCTGGGGCCTTCCTGCGGCGGGCGCAGGGTGACGCTGAGCGTGCCGATGTCGGTGAAGCTCAGCGCGCCCGGCGTGGAGCAGTCTTCGGTGCGGCAGTAGCCATTGCTGGTCTGGCGCACCGTGTAGGTCTGGCCGGGCTGGTAGCGGCCGGCCTGGACGATGCCCCAGCGGCCCTTGCCGCTGGCGTCCGGGTAATAGACGCCGATGGCAATGCCGTCGCCGCCGTCGCCGGGGAAGCTCAGCACGGTGATGCCCCAGCCCGGATCGTCCGGGTTGTACCAGACGCTGCTGAGGTCGAGTTCGAGGTCGGCCTGCGGGTCGACCAGCGGCTGCATGCACCACTGGCGGCGCTGGTTGCCGATGGTCCAGCTCATCAGGGCGACGGTGCCTTCCAGGTTGCGGTCGGCGGCGCGCTGGCGGCATTCCGGCGCGTTGGCGGCCTCGACGAAGTCGATCAGCACGCGACCGTTGAAACCGGAGGAACCGTCGGCCTGCGATACCGGCGGCGGGCCGGGCTGGTAGTTGAAGCGCACCAGGCTGTCGCCGAACTCGTTGATCTGCGGCACGAACACGCCGTCGACGATGCGGCCGAGCGCGGTGTACCACTCCGGGTTGCCGGCATTGTCGTAGCTGTAGAAACCGAGGAAATACAGGTCCGGCGTGCCGGCCACGCGGCGGAAGTCGATGCCGTGGCCGTCGCGTGCGACATCGAAATACTGCGTGTCCGGCGGCAGCGCGAACGCGCGGACCTCCTTGGGCTGCGGGTCGAAACCCACGTCCTGCAGCACGTCGACCGCCAGACCCAGGCTGCGCAAGGTGTTGGAGGTGGCCGTGGGCAGCATCATCTGCAGCGAGTGCTGGGTGCCGAGGTGCGAATAGCTGCTGCCGGTGGAGATGTTGGTCGGGGCGTGCAGTTGCACCAGGTCGTAGGGCTCGATGTTGTTGCGCAGGATGTTGCGGCTGGATTCGGCAGCCAGCGGCCCGGCGAAGCGCAGGCGGTCGCCCGAGGTCAGCGCGGCGGCGCGGGTGGCGGTGTCGACGCGCAGAAACGGCTTGACCACGGCCGGGAGGCCCGGCTCGATGATGCGCACGTGGCGGCCGTAGGCGTCGTCATAGGTCTTGCCGAAATAGCTGTAGAGCGTGCCGACCGGCGGCGCGTCCTCGCCACCGAGGCTGGCCTGGCCGATGAAGCCCATGCCGTGTCCCAGTTCGTGCATGGCCACGGCGACGAAGCCGATGCCGACCGGTGCCGGGTTGTTGGGGCCGGTCTGGCCGACGGTGATCCCGTACTCGTAGCGCTGGTTGGCGTTGGCCGCCTTGTCCACTTCCAGGTTGAAGGTGGCCGAGATGTCCGCCGGCGGTGCGTTGCAGTTCTGTCCGCCGAGCTGGCAGAACGGAATGCCGAGCTGGTGCGTGGCCATCGAGCCGTAGTGGATCAGGTGGCGCGCCTGCAGGCCGCCGTAGAAGAGACCGTTGCCGGGATCGTCGACGATCACGTAGCGCGGACCGGCCTGCGCCAGCACGCCGCTGCCATTGCTGTATTCGAGCGTCTTCCAGCAGGCGCGGACGCGCAGCGGTGCGGCCGGGCGCAGTTCCTCGGCCACCCGGCGGGCGGCTTCGAGCATGGCGTTGCGGCGCTGCTCGCCAAGCGTGACGCCGTTGTTGCCGCGCACCGGATCACGCGGAGCCGGGTCGTTCCAGCCGGAAATGTCGCAACTGTCGTCGCCGCTGCCGGGGTCGTCGAAGACCACCTGGATCGGCGCGTAGTCGTCCGCCGCGCTCAGTTCCGCACTGACCGTGAAAGCGGCCGGCGTGGCGGCGTAGTTGATCAGCACCAGGTGCACCAGCCCGCCGCGCAACGGGAAGCGGCTGGCGCGCGAAATCACCACGGACTCGTTGCCGAGCACGCCGGTCGAGCGATAGTGGGCACGGGTGGCGTAGTCGTCCACGCTGAGGCCGTTGGGGTTCTCGCTGGCGGCGTTGGCGAACGGCGTGCCGACGCGCAGCAGCAGGTCGATGTCCTGCGAAGGATTGTCGGCGCTCACGCGGATGGTCAGCCGCTCGGCGTCGGCCGGCACGGCGACGCACAGGCTGGTGGTCAGGCTCTGCCCGGGCAATGGCGACGAGGGACGGATGCTGTCACCGGCATCGAGGGTGACGGCGCACTGGGCGCGGGCAAGCTCGGCACCGAGCAGGAGCAGGGCGGCGGCAAGGATTCTCATTGCGGCGATGCCTCCGTGTCGGCGACTGTCGGTGCGTGGGCGGCGTGGTCGTGGTCCTCGTCGCAGTCGAACACGGTTTTGCCGTTGTCCAGCGTGCGGGCGCGCAACGACACCGTGACCGGGGCGAACTCGGCGCGGCCGGTGTCCGGCTTGCCGACCGGCTGGCCGGACTTGTCCAGCGACAGGCCGGGCCGCAGGGGCTGGAATTCCAGTTTGGCGGCGCTGGTCGGCGCGGCCTGGTCGGATGGATCGGCCTGGCTGGCCGCCAGCGGGGCGGCGATCAGCAAGGCGGACAGTACGCTGCGTGCGAAGGGCATGCGCGGGGTCTCCCTGGGTTGGGTTTGAAGGCTTCGGGCGGGGATGATACGTCGACTGGGCGGCCGGCACCCGATTGCCGACCGGCTTGTCAGGCCGGGGTTCACTCGCGCTGGCGCAGACGCCAGTCGTGGCCGAGCACGGCGACGTCCGAGCGGCCCGGTCGATAGGCGTGGCGCAGCGCGCCGTGCACGTAGTCGCAGGCATCGCGGCAGGCATCCGCCAGCGACCGGCCCACGGCCAGCCCGCAGGCCAGCGCCGAGGCCAGCGTGCAGCCGGTGCCGTGGCCGTTCACGTCCAGCCGTGGGTGCTCGAAAAGATGGATGCGCGATCCGTCATCGAGCCGATCCAGCGTGCGCGCGCCGGCCAAATGCCCGCCCTTGAGCAGTACCGCCGCTGCGCCGAGCGCGCGCAGCGCAGCGCAGGCCGCCTGCGCTTCGTCGGCGCTGGCGATGCGGGCGTCGGCACCGAGCAGCAGCTCGGCTTCGGGAATGTTCGGCGTGATCACGCTGGCCAGCGGAAACAGCCGGGCGATCAGGCGCTCCAGCGCGGCGGCGGGCAGCAGCACCGCGCCCGAGGTCGCCACCATCACCGGATCCAGCACCAGGGTCGGGCGGCCGTGGGCGATCAGCGCGTCGGCGACGCAGTCGATCAGTTCGGCGTCACCGAGCATGCCGATCTTCACCGCACGGATGTCGAAGTCCTCGAACGCGGCGTCGATCTGCGCGCGCAGCGCATCCAGCGCGCAGGCGTGGATGGCGCTGACGCCGCGAGTGTTCTGCGCGGTCAGCGCGGTGATCGCGGTCAGCGGGTGCAGGCCGTGCGCGGCGATGCTGCGCAGATCGGCCTGGATGCCGGCACCGCCACCGGAATCGGACCCGGCGATGCTCAACACGCTGATGCGCTGCGGCGAAAAATCGGAAGGTTGTCTCATTGCTGCAACATTGCTCCGTAACGCGTGGCGGACCTGGCACCGATCACTGACTCAAGTTCATTGGTGCCTCATGTATCGACTCCAAGCTGTTGATCAAAAAGGGCAGGAAAGGGGTTTTCCGGCTGCCGAAGATGCCTCCTCCGAGACCGGGTGCAGCGCCGGCGCGGGCGTCGCCCGCCAATTTTGCACCGCTGCGAATCGCCCGCGCTGGCGAAAATGCAACACCCTGTTGACCGGCTGTTGCGTGTTCGCCATACTTTGCGCCAGCGCCGCGACGCGACAGCGTTCCGGCATTCGATGATCGGCTGCTGATCGGTAGTATTCCACGTGCGTCGAAACCTTCTGACGGTGTGTTGCCTGCTCGCGCTGCCCGGACTTGCCGGGGCCAGCGAGCATTGGCGTCAGTATGCACAACGCAGCATCGCGCCGGATTTCGACTGGGCGCAGACCGAGGTCGTGGCCCAGACGCAACCGACGCAGACGCTTTCCCTGCGCGACGCAACGCGCGAGGCGCTGGCCTCTTGGCGCGGCGGTGAGGGTTGGCGGGTCGACCTGTCCAGCAGCCGTGGTACGGCACGCTGGAACGGCCCGGAACTGGGCCTCCTTGCGCAGGGCCAGTCATCGTTCAATTTCGGCAGCACCAACACCACCTTGCGCCAGCCGCTGGGTGACCGCTCCATGCTGGCGCTGACCGCTATCGTCGCCCGTGGCCGTTTCGCCACGCCGGGCATGGGTGCCTCGCCGTGGCATGCGGTGGAGCAGTTCACCGGCGTGCGTCAGGCCGGCGTGCAGGAAGTCTCCGAAGGCGGCGCGGTGGAACTGGCGATGGCGCGCAGCCTCAACGAGCGCCTGCTGTGGACCGTGTCGGTGCAGTCGCGGCTGGACATGGACCCGTTCAAGAACTATCACGGCATCTACTCCGAAGCCGGCGATTTCGACCTCCCCGGCCATGTCCGCACCGGGCTGGAGTGGGCGGCCGGCTCGCGTTTCACCGTGGCCGCCGACGTGCAGCGCGTGATGTACGGCGACGTGCAGGCGTTCAGCACCCTGGCCCTGCCGACCCGTCTGCTTGCCCTGCTGGGCGATGGCGACTCGCCGCAGTTCGCTTGGCGCGACCTGATGGTCTATTCCGCCGAGGCGGCGGTACACGATGATTTCGGCGGTCGCTGGTCGCTGCGCTACTCCACCCAGCAGCAGCCCAAGCCGACTTCCGAACTGCTCTCGCGGGCGCTGTCCGAGCAGTATTCCGACCTCAACATCGGCCTCGGCTACCGCCGCAACATCGGCCGCGCCGGCTATTTCCAGATGGCCGCCAGCTACGCCCCGGCCGCCTACTTCATGGCTTCCATGCCCTTCGTGCAGCGCGACTTCGACGGCGGTTCGCAGGTCGAGGTCGAGGCGCAGTGGGCGTTCAGTTTCTGATGCACTCTTGATCAAGTTCAGGGCTTGATTGAAATCCCCCGCCACGGGGGATTTTTTTTTGCCCGGCGATCCTCAGAGCATGTCCGGCTGCGGATCGGGGACGAAGCGCAGCACGTTGCCGTTGATGCAGTAGCGCTGCCGGCTGGGCGGCGGGCCGTCATCGAAGACGTGTCCCAGGTGGATGCCGGAACTGGCGCTGCGCACCTCGACCCGGCGCATGCCGTGACTGTTGTCGGTGTGCAGGGTCACCGCGCCTTCTTCGGGCTGGAAGAAGCTCGGCCAGCCGGTGCCGCTGTCGAACTTGGCGTCGCTGCGGAACAGCCGCGCGCCGGAAATCGGATCGACGTAGTAGCCGGGCCGGGTTTCGTCCAGGTGCGAGCCGCTGTAGGCGTATTCGGTGCCCTGCTCGAAGGCGATCTTCTGTTGCGCCGGGGTCAGCAGGCGAAAGCCCAGCCACTTCCAGAACCGCTCCGCCTCGCCGTTGTAGCCGGTGTAGCGCGCCGTCTCCCGGCCTTGTTCGAACAGCACGATGGTGGGCGTGGCGAACAGCGGCTTGGCCAGTTCCCAGCCGGCCGGCGGCTGCGTCGCCATGGTCGCGGCAATGGCCACCTGCGCCGACCAGCCGTCCATGATCTCGCTGCGAAAAAGTCGGCAATACGGACATTCCTCGGCCTCGAACACCAGCAGTTGGCGCGACCGGTCCAGCGTTGCCGGGTCCGCTGTCGCCACCGTGGCCGATCGATCCGCCGCCGTGCCGTCGCGGCTCGGATAGGCGACGCCGGTGCCGCCGAGACCGCAATAACCGTCCGGATTCTTCACCAGATAGTCCTGATGATGGTCCTCGGCGGCGGCGTAGCGGGTCAGCGGCGCGATCTCGGTGGTGATGGTACCGAAGCCGGC
>JBAYTD010000084.1:0-13297 GCA_041675805.1 Lysobacteraceae bacterium
CGCGCTCGGCCAAGGCCGATGTGTCAAGGAATGTCCGGAGACTGGACACGATGGCGGCGGGAGCAGGTATTTGAGTTCATATTGTCAATGAACTCAATGAGTTATAGTGAAGTCATGATACCCTATATGCGACCCGAAAGCGAGGGGAATTGCTTAAGTTGGGAGCATTGCCCTCACCCCAACCCCTCTCCCGGCGGGAGAGGGGCTCATCAAGCCGGAAGGGAATCAGAAGAATCCCTGCTTGTCCTCGCTGTAGCTGACCAGCAGGTTCTTGGTCTGCTGGTAGTGGCTGAGCATCATCAGGTGATTCTCGCGGCCGATGCCGGACTCCTTGTAGCCACCGAAGGCGGCGTGCGCCGGGTAGTGGTGGTAGCAGTTGGTCCAGACGCGGCCGGCCTTGATCGCGCGGCCCATGCGGTAGGCGACGTTGCCGTTGCGGGTCCACACGCCGGCACCCAGGCCGTAGAGCGTGTCGTTGGCAATTTCCAGCGCCTCGGCCTCGTCCTTGAAGGTGGTCACGGCCAGCACCGGGCCGAAGATTTCCTCCTGGAAGATGCGCATCTTGTTATGGCCCTTGAACAGGGTCGGTTGGATGTAATAGCCATCGTCCAGCTCGCCGCCGGGCTTGGCCTGCTCGCCGCCGATCAGCACTTCCGCGCCTTCCTGCTTGCCTAGGTCGAGATACGAAACGATCTTGGTGAGCTGCTCCTTGCTGGCCTGCGCACCCATCATGGTGTCGGTGTCGAGCGGGTTGCCGTGCTTGATCGCGGCGACGCGCTTCAACACACGCTCCATGAACTTGTCGTAGATCGATTCCTGGATCAGCGCGCGCGAGGGTGCGGTGCAGACTTCGCCCTGGTTGAAGGCGAACATCACCAGGCCTTCGATGGCCTTGTCGAGGAAGGCGTCGTCCTTGTCCATGATGTCGGCGAAGAACACGTTCGGACTCTTGCCACCCAGCTCCAGCGTCGCCGGGATCAGGTTGTTGGCCGCCGCCTGCGCGATCATGCGGCCGGTGCTGGTCGAACCGGTGAAGGCGATCTTGGCGATGCGCTTGCTGGTGGACAGCGACACGCCGGCCTCGCGGCCGAAGCCGTTGACGATGTTGAGCACGCCTGCGGGCAGCAGGTCGGCGATCAGTTCGGCGAAGATCAGGATGGAAATCGGCGTGGATTCGGCCGGCTTGAGCACGATGGCGTTGCCGGCGGCCAGTGCCGGGGCCAGCTTCCAGGCCGCCATCAGCAGCGGGAAGTTCCACGGAATGATCTGGCCGACCACGCCCAGCGGCTCGTGGTAGTGGTAGGCGATGGTGGTTTCGTTGATCTCGCTGATGCCGCCTTCCTGGGCGCGGATGGCACCGGCGAAATAGCGGAAGTGGTCGGCGGCCAGCGGCACGTCGGCATTCAATGTCTCGCGGATGGCCTTGCCATTGTCGACGGTTTCGGCGTAGGCGAGGGTTTCCAGATTCTGCTCGATGCGGTCGGCGATCTTGAGCAGGATATTGGCGCGGCTGGCGACATCGGTCTTGCCCCAGGCATCGGCGGCGGCGTGGGCGGCATCCAGCGCCAGCTCGATGTCCTCGGCGGTGCCGCGGGCGGCCTGGGTGTAGACCTTGCCGTTGACCGGCGTGACCACGTCGAAGTATTGGCCCTTGGCCGGCGGGACGAATTTGCCGCCGATGAAATGGTCGTAACGGGGTTTGTAATCGATCTTGGCACCTGCGGCGCCCGGAGCTGCGTAAACAGTCATTGCGAACATCCTTGGAGTGCGTGCGCGCATCGCGCGGACTTGCCCGATGCGGCTTCTCGACGAGAGAACCGTGGCAGTGCGCGGCGCGGCGGAAAGAGGCTTGCCATGGCTGGCGTCTGCGCCGACGACGCGGGGTCGTCGGCGCTGGCCGCGCGGCATTGCATCCGGGCGTTATGCGTCGCCACCGATGAACTGCAGCGGCACGCCGACTGCGAAGTGTTTCGCAGCGCAGCACTCAGCGCCAGGCGGAGGTGATCGGGTAGCGGCGTTCGCGGCCGAAGGCGCGGCGGCTGACCTTGGGGCCGGGGGCGGACTGTCGGCGTTTCCACTCGTTGAGGAAGACCAGGCGGGCGACGCGGGTCACGGTGGCGGCGTCGAAGCCTTCGGCGATGATCTCCTCGGGCGACATCTCGGCATCGATGAAGCGCTGCAGGATGGCGTCCAGGATGTCGTAGGGCGGCAGCGAGTCCTGGTCGGTCTGGTTGTCGCGCAGTTCGGCGCTGGGCGGGCGGGTGATGACTGCTTCGGGGATGATTTCGGCGTGGCGGTTGCGCCAGCGGGCGAGGGCGAACACTTCGGTCTTGTAAACGTCCTTCAGCGGCGCGAAGCCGCCGCACATGTCGCCGTAGATGGTCGAGTAGCCGACTGCGTACTCGCTCTTGTTGCCGGTGCTCAGCAGCAGGCCGCCGAGCTTGTTGGACAGGGCCATCAGCACCGCGCCACGGCAGCGCGATTGCAGGTTTTCCTCGGTCACGTCGGCGTCGCGGCCGGCGAACATCGGTGCCAGCGCGGCGAGGAAGCCGTCGAACGGCGCGGCGATGGCGATGGTTTCCAGCCGCACGCCCTGGGTCGCCGCCTGCTGCGCGGCAAGGTCGTTGCTCAGGTCGGAGGTGTAGCGCGAGGGCAGGCGCAGCGCCAGCACCTTGTCCGCGCCCAGTGCATCGACGGCGATGGCCAGCGCAAACGCCGAGTCGATGCCGCCGGACAGCCCCAGGAGGGCGCGGTCGAAGCCGTTCTTGTGTGCGTAGTCGCGGGTGGCGCGCACCAGGGCGGCATAGGTGAGGGCGAGGCGCGATTCGTCCTCGGCCGCCGGCCAGACGCGGCGCGACCAGCGCCGCGCGGCGGGATCGAAATCCGTTACCAGCAGGGCGTCGGCAAAGGCCAGCGCGGCCGGATGCACGCCGCCGTCGCCATCGGCCAGCACCGAGGCACCGTCGAAAACCAGTTCGTCCTGGCCGCCGACCAGGTTGAGATACCCCAGCGCCAGGCCGCTTTCCGCCGCCCGGCGGGCGATCAGTGCATCGCGCTGGGCCGGTTTGTCGGCCTCGTAGGGCGAGGCGTTGGCGATCAGCGCCAACTGTGCGCCCTGTTGCGCGGTCTCGCGCAGCGGCCGGTCCAGCCAAAGGTCCTCGCAAACCAGCAGGCCGACGCGGACGCCGCCAACGTCGATGCACAGCGGCGCAGCGCCGGTGGCGAAATAGCGGCGCTCGTCGAACACCGCGTAATTGGGCAGCTCGCGCTTGCGATAGACGGCCTCGACGCGGCCATCGCGCAGCACGCTCAGCGCGTTGTGGACCGCGCCGTCGGATGCCTGCGGATGGCCGACCAGGGCGACGATGCCCTGCGTGCTGGCGGCGATCTCCTGCAAGGCCGTCGCGCAGGCGCGCAGGAAGCTCGGCCGCAGCAGCAGATCCTCGGGCGGGTAGCCGGACAACGCCAGTTCCGGGAACAGCACGATGTCGGCACCATGCACGTCGCGCGCCTCGGCGATGCGGACGATGATGCGCTCGGCGTTGGCGGCGACCGCGCCGACCGGGCTGTCGAACTGGGCGAAGGCGATGCGCAGCGTCATGGGCGTGTCGGGCTGAACGGATGCGGCGATGGTACCCGCCGCGCACGGGGACGGCGACGGCCGGCTGAACGGGCTTTTTGCCGCCGCTTACGCTGCGACGCAGCAACGGGCGACAATTCGCCTCTTTTTCCGTCCGTCCCGGCCGCCCGCATGTCCAGCATCGCCGTTGTTGATCGTCGCGGCCTGTCCGCAGCGCTGTTCGCCTACGTGCTCTGGGGCCTGTTCCCGCTTTACTGGTATCTGCTCAAGGCGGTGCCGGCCTTGCAGATCATCGCCCATCGGGTGATCTGGTGCGCGCTGTTCGTGGTCGCCTACCTGCTGCTGCGCGAAGGGCGCGGCTGGTTGCGTCGGGCGCTGAAGACGCCGGGCGTCGGCTGGATGCTGCTGCTCAGCAGCCTGTTGATCGGCTTCAACTGGGGCCTGTACATCTGGGCGGTGACCAATGGCCGGGTGGTGGAAACCAGCCTCGGCTACTTCATCAACCCGCTGGTCAACGTGGTGTTGGCGGTGGCGGTGCTGGGCGAGCGGCTGAACCGCGCGCAATGGCTGTCGGTGGCGATTGCCGCGCTGGGCGTGCTGTGGCTGGCGCTGATCCACGGCAACCCGCCCTGGATCGCGCTGGCGCTGGCCGGCAGCTTCGCCCTGTACGGGCTGATCCGCAAGGTGGCGGCGGTGGATGCGGTGCCCGGGCTGGCCATCGAAAGCCTGATCCTGGTGCCGTTCGCGCTCGGCTGGCTGGTCTGGATGCGCTGGCAGGGCGCGGATGATCCGGCCATCGGTGCCGGGGCCGGCGCGCTGCTGGTGCTCAGCGGCATCCTGACCGCCTTGCCGCTGGTCGGTTTTGCCTACGGCGCGCGCCGCCTGCCGTATTCAATGATCGGCGTGCTGCAATACATCGCGCCGACGCTGCAATTGCTGTGCGGCGTGCTGCTGCTGGGCGAGTCGTTCGACCGCATGCAGGCGGTCGGCTTCGGCTGCATCTGGCTTGCGCTGATCCTGTACGCGGTGGACGGCTGGCGTCGCGCGCGCAGGGCGCGTCGCCAGCCGCAATGCGACAGTCACGTCCCGGCGGGCGACGGCGCGGCACCGGTCTGCGCATCGGAACCGGAAGCGGAACTCGCGCTGGCTTCCAGCGCCGCCAGCCATTCGTCGTCCGAGCCCTCGTTGATGCCCTCGAACAGGAACGTCGACAGATAGCGTTCGCCGGTGTCCGGCAGCATCGCCAGCGCGACGCTGCCCGGCTCCAGCCCGCGCGCCAGCTCCAGCGCGGCGGCGAAGGTGGCCCCGGCGGAGATGCCGACGAACAGGCCCTCCTTCTGCGCCAACAGCCGTGCAGTGTCGCGGGCCACGTTGTCGTCGACGGCGATGTTGCGGTCGAAGATGTCGCGGTTGAGCACGGACGGGATGAAGTCCGGCGTCCAGCCCTGGATCTTGTGCGGCTTCCAGTCGTTGCCGGCCAGCATCGCCGCGCCGGCGGGTTCGGCCACGGCGATGCGGATCTCCGGGCGCGCCAGCTTGAGGATTTCCCCGGCCCCGGTCAGCGTGCCGCCGGTACCCCAGCCGGTGACGAACCAGTCCAGCCGGCGGCCGGCAAAGTCGGACAGGATCTCCGGGCCGGTGGTGTTGCGATGCCAGGCCGGGTTGGCCGGGTTGTCGAACTGCCGGGCGAGAAACGCATCATGCCGGGCGGCGAAGGCCTCGGCCGCCTTGACCATGCCGGTGGCGCGCTCGGCGGCCGGGGTCAGGATCACCTTGGCACCCAGCGCCCGCATCAGCTTGCGCCGTTCGACGGAAAAGGTCTCCACCATGAACGACACAAAGGGATAGCCGCGCGCGGCGCAGACCATCGCCAGCGCGATGCCGGTGTTGCCCGAGGTCGCCTCGACCACGGTCTGGCCGGGCTTGAGCAGTCCGGTCTGCTCGGCATCGAGGATGATGGCCAGGGCGAGGCGATCCTTCACCGAGGACATCGGATTGAAGGACTCGACCTTCACGTACAGGTCGATGCCCGGCGGTGCCAGGCGGTTGATCCGCACCACCGGGGTGCGGCCGATGGTGTCGAGGATGCTGTCGTGGATCATGGGAGGCTCCGGAGGGTCGCAATCGTCCGCCATGGTACGGCGGGCAGATGAAAGCGCCGCCCAACGGCGACATGACGAGCGGTGCCTTGCATATGGCCGAACGTCATGACCGGCCGCGCAGTGGGCTAGGCCAGCACCGGCGGTCGCCCGAACTGTTCGATCAACGTATGCTCCGCTTTTGCACCTTGGCCGATCCGTCCACATGTCGACACCGCCCGATTTGCTCGCCGGCGCTGCTCGCAGCCTGCCCGCGTCCGGGATGACCGACGAGCGGCTGACGCCGTTGCTCTACGCAGAGCTGAAGGCGCTGGCGGCCCAGGCCATGCGTGGCGAGCGCGACAGCCATACCTTGCAGGTCACGGCCCTGGTCAACGAAGCCTGGCTGCGGGTGAACGGCCAGCACCGGCTTGACCCGGGCAACCGCGCGCACTTTCTCGGGCTTGCCGCGCAGATGATGCGCCGCGTGCTGGTCGATCACGCGCGCCGGCGCGCGGCTGCGAAGCGACCGTCATCGGATCGGCGCGTGCTGATCGACGAAATCGACATGCCGGCGGCGGATGCCGATCTGCTGGACATCGATGACGCGCTGAAACGCCTTGCCGCCCTCAGCCCGCGCCAGGCGCAGGTGGTCGATCTGAAATTCTTTGCCGGACTGGAGTTGGAGGAGATCGCCGACGTGCTCGCGGTCGCGCGTCCGACCGTGGTGCGCGACTGGCGGATGGCACGCGCCTGGTTGCAGCGCGAGCTGGCGAGTGCGTGACACGCGCTATGCGCGTGCGCAGCAGATCGTGCACGAAGCGCTCGATCTGCCGGCGCATGCGCGCGCGGCGTGGCTGGACGCACGTTGTGGAGACGATGTCGAACTTCGAGGCGAGGTGGAGTGGCTGATCGTCGCCGCCGACGACACCTTGTCCGACGACATCCCCGAGGCGATCAGCCAGGCAGCCGGCGCGCTCACGGAGAATCTGCGCATCGATGCCAGCGCGCCCGGTAGTTATCGGTTGATCGAACGGCTTGGCGAAGGCGGCATGGGCGTGGTCTGGCTTGCCGAGCGGAATGTCGGCGGCACGCCGCAGCGCGTGGCGCTGAAACGGCTGCGCGCGGGCTCGCTCACCGGGCACGCACGGTTTCAGGAAGAGCAGCGCATCCTCGCCAGCCTGAACCACCCCAACATCGCCCATCTGGTCGATGCCGGCGTCGACGCCGATGGCGATCCCTTCCTCGCCATGGAATATGTCGAGGGCGAGCGCATTGATCGCTGGTGCGATGCCAAGGGGCTGGATCTGCGCGCGCGCGCGGCGCTCTTCATCAAGGTCTGTGCGGCGGTGTCCTACGCCCACGAGCGTCTGGTCATCCATCGTGACCTGAAGCCGGCCAATCTGCTGGTCGATGCGACGGGCGAGCCCAAACTGCTGGATTTCGGCATCGCCCGCCTGCTCGATACCGATGCGATGCTGGCGACGGCAACCCAGATGATGACCCCGGCCTATGCCAGTCCCGAGCAGATCGAGGGAAAACCGCTGGGTACGACCAGCGATGTCTGGTCGCTGGGGGTGATGCTGTACGAACTGCTGGCGGGCGTGCGTCCGTTTCAGCATCTGGACGGCGATCACGCGCGTGCCAGCGCCATTCTTTCCGGCGTGGTGGCAGCGCCCAGCCGGGCGCTGCGCACCGACACGCAGCGCGACCGCCGGGACACCACGCCCGCGACGGAAAGGCCCGGCCGCATTCCGGCCGACCTCGACGCCATCGTGCTGAAGGCGCTGCGTCGCGAGCCGGAGCAGCGTTATGTCTCGGTGCGCGAGTTGGCCGACGATCTTCGCCATTTTCTGGCCGCGCGTCCGGTCAATGCGCGGCGAGGTCGGTGGAGCTATCACGCGCAACTGTTCATGCGTCGCAACCGCTGGCCGCTGGCCGCCGGCTTTGCCCTGCTGGCGATCATCATCGGCTTCACCTGGCGCACCGTGCTGGCCGAGCGCGAAGCGCGGCTGCAGGCCGAGGTGGCCGAGCGGACCACCGAATTCCTGATCGATGCCTTTTCCCTGTCCGACCCGACCCAGGCCGAGCGGCACGACTTCAGCGCCCGCGAGGTGCTGGATCGTGGTCGTGATCGCATCGACGAGGGATTGGCGGACCAGCCGCATGTCCGCGCCCGCCTGCTCGAAGCGCTCGGCAACGCATATCGCGGCATCAATGAAGGCGACGCCGGTGCGCCCCTGCTGGAAGCGGCGGCACAACTGAACCTGACGGCAGCCGTCGACGACCCGGTTGCCGCCGCCCGCAGCCTGCGGGCGAAAGCCATCGGCATCCTCGCCTCGCACGGACCCACCGATGAGGCCGAGCATGCCGCGCAACGCGCCGTGGATCTGTTCATCGAGCATGTCGACGAAGCCGATCCCCTGCTTGCCGATGGCTATGGCACGTTTGCGCTGACGCTCAACGTCAGCGGCAAGGAGCATCAGGCCATCAGCGCGGCGCGACAGGCGTTGGCGCTGCGCCAATCCGGGCAGGCCGATGTGTCGTCCATCGCCCGCGGCCATGCCGAGTTGTGTGCCGTCATGTCCGGTGCCGGGGAGTTTGCCCAGGCATTGCGTTATTGCCGGCAGGCGGTCGAGTTGCATGTAAAGGCCGGCACGACACGTTCGAATGATTACCGCGACGTGCTCGGCAAACTGCGGGGCGTGCTGTATTACGCCGGGGATACCGAGGGCGGCAATGCCATCTTCAGGGAGCGTCTGGAACTGACCGAGGAACTGTTCGGCGAAGGCAGTTCGGCGTTGGCCAGCGAGCGCCTTGCCTTTGTCGGCCCGTTGGCCGATTCCGGCCTTTTCGAAGAGGCTGATGCGCTGCTGAGCAAAGGGTTGCCGGACATTCTCCTTCACCATGGTGCGCACAGCACGCACTATGCGCGGGCCTTGTTCAGCAGTGGCTTGCTTGCCTGCGAACTGGGTGATTTCGATACCGCCGAGCAACAGTTGCGGCAGGCGCACGATCTCTACACCAGGGCGATTGGCGAACGCGGCAGCCATGAGTTGCAGGTGATCCGCGTGGTGTTGGCCACGGCGCGAATCGCCGCCGGTCGCAGCGACGCCGAAACCCGGGCGCTGCTGGAGTCGGTCATCGCTGCGCGTTCAAACACGGACATGCCGGAGGCACCGCTTGCCTATGCGCGTCTGCCGTTGGCGCACTGGTACGTGATCAATGACGCGCATGATCAAGCCGAAAAGCTGCTGGATCAGGTCGAGGCGGTCGGCACCCGCGTGGAACTGGAACTGCATGCGCGGGCTGCTGCCACTCGCGCGCAGATTCTGCGTGCAAGGGAGGACGTGATCGGCGCACTGCGCCAGGATCAGGTCGCCTTCGACATCACCCGGCGCGACCGCGGAGACACCCATCCGCGTACCGCGCGCTACGCATTGACCTACGCATGGGCGTTGCGCGCTGCCGGGGAGGTTGCCCAGGCGAAGCGGCTGGAACAGCAATACCGGCCGATTCTGGACGCAGCCTATCCGTCGACTTCCGCATTCCGTCGATTGTTGCAGCCACCTTCGGAGGGCAGCGCAGGACTGCCCTGAAGAATCCCCTCGGCAAGCCACCCGAGGGGATTCTGGCCGGATCAGCGGCTTGACCACGTCACCTGGCCGGACGCGGTACGCATTTGCAGCGTGCCGTTCTCGGTGATGAAGACCTCACTGCCCGGCCGGGCATTGGCGGTCGGCGCCTGCCATACCACCCCGCCTTCGGCATTGGTGACCAACAAGCGACCATCGGCCGTCACCTCGGCCTTCGCGGAGGTCTGGTAGCGAACGCTGGGGTCATTGTTGATGCACCAGACGAACTGGTGGCCTGCCGACTTGTACACGCACAGGTTGCCGTCGTCCTGGAAAATCAGATGGTGGCCGGACATCGTGTGGCGGGAGCCACGCTCGAGGATGGAACCCGATGCGAACAGGACTCCGCTTGCCGCCGCCGCTGCGGCAGGCGGAACGATCACCGCCATGGGTTCGACCTTTTCCGCGGCGCGCTCGGAAGCGGGCAGCGCGGCAATGGTTTCCTGGAACTGCCTGGCGCTTTCGACAAAGGTCTTGTCGCCCGTTGCGGCCACGTCGTAGATGCAGTTGCGAAGCGCGGTGGCATCGGTCACGCCGGCCGCCTTGCAGGTCTGATTGGCGGTTGCGCGTGCGTTGGCATCCAGGTCGGTGATGGCCGGCTGGTTCGTTGCGCTGGCACCCGTCGAGGCCGGATGCGAACGGGTGAACAGCGTCTCGTTGGCGCGGACCCGCCAGCTTTCGCCCACGCGGGCGATGTTCTCTTTCGTTGTTCCGCTTAGATTGTCCCCGCCGCGAACCTGCAAGTCGTTCTTCGAATTGCGATCCATGTTGCCGATCAGGCCTTCATAGGTGCGCGGAGAGGAGTAGACCTTCTTCACCTCGACATCCATGGTGTTGTTGGAATAGGCGATCATCCGACCCACAAAGATGTCGTCGGGCCAATACACCATCATCGTCTGCTTGTTGGTCGCGTACAGCACTTCGATCGCTCCGCCAGCCGGAAGCGCAAGGCGTGACTTCGGAAGATCGGTGAGCTTTCCGTTCACGTACAGCGCCCTGCTGGGCAGCATGTACCACTCGATCTTGTCCTCCATCACACGCATCGCGCCGGCGCGAACGACCGAGACCTTCGGGTTCTGGTCCCACATTTCCTGGCGGCCCTGAACCACCACTTCGCCGTCCGTGGACTGGATGTACAGGTAATCACCTGCCGCCTGGAAGTCGTACGTCAGTCCATCCGCAGAGCGGATGTGCACATCGCCATGGGAGACCGGGATGAAGGGGCCAAGCTCGGTAGGCATCGCTGCGGCAACCCGGCTGCCATTCAATTGGACCTGCGCCGATTGCAACTGGTTGCCGACCGGGCACCAGTCCACTTGCGTGATGACCACGCGGTTTTTTCCCGGACGCAGCAGCGAACGCAGGTCGGTGGTCGCCGTCGAGCTGCCCAGCGATGCCTTGGTGACGTAGCTGCCTTCAACGACCTTGCCGTTGCGGTGCTCGCTGTTGAACAGGGTGATGCGCGAGGCATCGTCCATGCCCTCGAAGACAATCTTGAACTCGTCGACCTGTGTACCGGCCGGCACGTCGACAATCGTCTGGAAGTAGGTGTAATCGACAGCTTTGCGACAGGCGCCGCCGGCTGCCCCGATCCTGGATGCATTGGGGCCGCCAAAGGCGATGGTCTCGCCATTGGGGGCGGCCCGCCAGCCGTCTTTCTCGCCGGGAATCCTGGCCCAGTTGAACGCGATGTAATCGTTCTCCGGCAGGGCACCGTTGGAAGGCAGCATCACGTCCAGCTTCGTGACGCCTTCTCCTGCGTGCATTTGCCAGGGGGTTCGGCTGACTTGCGCGAAGGCCGGATCGGCAAGGCTTGCCATCAAGGCGAGCACGGCGATGTTGGCCGAGATGTGGGTGATTTTCAAAACGTACTCCCTGCTTCAGATCAATGGAACGCATGCGAGATGGCTGCCTGGTTGCAGCAACGCGCATCCAGTGCGCTTTCGGTTGAAAGCGGACAACCGAGGAAGCAACGCCTGGTGGCTTTCCCGCCCGTCATCCAGCAACGCGCAGGATCGTGTCATGGAGGATCATTGGCGGTGAAGCCTCGCGCGTCACGCTGCCCAGCGGGTGCGCGGGCTCAGTGATCGGAAACGTGGTAGGTCAATTCATCGGTGGCGACATCGAGCGAGCGGAGCTGCCGCCCGGTCGAGTCGACAAAGCGGAAAACATGGCCGGGGAAAGTGGCCTCCGTGGTGCGGCCGTGGGCGGGGATCTTGCGCAGCACGTGGACTTTGCAGTCGTAGCCGATCCATTGCATCGTGATCGGTTCGTTCAGCAGGTTGACGAACTCGACCATGAAGCGACCTTTGCTTCTGGGTGAGCAGGCGTCTTCTTCGTAGGGTTCGCCTTGCGCGGCGATCCGGGCAATCAACTGGTCATCCGCCGCGAAGGCGCGGTTGTCCGTGCTGGTGACGAAGATGCCCAGTGTCTGCTCGGCCTGGCCGCGCAGGCGGAAGATGTGGCCGGGATAGGAAATTCCGCTTTCCCTTTGCCCGGGTGCCAGCACCGGCCCTCCGCCCTCCGAACAATCGAGCCCGATCCAGTGGAAGCTGATGGTTTCGCTGGAATTGTTGATGAACTCCACCTCCAGCGCGTCTTGCGCAGCGGGGGAGCAGAGCGCGCCACCGGCCTGCGCGGCGGTGCCATGGGTGCCCAGGCCGATGGCGGCCAGCAGGGCAAGACAGATCGGTGCGAACCGGGAGGGCAGCCGGGATGCGTTCATCGGGTTCCTTGGCGGGCAGAAGGATCACTGCGGACGGGCGTTACGCCGGGATCGGGGCACCCCGGCCTGCACGTATCGCGATGAAGCAACGCGCGAAAGAAGGGTGTGGAGGATCAGCGAGGAACAGGGTTCATCGTGAAATCAGGCGGCGGCTGCCGGGCGTTGCCGGCCGAGCCGCTGCGCGACGCGCTGCGAACGCCGCGTCCGCGACATCCGATGCAGGTCGGATCGAACCCCACAGGCGTGAATCCGACGCTTCAAGGCCGGGACGCTGCGCTGGCGTCCGGGCCTGGTCACTACCGCCGCAGGTGCCGCCGGTTCAGGCGGCGCTCTGCGCAAGGAAGTCCTGGGCGAAGCGTTGCAGCACGCCGCCGGCTTCGTAGATCGTCGCTTCCTCGTCGGAATCCAGGCGGCAGATGACCGGCACTTCGACGCGCCCGCCATCGCGGCGGTGGATCACCAGGGTCAGCTCGGCACCGGGGGTGTGCTTGCCGATCACGTCGAAGGTTTCGCTGCCGTCGATGGCGAAGGTCTTGCGCGTCTGGCCGGGCCGGAATTGCAGCGGCAGCACGCCCATGCCGATCAGGTTGGTGCGGTGGATGCGCTCGAAGCCCTCGGCGACGATGGCTTCGACGCCGGCCAGGCGCACGCCCTTGGCGGCCCAGTCGCGGCTGGAACCTTGCCCGTAGTCGGCACCGGCGATGATGATCAGCGGCTGGCCGCGCTGCATGTAGGTTTCGATCGCTTCCCACATGCGGGTGACCTGGCCCTCCGGCTCGATGCGCGCCAGCGAGCCCTGCTTCACTTCGCCATCGACCACGGCCATTTCGTTGATCAGCTTGGGGTTGGCGAAGGTGGCGCGCTGCGCGGTGAGGTGGTCGCCGCGATGGGTGGCGTAGGAATTGAAGTCCTCTTCCGGAAGGCCCATTTTCGCCAGGTATTCGCCGGCGGCGCTGGCGGCGAGGATGGCGTTGGACGGCGACAGGTGGTCGGTGGTGATGTTGTCGCCCAGCAGCGCCAGCGGGCGCATGCCGCGCAGGCTGCGTTGGCCGGCCAGCGCGCCTTCCCAATAGGGCGGGCGGCGGATGTAGGTGCTCATCGGCCGCCAGTCGTACAGCGGGCTGACCTTGGCGGCAAGGCGGTTGCGCGGGGCGAACATCGGGTCGTAGACGCGGCGGAACTGCTCCGGCTTGACGTGTTCGGCGACGATGGCGTCGATCTCCGCGTCATCCGGCCACAGGTCCTTCAGCGTGACCGGCTTGCCGTCGCGGTCGTGGCC
>JBAYTD010000085.1:0-13295 GCA_041675805.1 Lysobacteraceae bacterium
CACGAACGGGGCCATGTCGACCAGGTGCAGCAGCAGCCGCGTGCGTTGCAGGTGCTTGAGGAAGGCCACGCCCAGCCCGGCCCCTTCGGCCGCGCCTTCGATCAGGCCGGGAATGTCGGCGATGACGAAGCTGTGGTCCGGCCCCAGCCGCACCACGCCGAGGTTCGGATACAGCGTGGTGAACGGGTAATCGGCCACCTTCGGCGTCGCCGCCGAGACGGCGCGGATGAAGGTGCTCTTGCCGGCGTTGGGAAAGCCGAGCAGGCCGACATCGGCGAGCAGCTTCAGCTCCAGCTTCAGATTGCGTTCCTCGCCCGGCGTGCCGGGGGTGGCGCGGCGCGGCGCGCGGTTGGTGGAACTCTTGAAATGGATGTTGCCCAGTCCGCCCTTGCCGCCTTGCGCCACCTTCAGTTTCTGCTGGTGTTCGGTCAGATCGCCAAGCACTTCGCCGCTGTCGAGTTCGGTCACCACGGTGCCGATGGGCACGCGGACCACCACGTCCTCGCCGCCCTTGCCGTACATCTGGCTGCCCATGCCGTTCTCGCCACGCTGGGCGCGGAAGCGGCGCTGGTGGCGGAAGTCGACCAGGGTGTTGAGGTTCTCGTCGGCCAGCAGCCAGACGCTGCCGCCATTGCCGCCGTCGCCGCCATCCGGCCCGCCCAGCGGGATGAACTTCTCGCGCCGGAAGCTCACGCAGCCATTGCCGCCATCACCGGCCTTGACGAGGATTTCCGCTTCATCGACGAGTTTCATGGACGCGCTTCACTTCGGGGGTCGGGGAGAATAGCCGATGCGCTCGTCGCGCGCCTCTGCGGCGCTGACACGGCAGCGGCGATGGAACATCCTGACCCGTCCCGGAGAAAGAAAAACCCCGGCAAGCCAGACGGCCTGCCGGGGTTGGAAAGCGCCGCGGCGGGAATGCCGCGCGGCATGGATCAATCAGGGCGAGGGCTCGAAGCCGTCGGCAAAGATTTTGTCGGTGGCGATGGTCAGGGTGACCGGAATGTCGAAGCTGGGCTTGTTGTCCGGCCCATCCTCGACGCGGATCACCGCAATCGCCTCGTAGGTGCCCGGCTCCAGTTCCGGCAGCGCGGTGAACACCAGATCCACTTCGGCACTGCCGCCCGCCGGCACCGAGCCGCTGGCCGGATCGAAGCTCAGCCAGTCGGCGCTGAATCCGCCACCGGACAGATCCACCACGGCGTTGCGGATCAGCTCGGGAACCTGGCCGGTCCAGCTGAAACTGCCGGAACCGAGGTCTCCGGCGAGCAGGTTGATCGCCACTACCGACGCATCGCCGTTCACTGCCACCAGCGGCTGGCTGTTGCTCCAGTTGGCGATACGCGTCGCCGTGGCCTTGACGGTAATCGCCTGCGTCGACACCGTGCCGGACGCGCCCAGCGTGGTGATGCCGGCGATGATCGGGTGATCGGGCTCCAGGATCGTTCCCAGGCTGACCGTGCCACTGAGATCGGCGGTGGCGGTGTTGAACGGCGAATAGCCGCCGGTGATCAGGCGCCCGCCCAGCTCCCAGCCGGCATTGTCGTGGGCGAAGTTGGCCAGCACCACCTTGCCGCCGCCGTCCACGTAGTCGGCCAGCGCGTTGCCGACCACGACCGGCGAAACATTGCCGACATCCAGCCACTTGGTGTTGTTGGCGACCAGCACCACGTCATAAGGGCTCAGCGCCGCCGCGTTGATCGACGGCAGGTTGGCAGCCGGGAACAGGGTGGCATTGAGTTCCGGCATGGCGTCAAGCAGGGCAGTCAGGCCAACCGGGGCCGGCGACTCGCCGTTGTCGGGCGACAGCACCAGCACGTTGATGCCTCCGCCCAGCAGTGCGCCGGTTGCCTCGCGCTGCTGGAACGGTGTGCCGCTGGCCACGCGCAGGGCGGCACTGACCGGAAGCGGCGCGCTGCCGGGCTGGCCGATCAGGTTGACGGTCACCGTCGGCGCGCGCTTGGCGGTGCTGAACGCCGCCGCCGCGAGACCGGCGTTGTCCAGTTGCACCGTCCTGGTGTCGCTCTGTCCGCTGCGCAAGGTCACCGCGAAGGACGGCGTGGCCGGCTCCAGCGTGGTGCAGCCGAGCAGCGCGCCGAGCGCGAAGTCCTGCGTGGTCTGTGCGCTGCCGGTGACCGCGACGTCGCTGGCGCTGCCGGCTTCGTGTCCATCAGCCGCGACGGCGACCTCCACCGGGCCTTCGCCGGCGTCGAGGAACACCGAGTACTGGCCGCTGGCATTGGTGCTGGTCGTGTAGCTGCCGGCGTTGCCGGTGACGGTCACCTCGGCGTCGGCAATCGGTGCCGGATCAGCGCCGCAGTAGCCCAGGCCACTGACCGTGCCGATGATTTCGCCATAGCTGGCCGGCGCTGTGACGTTCATGGTGACGCTCACCGGGGAGACCGCCGAGGGGGTGTCGTGGATCAGGCTCAACTGGGTGCTGAACGCGCCCACCGAGGACACCGCGCCGGCATCGAAATCAAGCGCGACATCGACCTCGCCGCCGGCCGGCACCAGAATGTCGCTGCTCGGCGTGATGCCCAGCCAGGCGACGCCATCGGTGCTCAGCTCGACCTGGTCGACGTGCGCCCACCAAGCCCAACCGCCGGCGTAGTGGAAGCGGAAGCGCGCATTGGCGACGCCGGCAAGCTGCGCGGAGAGATCAACACTCTGGAGTTGGCCCGGTCCTGTAGGCGAGACACTGGCGGTGTAGGTGGTGACGGTGGCCCAGGTGATGCCGCCATCGGCGCTGGTTTCCAGCTTCAGCGAGTCGCCGGTACTCAGGTTGCGATAGGCCAGCACGTAGCCCAGCGAGACCACGGCGTTGGCCGAGAAGTCTAGTTCGGGCGAGACCAGGAAGGAACTGGTGGTAGTGCCGCTGCCACAGGCATCGGAATTGGCCACGGCAGAGAAGCCGTCACCGCCGGCCAGGTTGTCCACTTCCCATTGGTCGTTGCGCTTCCAGCCACAGCCGGCCGTGCTGCCGGCGGCGTTGACGACGCTCCAGCCCGGCGGCGGGAAATCGCTCTCGAAGTCCTGCTTCGGCGAGCCGGCGATCAGGCTGACCACCGCATCGCCGGAACCGCTGTTGGTGATCTTCAGCACGTCGCTGTCGGTCTGGCCCAGTTCGACGGCCTTGCTGATGCTGGTTGGCGACAGGCTCAGCGCCGCCGAGCCCAGCGCGATATCGACCCGCTGGTTGGCACCGTCGGTAACGGTGATCGGCGTCGTGTTGCTGGCGTACAGCGCGCGCGAGGCGGTGACGCTGTTGGCACCGGCCTCGGCCCACAACTGGTAGAAGCCTGTATCACCGGAACCCGGATCAGCCGCCGTCTGCACGCTGTCGCCGTCGCCGGTTTCCACCCGCACGTCGTTCAGCGGCGCGGCGGTGTTGGCATCGCTGACCTGACCGACCACGTAGCCGCCTTCCCCGGCCGAACAGGTCGGGTTGGCGATGCGCACGTCATCGATGAACAGGCCGGGGTGGTTGACCGAGCCATCGCTGGTGAAACGGACGCGGAATTGCAGCGTGCCGCCGGAGAAGGACTCGATGTCGTAGCGCAACTGGCGCCAAGGTTCGGCGACGGTCGCACTGGGGTTGCGCCAGGCTTCCTGCCAGGTGCCGCCATTGACACTGATTTCAACGAAGGCCTTGTCCCAGTTATGCGTCTCGATGTGATTGGCCTGATTCCACAGCACGACGAGTGGGCCGCTGTAGGCACCCAGATCGATCAACGGTGAGGTCAGCGTCGCATTGGCGTTGCTCGGATAGGACCCGGTCAGGTTGGTCGCCCAGCACTTGGTGCCGCTGGCGCAGCCGTTGGGCCACAGGTTCGACGATGGCTCGCCCCACTGGAAGACCGTCGGCTGATCGGTCGTATAACCGCCGTTGCTGGCCTCGAAACTCTCGGTCGAAAAATCTTCGACCGAATAACCCGGCGCTTCGCAACTGGCCTGATTGGCGTCGAGCGTGACGTCCAGGGTGACGTCTCCGCCGCCGCCTGCCGTCAGGTCGAGGGTTTCCGCATGGCCGTCGTAACCGATCGCCACGGCGTTGAAGCTGAAGCTGTAAATGCTGCCTTCGGGCAGATCGACTTCGTAGGTGCCGGTCACCGGGTCGGTGTAGACCGCTCCGAAGGGATAGCCGTCGATGTCGACGCTCGCATACAGCGGCCAGCCGCCAAGGGAGTCGGTGACGACGCCGGACACGGTGACGGATGGTGCCGGCTCCAGCGCCACGCTGACGGTGGTCGTTACATCCTCGGCAACCTCGATACCGGAGACCGTTTCCGGCAGATAGCCGAAGCGGCTGAAATGCGCGGTGTAGGTGCCTTCGCCCGGGACGGTGGCGCCGACGGTGCGCGAATAGCTGCCGTCGAGGGCAGTCACCGCCTGATAGCTCGGCGGCGGCGGATTCGGATTGTCCAGGGTGACCTGCACCGCATCCAGCGGCGATGCGTCGTCGGCATCGGTGACGACGCCGGCGATCACGCCCTGCGGGCCGCATTGCCCGATGGCCATGGTGACCGCCGCCTCGGCGTCGATCTCGCCCCAGCCGGTGGCGTAGTTGGGTACGTTGCCCGGTCCCGGTGCCGGCGTGCCGCCGGTGTTGTAGGGAATCGGGATCGCCGTCTCCTGGATCAGGGTGCCAGTTTTGGCGTAATCACCGATCAGGCACGGCGCGGCGCTCCACATCAGGGCGACCAGGCCCGCCGCGTGCGGTGAGGACATCGAGGTGCCGGTGAAGTTGGCGTACGCCGTATCGCTGCCGGACACCGCGGAACGGATACCGACACCCGGCGCGACAACGTTCGGCTTCAGGTTGGGATAACCCGCGTGATCAGGGAAGTCGGGCAGACCCAGGCTGGGATTGTCGGTCGGACCCCAGTTGGAATGTGTGGCGTATTCGCCGTTGTTGTTGCCGGTGGAGCCGACGCTGAAGAGCGAGCCGTAACGAGCCGGGTTGCCGACCGTGTTCAGCGGTGGTGGCGACGAATAACCGCAATTGCCGGAGTTTCCGTTGGAAAAGGTCGGAAAGATGCCAGCGGCAAGCCAACTATCGACGACGCCTTGGTACCAGGGGTCAAGGATGCGCCCGCAATCGCCCCAGGAGTTGTTGACCGCGTGCGGACGCCGGTCGGGATCGGGGTTCTGCCCGCTGAGATCGGTCGGTGCGGCGATCCACTGGCCACAGCCGAGCAGGCCGGCGTCGGTGACACCCGGGTTGAACCCGCGGCAGGCGATCCAGGTCGCCTCCGGCGCCACGCCGATGGTCTCGGTGGCCGTGCCGCCCAGCATCGTGCCCATCACGTGCGAACCATGGTCATCGGAATCGCCGATGACGCTGCTGTACGGGTTGTAGAAGTTGTAGTTGTGGTCGTAGGTTCCGCCGAGGTTGCCGCGATACTTCTCGCGCAGCGCCTCATGGCTGAAGCGCACGCCGGAGTCGATGTTGGCCAGCACGATGCCCTGACCACGGAAGCCCGCCTCCCAAACCTGCGGCACCTTCACTCGGTTCAGGTTCGGCAGAGGCCCCGGCGGCGTGCCATTGAGCCCGGCGGGCTCGGGCTTGATGAGATGCACTTCGGGGATGGTGCGGACCTGCTTCACGCCGCTGAAGCGGGACAGGTCGTTGAACAGGTCGATGTCGCCGTTCTCGACCAGGATCAGGTTGTCGACCCAGAAGCTCTGGAACGAATAGCCGCGCGCGCTCATGTAGTCGCGCAGCGGCTGCTGGTACTGCTCGGCGGCGTTCTTCAGCGTTTCATGTACATAGCGGCCGCGCGCCTGCCAGTCCATGTCGTAGGCACGGCTCAGATCCGGACGCTCCAGATAGATCGCATACCGTGCCGGCTTGCCGGACTGCAAGGTGTGCAGCAGTTCGGATTCGATCCTCGGCTTGGAACGGACCACCTCGGACGCAGCCGCCGGCGCGATGCCGAGGCTGTTGGAGACGACGGGCAATCCGCCCATCCCGCCCGCCACCACCAGGACCGCGACGCCGAGCGCCTGGCCAAGGTGCCTGCGCCAGCTCGGCGCGACCTTGTTCGCAATTCTTGAACGCATGGTTGAAAACTCCCGTCAAACCCCAATCGGCAGCTTCTGGCCCGGAGAGCCAGGCTGCAACGGCAATACCCCTGATGCTGCGGCCAATGCGTCAGACAGGCTTCACCCACCCCGAACTGGCCCGGGGAGCCTATGGCCGGGCGGATTAGGTGTCAAATGCAAGCGCAGCAGACATCGACCAGACCGCCCAACCGAGAAGTCCGTCACAAAACAGGCGCATGGATCGCGCCGGCCGTCCGCTACGCCGGCGCAGCGAAAGAAAACCGCAGCGCAGAAACGACGAACGCCCGCAAGAGCGGGCGTTCGTCGGCGGCTTGTCGCCTTGCGCGGGAGCGCTACCTCAACCGGCGTCGACGTTTACCGTGCGGCGCGAGTTGGCACCCTTGACGGAAAAACGGACCGTGCCATCGACCAGGGCGAACAGCGTGTGGTCGCGTCCCAGGCCCACGCCGGAACCCGGATGGAACTGGGTGCCGCGCTGGCGGACGATGATGTTGCCGGCTTCCACGGCCTGACCGCCGTAGATCTTCACGCCGAGGTACTTCGGATTGGAATCGCGGCCGTTGCGGGTGCTGCCGCCTGCCTTCTTGTGTGCCATGACTTGTGTGCTCCAGGCTGGTCGGTCAGCGCATCAGGCGCTGGCCACGCTCGAATGGATCTGGGTGATTTCGATTTCGGTGTAATGCTGGCGATGGCCCATCTGCTTGCGATGGTGCTTGCGGCGGCGGAACTTGACGATGCGGACCTTGTCCGCCCGACCGTGTCCCCTCACCGTTGCCGACACCTTGGCGCCGGACACCAGCGGCGCGCCGACGTTGACGCCGTCGCCATCGCCCACCAGCAGCACCTGGTCGAAATCGACCGTGCTGCCGGCTTCCACGTCCAGCTTCTCCACGCGCAGGACATCGCCCTGCGCCACGCGGTACTGCTTGCCGCCGGTTACTACTACTGCGTACATCTCGGATGTTCCTTTCTGTAGTTCTTCTGATTGCTGCGGCCGCCTCGGTATCCCGGGCGGAATAGGAAGCCGGCAATTCTAGCAGCGCCAAAGCAGCGCTTCAATCCTTTGTCAAGCCTCCGCACCGCACGGCGCTCGCCCGGCCGGGCACGCAATCGGGCGATAATCCCGGCTTTGCCCACCGGAGCCGATCATGTCCTCCTCCCTTGCCCGCTTCGCCGCCGAGCTCGACACCCTGCGCGGACAGGGTCTGTTCAAGACCGAGCATGTCATCACCAGCCCGCAATCGGCGGAGATCGAACTGGCCGACGGCCGCCGCGTGCTGAATTTCTGCGCCAACAACTATCTCGGCCTGGCCGACCATCCGACGGTGATCGACGCCGCCAAGCAGGCGCTGGACAGCCACGGCTTCGGCATGGCCAGCGTGCGCTTCATCTGCGGCACGCAGGACCTGCACAAGGAACTGGAGGCGAAGATCGCCGGGTTCTTCGGCAAACAGGACACGATCCTCTACGCCGCCTGCTTCGATGCCAACGGCGGCCTGTTCGAGCCGCTGCTCGGTGCCGAGGACGCGATCATCTCCGACGCCCTCAACCACGCCTCGATCATCGACGGCGTGCGCCTGTGCAAGGCACGCCGCTACCGCTACGCCAACTGCGACATGGCCGACCTGGAGGCGCAGTTGAAAAAGGCCCGTGCCGACGGCGCGCGCGACATCCTTATCACCACCGACGGCGTGTTCTCGATGGACGGCTTCATCGCGCCGCTGGACGAGATCTGCGCCCTCGCCGACCGCTACGATGCCCTCGTCCACATCGACGAGTGCCACGCCACCGGCTTCCTCGGTGCCAGCGGCCGTGGCTCGGCCGAGGTGAAGGGCGTGCTGGAGCGCATCGACATCATCACCGGCACCCTGGGCAAGGCGCTGGGCGGCGCGCTCGGCGGCTTCACCACCGGTCGCGCCGAGGTCATCGAAATGCTGCGCCAGAGGTCGCGCCCCTACCTGTTCTCCAATTCGCTGCCGCCGCACGTGGTCGCCGCCGGCAGCAAGGTGTTCGACATGCTGGCCGCCGCCGGCGAACTGCGCGAACGGCTGGCGCAGAACACCGCCTGGTTCCGCCAGCACATGACCGCAGCGGGCTTCGACCTCAAGCCCGGTGAACACCCGATCTGCCCGGTCATGCTGTACGACGCCCCGCTCGCCCAGCGCTTCGCCGAACGGCTGCTGGAGGAAGGCATCTACGCCATCGGCTTCTTCTTCCCTGTGGTGCCGCAGGGGCAGGCGCGCATCCGCACGCAGATGAGCGCCGCGCATACGCGCGAGCATCTGGACGCCGCTATCGCCGCGTTCACCAAGGTCGGCAGGGAGCTCGGCATACTGCGTGGATGAGCGCGCACCGGTCCGTCTGGTGGTTTCCGGCATGGCTGGCCCTGGCCGCCATGCCCTGCCAGGCCGGCGCCACCAGCGCGCCTGACGCGCTCGGCCCGCTCAATCGCTTCCAGGCCAGCCTGGGCGTGTTCTCCAACCAGCTCAGCCTGGAAGGTCGGGTCGACGGCCGCGCCAGTCATGATGGCTCCGAACGCAACTTTGCCGACGCGCTGGACATCGGCGACCGCCGCTCGGTCGATCTGGCCGAACTGTCTTGGCGGCCGTTCGAGCGCCACGAGTTTTCCCTGCGCCATTACCGCGACGACCGCAGCCGCACGGTAACCCTGGAGGAAACCCTGCGCTTCGACGGGCGCACCTTCCCGGTGCAGGCCGAGTTCACCGGCCGCGCCGCCTTCCGCGCGCTGGAGTTCGGCTACACCGGTTGGATCCACGTCGACGAGCGCTCGGCGCTGGGCCTTGAATTCGGCGTGCTCAAGCTGACCGGCAGCCTCAGCCTTTCCGGCACCATCGTCATCGATGAACTCGGCGAGGCGGACGGCGAGGCGGCGGTCACCGACAGCCTGCATGCGCCGCTGATCGGCGTCGCCGGACGCTGGGTGGCGGCACCGCGCCTGCGCGCCTTCGCCAAGGTGCGCGCCATCGCCCTGCGTTACGACGGCATCGACGGCACCGCCTTCTCCGCCACCGCCGGCATGGAATGGTTTCCCTGGCGCTCGCTCGGCCTCGTCCTGCAGTACACCGACACATGGGTGGAAGGCGAACGCAACGGGCCGGACTTCAACGGCCGCATGGAAGTCGGTTTCAACGGCCCGCAGATGCTGCTGCGCTACGTGCGCTGAGCGGATTGCCCGCCCGCTACCGCCGGGCGCGGCTCAGCCGCCGGAGACGGTGACCTTGTTGCGGCCGGTGCGCTTGGACTCGTACAGGGCGGCGTCGGCGCGCGCATAGAGCACGTCGGCATTGACATCCGCGCCATCGCCGGAAGCGATTGCAACGCCGACGCTGACGGTGATCGGCACCGTCTGGCCCTCTTCCTCCAGACGCATCGCGGCGATGTTCTCACGCAGCATCTCGGCCACCTTCACCGCGTTCTCCAAGTCGGTATCCGGCAGCAGCACGGCGAATTCCTCGCCGCCGATGCGGCCGGCCAGGTCAGTGGCGCGCAGGCGTCCGGACAGCGCCTTGGCGACGGCGATCAGCGCACGGTCGCCGGCCGGATGGCCCCAGGTGTCGTTGATCTTCTTGAAGTGGTCGACGTCGACCACCAGCAGGGACAACTGCCGGCCGCGCTGCACGCCGGCGAATTCGCGCTCCATCGCGGCGCGGAAATAGCGCCGGTTGGCGAGGCCGGTCATGTTGTCGCGGGTGGCCTGGTCGTGCAGGGCGGCGACCACGGCGTTTTCCGGGCTGCGCGGGCCGAGCATCTTCAGCATGATGTCGCCCACGGTGAGGATGTCGCCCTCCAGGAGCGGCATCGACTCCACCTTCATGCCGTTGACGCGGGTCGGATTGGTCGCACCCAGGTCGGTGACCCAGTAGCCGCCACGCTTGCGCCAGACGCGGCAGTGCGCGCGCGAGACGCTGGGCTCGGCGAGGCGGATGTCGGCGGTGGATTCACGTCCGATGGTGGCGAATTCGCCCAGATCGAAGCGCGAACCGATGCCGGCACCGGAAACGATCACCAGGCACCACGGCCGCGACTCCGTTTGCAGGGACGGCGGTGCAACGCGCACGGTACGGTCAACGGGGGTGTTCTCGATCACGGCGGTCCTCGCTCGACGCTCCAGGCGTCGATCACGACCCGGGGCCGCTGGATTATGGCAAACCCGGCGGGCGGTGGCGACAACCCGCACCGCCACGCCATGACAATCGCGCCGGCGGCTCGCTACCATGCGGTTTTCGCCGACACCGTGCCCGCCGCCGATGCCGCGCATCCTCGTCCTCCAACATGTCGCCGCCGAGCCGCTCGGCACACTCGACCGCCTGATCCGCGCTCGCGGCCACCGCATCCGCTTCGTCAATTTCGAGCGCGAACCCGACGCCCAGCCCAACATCGACCGCTATCGCGGCCTGATCGTGCTCGGCGGACCGATGAACGTCGACGAACAGGCCCGCCATCCGCACCTGCGCACCGAACTGCGCGTGATCGAACGCGCGCTGGCGCTGGACAAGCCGGTGCTCGGCATCTGCCTGGGCGCGCAGTTGCTGGCCCATGCGCTCGGCGCGCCGGTGCGTCGCCATCGGCAGCAGGAAATCGGCTGGTATCCGCTGCACCTGACCGCCAAGGGCCGCCACGATCCGGTGCTGTCGCCGCTGGGCGAGGACAGCCACGTCTTCCAGTGGCATGGCCGCACCTTCGACCTGCCCGCCGGGGCCAGCCAGCTTGCCCGCACGCTGAGCTGCGAACAGCAGGCGTTCCGCTGGGGCCACACCGCCTACGGCTTCCAGTTCCACCTGGAAATGGACGCGCCGCTGGTCGAACGCTGGCTCGCCACACCCGGTTATCGCGACGAACTGCTGGCCGCCGGTCTCGACCAGGACGCCACCAGCATCCGCTCCGCCCTGCCACGCCTGATCGCACCCATGCAGCAGACCGCCGAGGAAGTTTTCGGCCGTTTCCTAGACCTGATAGGACGCCCGGAAAAGCGCATCACCCTGCCCTCGCGTTGAGAGGTTCCCGAAGCACGACAACCCGCCGCCCGCCTGCTCCGGCTCTTGCTCCGGCTCTTGCTCCGGCTCTTGCTCCGGCTCTTGCTCCGGCTCTTGCTCCGGCTCTTGCTCCTGCTCCGGCTCTTGCTCCTGCTCCTGCTCCGGCTCTTGCTCCTGCTCCGGCTCTTGCTCCTGCTCCGGCTCTTGACCTTCAACCCCCCTGCACCGCGCCAAGTAGCGCAGGCAAGCGGCGGGGAAAGGCGCGAATGTTCGAGGCCATGGATGGCCGAGTTTGCGCCGGCCGCCGTTTGCCGAGCAACGCAGGGAACATCGCTTGCTCCGCAAGCGATGCGCGATGCCGGGGTGGCCTTCTCTTTGGTTACTTTCTCTTGGCCACTCAAGAGAAAGTGACTCGGCCGCCGCCGAGGCGGACGAAACCCGGCGACAGCACAACAGTCAGGCGAAAGAAGCCATTCCTGCCCAGCCTTCCTCCCCAGGCGACGCAAGGTTCAACCCCTCCCATGTCCACAGCCCCTGCGCCAGACAAGCGCACCAGCCAGCGAAAGCGGCAACACTGCGCGATAATGCGCGGTTGACTCTCCCGCCACAGCGAGCCGCCGTGAACACCGCCTTCCGCAAACCGCTGCCGGGCGCAGCGCTGAACTACTTCGACGCCCGCGCCGCCATCGACGCCCTGCAACCGGGTGCCTGGGCCGGCCTGCCCTACACCGCCCGCGTGCATGCCGAAAACCTCGTCCGCCGGGCCGATCCAGCGCACCTGGACGCCTATCTCGGCCAGTTGATCGCGCGCCGACGCGACCTCGATTTCCCCTGGTTTCCGGTCCGCGTGGTCTGCCACGACATCCTCGGCCAGACCGCCCTGGTCGACCTCGCCGGCCTGCGCGACGCCATCGCCGAGCAGGGCGGCGACCCGGCCCGGGTCAACCCGGTGGTGCCGGTGCAACTGATCGTCGACCACTCCCTCGCGGTGGAAGCGCCGGGCTTCGACAAGGACGCCTTCGCCAAGAACCGCGCCATCGAGGATCGCCGCAACGAGGACCGCTTCCACTTCATCGACTGGACCCGGCTGGCCTTCGACAACGTCGACGTGATCCCGGCCGGCAACGGCATCATGCATCAGATCAATCTGGAGAAGATGTCGCCGGTGGTCTACACGCAGGACGGCGTCGCCTTTCCCGACACCTGTGTCGGCACCGACAGCCACACCCCGCACGTCGATGCGCTGGGCGTGATCGCGGTCGGCGTCGGCGGGCTGGAAGCGGAAAGCGTGATGCTCGGCCGCGCCTCCTGGATGCGCCTGCCGGACATCATCGGCGTCCGCCTCGACGGCCGCCCGCAGCCGGGCATCACCGCCACCGACATCGTGCTGGCGCTGACCGAGTTCCTGCGCCGCGAGAAAGTCGTCGGTGCCTACCTGGAATTCTTCGGCGAAGGTGCCGACAGCCTGACCATCGGCGACCGCGCAACGATCTCCAACATGTGCCCGGAATACGGCGCCACCGCCGCGCTGTTCTACATCGACCAGCAGACCATCGATTACCTCAAGCTTACCGGCCGCAGCGACGAACAGGTGGCGCTGGTGGAAAACTACGCCAGAACCGCCGGTTTCTGGTCCAGCGACTTGGCCACCGCGCAATACGAGCGCGTGCTGACCTTCGACCTGTCGTCGGTGGTGCGCAACATGGCCGGTCCGTCCAACCCGCATCGTCGCCTGCCGACCTCCGACCTTGCCGAGCGCGGCATCGCGGTCAATCTGGACGCCGCGCTGCGTGAAGAAGCCGACGGCCTGCTGCCCGATGGCGCGGTCATCATCGCCGCCATCACCTCCTGCACCAACACCTCCAACCCGCGCAACGTCATCGCCGCCGCGCTGCTGGCGCGCAATGCGGTGCGCAAGGGGCTGGCGCGCAAGCCGTGGGTCAAGACCTCGCTGGCCCCCGGCTCCAAGGCGGTGCAACTGTACCTGGAGGAATCCGGCCTGCTGCCGGACCTGGAACAGCTCGGCTTCGGCATCGTCGCCTTCGCCTGCACCACCTGCAACGGCATGAGCGGCGCGCTCGATCCCGCCATCCAGCAGGAGATCATCGAACGCGACCTGTACGCCACCGCCGTGCTCAGCGGCAACCGCAACTTCGACGGCCGCATCCATCCCTATGCCAAGCAGGCCTTCCTCGCCTCGCCGCCGCTGGTGGTCGCCTACGCCATCGCCGG
>JBAYTD010000086.1:0-12748 GCA_041675805.1 Lysobacteraceae bacterium
CGGCCAGCGCGGCGGTGACGGTGTCGACGCCGGCGTCGGCCGCGTCTTCGGTTTCGGCCGGCGCGTCCGTAGTGGTGGCGTCATCCTCGGCGAGCGGGCGACGCACCGGCAGGGCGACGTCGAACTCGTACTTCTCGCTGCCGAAATTGGTGGTGATCAGGCGCGCCGGACCGGCCACTTCCAGCTTGTTGTCGGCGGCCGCCTTGCGCACCGCTTCCAGCGCCGTGACCATGGCGTTTTCCACCGCCGTGATGTTGCGATCGGAAGTGGTGGCGACGAACAGAAGGTGCTGCGGCTCGACCATCGTCTCGGCGATTTCCAGCGCCTTGTAGTCGAAGTTGGGCATCGTCGCGATCAGGCCGACCAGGTTGGCGAGGCCGGCCTGGATGTCGTCGCCGACGTTGCGCGAGACGTACATGCCGGCGTAGCGGCCGCGCAGATCCCAGCCGTAATCGACCGAGTACGACCACTTGATGTCGACCAGCTTGCCCTTGTCGGTGAGGTCGAAGCGGGCGCGCTTGTTCTCGCCGTAGGTGGAGTTTTCGACCTCGTAGACGACGTATTCATCCTGCACGCTGTCGACGATGGTCCAGCTTCCCGAGCCGACGCTCGGCAACTGGGAGACGTAGTTCAGCTTGGCACCGACGCCACGCGGCTCGCCCTCGGTGCTGTAGACGATGCGCGGATCGTGCATGCGCAGGGGATGCCACTCGGCGAAGCGGCCGAACCCGTTGAGGGTGTCGTAGACCTGCCGGATGGGATGGTTGGTCTCGGCGGCGCGCTCGACGTAACGCTGGTCGGGCAGGAACGCGCCCACCACGACGTAGAACACGGCAACCAGGATCAATGCGGTCAACAGCTCGAAGAAACGAATCATTCGGGGCTCCAGGAGAAATCCGTTCGCGGCCCGGCCCGGCCGCGTCTGCACGCGGTTTGGGATGCCTGGCGAACGCCCGCGACGGGGTCCGAACAGACGCCCGGACACCGGCGCGAGCGCCGAATGGTAGCAGGCTTGCCGGCCGGCGCGAACCGGGTTCAGCGCCGATTGTGCTTTCCGTCGCGCCACGCCTGCTCGCTGGCCCGCGCCGGACAAGGATTTGCGGCGTGACGCGGATTTCAGACCAGCTTGAGTTCGAAGGCCTTGAGCACGGCGCGGGTGCGGTCGCGCACGCCCAGTTTCGACAGGATGTTGGAAACGTGGTTCTTCACCGTGCCCTCGGTGACGCCGAGCGAGTTGGCGATCTCCTTGTTGGAGTAGCCGCCTGCCATCAGGCGCAGGATTTCGGTCTCGCGGTCGGTCAGCGGATCGGGCCGGTCGAGGCTGCTGAACTCGTTGTTCATGCTCTCCAGGCCGGACAGCAGGCGCTGCGTCATCGCCGGCTGCACCAGCCGCCCGCCCGCCGCCACGGTCTGGATGGCGTCGACCAGTTGCTCCAGCGACACGTCCTTGAGCAGGTAGCCACGGGCACCGGCCTTGATGCCGGCGAACACCAGTTCGTCGTCATCGAAGGTGGTCAGGATGATGGTGGGCGGCAAGCGCCCCGCGGCCGCCATCTGCTGGATGGCGTCGAGGCCGGACAGCACCGGCATGCGCAGGTCCATCAGCACCACGTCGGGTGCCGCGGTCGGGATCAGCTCGATGGCCTGCTTGCCGTCGCTGGCCTCGGCGACGATGCGGATGTTGTCGGACAGCTCGAGCAGCGAGCGGATGCCCTGGCGCACCAGGTTCTGGTCATCGACCAGGACGACACGGATCGGATCGGGTTGCACCTAACGTCCTCCGGATACCGGCGCCACAGCCAGGGGCAGGTGGGCGCGCAGGGTGAAACCGCGCCCCGGCGCGGTGTCGATGTCGAGCGAGCCGCCGTACTGCGCCAGTCGTTCGCGCATGCCGCGCAGGCCGTTGCCCGGTGCCGCGCCATCATCGCCGCGGCCGTTGTCGCGCGCCAGCACCACGATCTCGCCGGCCGCGCCCTCCTGCACGCTCAGGTACAGGCGGCTGGCACCGGAATGGCGCACCGTGTTGGTGATCGCCTCCTGCGCGCAGCGCAGCACGATGTGCGCCCGCGCCGGATCCTCGATGGCGAGGCCGGGCGTCACTTCCAGCGTGATGGACAGGCCCGGCACGCCGTCGACGAGCTGGCGCAGCGCGGCTTCAAGGTCCAGCGCGTCGTCCTCGCGCAGGCGGCTGACCGCGTCGCGCACGTCGTTGAGCAGCAGCTTGGCCAGCGACTGCGCCTGGCGCACGTGCTCCTGGGCACGGCCCTCGGAGCGGTGCGCGGCCACTTCCAGGTTCAGGCTGAGCGCGGTCAGATGATGGCCGAGCAGGTCGTGCAACTCGCGGGCGATGCGCATGCGCTCGGTCAGCCGGCTGCTTTCCGCCAGCAGCGCGCGGGTGGCGCGCAGTTCGGCGTTGAGCCGACGCTGTTCCTCGCGCGCCTCGGCCTGCTGGCGGGCCACCAGGCTGGTGACGAAGACGAAACTGGAGAAGCCGACGTACAGTGAAGCCTGCAGGATGGCGTCGAACAGGTGGAAGTCCGGCTGGCCGGCGAACACCGGGATCAATGCCAGGTGCTGCACCGTCATCCAGGCCAGACCGATGCGCAGCGGCAACTGCCAGGGCAAGGCACCGGACACCACCATCAACAGGATGCTGCCGAGGCCGCTGTCGCTGAACAGGCTGACGCCGATGGCGCACAGGGTCAGCAGCGCCAGCACCAGCAGATCGCGACGCCGCCGGTGGCGCTCGCCGAGCCGGCGGGTCAGATACCAGTAACACAGGCCGAAGCCGAAATAGCACAGCCGCCAGGCAAGCTGGTCGCCGCGTCCGAGGCCGCTGGATTCATCGAAATACCAGGGCGTCGACACCATCGGGATGCCGACGCATGCCCAGGTGAACAGGCCGGCGTAACGCAGCAGCTTGGTCGGGGCGAGGCGCAGGGGCATCGCGGAAGTGTAGGCCCGCGACGCGCCGCTGCCACCTGTCCGAAGTCACCCCGAGCCGGGCACGCCGGCCCTGCGTTCCCGCAAACTTCGGGCCGAGCAGGCTCGGCCCTGCACGTCACTGCGCGAGGTCGTGGCTGAGCAGGTCGAAGCCCTGGGTGTCCTTCGGATTGCGGCTCAGCTCGACGGTGCGTGCGATGAAGCGGTAACGCTGCCCGGCGCGCAACGGACCGGCGGGCATCAGGGCGTTGCCGCGCGGATCGGCGTAGAGCATCAGGTCGTGGCCGTCCGGGCTGCGCACGTGCACGGCGCGGCGCGCGCGGGCCTTGGCCGGGTTGACGAATGCCTGCGCGTAGCCGGGCGCGGCATCGGCGGTCACCACCTCGCCTTCGAGCATGACGATCTTGCGATAACCCGGATCGGCCTCAGGATCCAGGCGCGCGCCGGTTTCGCGCCGGTTCTCGTGGAAGGCCAGGTAATCGCGCATCAGCGCTTCCAGACTGGCGTAGCGGATCGTCCAGTCGGCGTGCGCGGTGTCCTGCCGCATCCGCTCGGCCACGTCGAGCAGCAGCTCGCTCCAGTTGCCGCAGGCGCGCCTGCGTTCGCACTGTGGCCAGCCGCGTTCGAGCCAGCGCGCCAGCGACGCGCGGCGGTCGTGGCTGCCCGACTCCAGCGCGATGCCCGGCCCCATCGCCAGCCCCACCTCGCCGGCCAGCGGTGCCACCACCAGCACCGCGCCATTGCCCACGTCGAGCTTGCCGACGCGCAACTGGCGCAGCATCGCCTGCGCATAGTCGTCGCCGGACAGGCCGTGCAGATCCTTCACCAGCAGGGTGACGATCTCCACGCCCCGGCTGCGCGCGTGCTCGAACATCGCCTGCTCGGCGGCGGCGCGCAGGTTCGCATCCAGCACACCGAACTCGTCGTGGATGAAGCGATCCAGCTTGGACGGCGTGCCGCCCGGCGCGGGCAGGACATCGGCCCTGGCCGCATCCGCTGCGGCAGGCGCGCTGGCGACGACGGGAGCGGACGCAGGTGGCGACGCGGGCAACTGCGGTGCGCGCATCGCCGCATCGGTCGCCGGTGCAGGCGACACCGGCGCGTCTTGCGCCCGCGCCGCCACGCTGCCGGAGGCGCAATCGCCGCCCTGCTGTTCGCAGGCCTGCTGCCAGCCGTCGCGGATCGCGGCCAGGCGCTTGCGGCGGCCCGGATGGGTGTTGCCGTCCGGGCCGTCGGGCACCAGTTCGGCCATCGCCGCCTGCGCATCGCCCAAGCTCGCGCCCATCTTGAACAGCACGAAGCCACTGAACTTGTCCGCTTCCAGTTCGATCGGCGGCTGGCTGCCGCCGGGCACGATGGTATGGCCGGACAGGTGATGGCCGATCTCGTGCGCCATCACGCTGATCGGCGCCCAGGCATTGCCACGGGTGGCGGCGCGCACGATGTTCATGAAATCGCGGTTGAAGGCGATCACCCGCTGCGGGATTTCCTTGTCGTCCAGCATGATGAGCGCGGCGGCGTTCGGCACCGGCCCTTCGACCACCACGAAGTTCTGCGGCAGGCCGGTGAACTTCATGATCTGCGCCACCATGTCGCGGCAGTCGCCGGGCAGCGCACCGGACACGCGCTGCACCCGCACCGGCGCGCCATCGTAGGAACAGGCCTGGCCGGTGGCGGCGTGCAGCGCCTCGGGCGCGGGCGCAGCCCCGATCAGCGGGGAAAAACCCGCCACGGCGGCGAGCACGAGGAAACGGAATCGAAAGGACATGACGATCTCCCTGGTCGGTTGCGGCAGCCGCGCTCAGCGCCCGGCCGGATCGGCGAGGACGAAGTTGTCGAACACGCCGCTGACCCCGGCGGTCTTCTGCCCGACCACGAACACGCCGGCCGGGCCGTCGGAAAAGTCGCCATCGTTCGCGCTCAGCGTGCCGCCGCCCTTGGCCGAGAAACGCAGGCTGTCGCCACGGCATTCCACGCTCAGGCGCGTATCCACCGTGCCCGGCATGATGCTTGCCACCTTGCCCTGCGCCAGCGGGAGGATCCTGCCGTCCTTGATCTTGAGGATCGTCAGCGTGGCGTCGCCGCGCACGGTGAAGGCGTAGAAGTTGCGGTGATCCTTGTAGCGACAGCCCACGCCGGCCGCGCCACCGCCGAGGCCGGCGTAGAGAAACAGGTCGGTTTCCACAGCCACGTCGCCGCCGCTGGCCTGCCGGGGCGCGGTGATGAAACCGAACACTTCGTCCTGCACCGGGGTCAACTGGTACTTGCCGCTGTCGGTGTAGATGGCAAGGCCCAGGTCGCCGGCGCGGGTCGCGGCCATGTTGGGCCAGCCGCTGCGACTGTCGGAGAAGTCGTCGCGCAGCACCGGCGTGGCGGCGAGGGAAGGCGCTGCGGCCACGAGGGAGGCAAGCAGAAAGATCGAACGCAAACGGGTCATGGCACGGCTCCAGCAAGGCGGAATTGCCTTGGTCACCTCGCAATACGCAGGATCGCGGCGTTTTCTCCGCTGGCGCGGTCGCGGAGAAAACGCCGCGATCCTGCGTATTGCGCAACGCCCCGCCAAGGAACATCCCGATGCAATCGATCCGCGGCCTGTTCGCCATTCCGTTCCTCGTCGCCGCCGGCGCGCCCGCCGCCTGCGACTTCCCCGTGCCGCACGCCATCGACCTGGCCTACGCCGCCGCCGTGGAACGCAGCGGCGGCGTCACCGCCGCTCTGCGCGACGCACAGGGCGAGGCCTGGGAAGGCTGGGATGCGGAACTGAACCGCCTCTACGCCGAACTGCGCCAGGCCACGCCGGCCCCGGCGCATGACATCCTGCGCAACGCCCAGCGCGCCTGGCTGGCCTTCGACACCGCACAGACGCAGTGGGATATCGCCCTGCGCGCCGACGCGGGCAGCGCCGCCGCGCTCGACATCGCCGACGCAGCGCTGGCGCGGCGGCGCGCGCGCGTCTGCGAACTGGACGACGACCTGCAACGGTTGCGCGCATCCGGCGACGGGGCGGAGGAATAAGGCCATGACCCGACACGCCATCGCGCACCCGGGCGCAACCCGCGCAGGCCGGACATGCGCCGCCGGCCTGCTTCGCATCCTGTGCCTGGCGTTGCTGCTCGCGCCCGGCCTCGCCGGCTGCGCCCCGGGAACGGCGGCAGGCCATGGCGGCCAGGTCTGGCTGCGCGTGCGCAACAGCAGCGGCGTGGTTTTCCTGCACGTCTGGCAAGGCCATCCGATACGGAAAACCGATGTCGATTTCGGCCGCATCGAACCGGGCCGAACCAGCGACTGGCACCCGCTCCCGGCCGCACCAGTCCACTACCGCAAGACCGCGATCCAGCTCGCCGACCGGCGTCAGCTCATCCACGTCACCGACCACGACTACCCCGGAGGCCGCAAGGCGCTGGAGCCGGGCCGGTACACCTTCGATTACCGCATCGATGCGCGCGGCGAAGCGCTGCTGACCGTCATCGACGAAGGCCGCCAGCACCCGCGCGGCACCGGAGAGGCCTCCCGCTGATGGATCTGCTGATACGCGCACTGGCCGAAATCGTCGGCCAGGTACTCGTGCCCGGGCTGGGCTACCTCATCCTGCGCGCGATTGCCCCGCGTCGCGAGTTCGGCGACGACACCTGCCTGTACATCGGTGCCCTGGCCTGGCTCATCCTCGGCCTCGGCGGCGCCTGGCTGTGGCTGCGCTTCACGTAGCCGAGCATGCTCCGCTGCTCTGACCCCTTCGCCACACCCAAGCCGAGCAAGCTCGGCTCCCCGTCCACCCGGCGATATTTTCGGGCAGGGCGGAGAAAACGCGGAGGAACTGCGTACTGCGAATCAGAGCGGCACTTTTGCCACGTTTCAAGAGTGTTCGCGATGATTCCGATCCGCCCTCGTACGGCCAGCCCTGCCGTGCTGTTGCCGCTCTTCTCGTCCACGCCCCTACGCGTGTTCGCCGTGCTGCTGAGCGTCCTCGCTGCGGTGCCGCTGCACGCCTCGGTTTTCGATCCCGGCATGATTCTCGACCCCAGGTTCGATGGCGACGGCGTGCAGTTCTATCAGCATCCGTACACCAACGAAGGCTCGGCCGACCGACCGATCGCCAACTGCCCGGCCGGCAACGGCCAGATCGTGGTGTCGCGCGCAGGTGCCAACACACTGCTGTTTCGGCGCCTGCGTTTCGACGGCAGCGCGGATGGTCCGATCATCGCAAGAAGCGTGGCCCAGTACGTCTTCGGCAGCAGCAACGGGCACGAGGACGTGGCCTTGTGCCGGCCCGACGGCAGCCTCCTGCTGGCGATGAGCATCACCGAACCGGCCGCCGGCATGACCCGCCTCCTGCTGATGGCGATCGGCGCGGACGGCGGCCTCATTCCCGACACTTTCGCACCCGGCATACAGGGCGTCGTCTCACTCGATCTCACCGACCTTTCCGACCGGATCAAGATTCCCCGCAGCTTCAACCGCACCCCTGATGGCGGCGCGCTGCTGGTTGGCTCGGCCGATACGCCGGAGGGCTGGCGACCGTTCCTGGCGCACTTCGCGGGCCAGACGGCGCAATACGTTGGCGCGTCCTACTTCATGCCGGCCGGGCTGAGCGGTTCGATCCATGCAACGGCGGCCGGCGTCGGCCCCGGCGGCGGTATCTGGGTAGTGGGCCATGGACAGGCCCACGGACAGGACCACACCGCTTTTCGCGCCTACCTGAACCCGGACGACCTGAGCCTCGCACACACCGAACTGTTCTCCCTGCCCGGCGAAGACCTGCGTACCTTCGGCGGCGGCATGGTGCGCGAGGGCGTCATGGCGGTCGGTGCCACCCGCCGCGCCAGCGGCCACCCGGGCCAGCCGCTGCTGCTGGTGCTGCGTGCGGGCGGCGTGTTCACCGCCCTGGATCTGCCGGCCCCGTCGCCGCTCATGGGCGGCTGGGTTACCGGGATCAGTCACGAAAGCGTTGGCCCGGTGTTGCCGCAGCGTGGCAACCGCGTGCTCTACGCCGCGACCGCCGAAAGCTTCGATGGCACGGCTTTCCAGGGCTACCACGGCTGGTATTTCGCCCGTGCCGTGCTGGGCGAAAGCCCCGCCCAGGATCACATCGACCCCGCCTTCGGCGATGAGGGCCAGACCGTCCTCAGCGTGCAAAGCCGGGACAGCAGTTGTGGCGAATATCCCAACCGCCAGCACCACGCCCGCCTCGGCCTGTGGCAAGGCCGGCCTTCGGTGCTGGGCAGCATCCACCGCCATTGCAATCCGGACAGCGAAGAGGATCTTGTGCTGTTGCGGCTCAGATCCGCCGACACGCTGTTCGACGACGGCTTCGAGTGACGCTTGCGCTGCGGCTCCGCCCCTTACCCCGCCAAGCTCCACAGACCAGGAACCCACGCCATGAAACCGTACATGCCCATCGCACTGCTGCTCGCCCTCACCCCGCTGGCCGCGCACGCGGCCGATATCGAGGCGGTGCTGATCCATCCGCCGGTCGCCGCGCGGATGCAATGTTCCGAACACGCGTTCGGCACGGAAGACCATGTGCCCGATGCGCTCGGGGCCGATTGCGTGGTGGTGAAGCGCACGGATGGGCCGGACGGCAACCTGCTTTCGCTCCACACCGGCGACGGCAGCCGCAACGAGCACTGGCATGGCTGGCGCGAGCCGCTGCTGGCACCGTGCGATGGCGTGGTGATGATCGTCAGCCTCAATCCCGAATCGGCCACGCCCGGCGCGTTCGGGCCGGGCCGCTCCGGCGCGATCCTGTTCCGCTGCGGCAAGGCCGACGATGCCGACGCCGTGCAGGTGGCCTACGCACACGTGCGCGAGGCGATGGTGGCGGAAGGCGATGCGGTTAAGGCCGGGCAGCCGGTGGCGCGGATCGGCAACAACGGCAGTTCCTTCAATCCGCATGTCCATGTCGGCGCGTTCCGTGGCGAACTGTTTTCGCCCGATGCGGTGCCGTTGCAGGTCCGCTTCGATCTGGCCGCGATGGGAAAGCTGGCGAAATGAACCGGGCAAGCCCGGCATCGCGGCGGCACGGGTTCGCAGCGCCTTGCCAGCGCGGCGCTACGAATCGCGCCGGAGCGTTTATCCTTGATCGATGGAAAACGCCGACGACATCACCGGCTGGATACGCGACTGGCAGGGCGGCGACGACGCGGCGCGCGATCGCGTGTTCTCGCGCCTGTACGGCGACCTGAAGCGGCTGGCGGCAGCGGTGCTGCGCAGCGAATCGGGGCACGAGACGATGCAGCCCACCGCCCTGCTCAACGATGCGCTGATGAAACTGTTGCAGGCCAAGCCGCCACAGGCCGGGGACCGCCAGCATTTCTCCCGCATCGTGGCGCGGGCGATGCGGCAGATACTGATCGACCGGGCACGACGCAAGCTGGCCGACAAGCGCGGTGCGGGCGAAGCGCCGCTGTCGCTGGAAGACCACGACGCGGCGCTGACCGCCACGCCGGCCGACCTGGTGGCGCTCGACGATGCGTTGTCGGCACTGGCAAAGCTCGATCCGCGCGCCGCCTCGGTGGTGGAACTGCGCGTGTTTGCCGGTTTCACCATCGAGGAAACCGCGCAGGCGCTGGACATCCACCCTTCCGCCGTGAACCGCGAATGGGCGCACGCCTGCGCGTGGCTCAAGAGCCACGCCTTCGCCCCGTAGTGCCGAGTCCGCCCGGCCTGGCTGCGCGAAGGGAATCCGGATACGAGGATGAACGACACCATCGACTACACCCGCCTGAAGGACGCCTTCCTCGAATTGCTGGATCTCGATGCGGGCGCGCGCGAGTTGCGTCTGACCGAATGGGAAACGCACGATCCGGCACTGGCCGGCGCGCTGCGTCGGCAATTGCAGGCGGCGGCGCGACCCGTGCCGGTGCTTGATCGCCCCGTCGATGCGCCGCGCGGACCGGACTTGCCCAACTACACGCTGATCCGCGAACTCGGACGCGGCGGCATGGGCGTGGTGTGGCTGGCCGAACGCGCGCTCGACGATGCGCGCCAGCCGGTTGCGCTCAAGCGCATCGCACAGGCGCGCTGGAGCGAGGACGACCTGCGCCGTTTCCAGCGCGAGCGGCGCATTCTCGCCACGCTCGACCACCCCGGCATCGCCGCGCTGGTGGATGGCGGTGCCGATGCGCACGGCGTGGCCTACATCGCCACCCAGTATGTCGAGGGCGAGCACATCGACCAGTGGTGTCGCACGCAGGCGCTGGAGGTGCGCGCCCGCGTGCGCCTGCTGCGCGAGGTGGCAGCGGCGGTGGCGCATGCCCATGCGCGCCTGATCGTGCATCGTGACCTGAAGCCGGCCAACATCCTGGTCACCCGCGACGGCGCGCCGAAACTGCTCGATTTCGGCATCGCCCACGCCTTGCAGGAAGACGCCGTCACCACCGAGGGTCCGAGCCAGATGACCTTGCGCTACGCCGCGCCGGAACAGGTCACCAGCGAAGGTCGCGAACGCGGCGTGAGCGTGGACGTGTACGCGCTGGGCGTGCTGCTGTACGAAATGCTGGCTGGTGCGTCGCCTTATGGCGAAGCCAGCGGTCCGGCGGCGCTGATTCAGGCCATCCTGGACGACGATCCGCGGCCGCCGTCACGCCTGCGCAGCGCACTGGCGGGCGTGGATGCCGATCTCGACGCGATCTGCCTGAAGGCGCTGCGCAAGCGCCCGGACGAGCGCTATGCCGGGGCGGCGGAACTGCTGGCCGACCTCGATCGCTGGCTGCGGCGCGAGCCGGTGGAAGCACGCCGCGGCGAACGCGGCTATCGCCTGCGCAGCTTCATGCGGCGGCGCTGGCCGTGGCTGGCGGCGGCCTGCCTGTGCCTTGTCGCCATCGGCTATCACCTGCACGCGCAGCAGCAGCAATTGCAGGAAGCCGAGCGCCAGCGCGACAAGGCGCAGGCGCTGGCCGGGCATTTTTCCGGCCTGTTCGAGGGTGCCCGGCCGGCCGATTCCGAGCGCGGCGAAGTCAGCGCGCGCGAACTGCTGGAACGCAGCATCACGCGCCTGAAAGCCGATGACCGGCAATCGCCGGCGATCCGCGCCGCGCTGCTGCTGGCCAGCGCGCGGGCGCTGGACTATTTCGGTCAGACCCATTCCGTCGCCGATGCCGCCGCCGAGGGTCTGCGGCTGGCGCAGGCAGCGCTGCCGCCGGATGCCGAACTGCTGGCCGAGGCGCACAGCGAACTGGCCAGCGCGCTGGACAAGCGCGGCGACAACGTCGCGGCGCAGCGCGAGATCGATGCCGGCCTGGCACTGTTCGCCAGCGGCCAGGCCAAGGACGGACAGCGCCATCTCACCCTGCTGCAACAGCACGCGATGCTGGCGCAGGATCGTGGCGACGCCGCCGTGGCGCGGGCCGGTTACGAGGACGTGGTGCGCGCCGCCGGCACCATGCTGGACGACGAGGCGGCACTGCGCAGTTACCTCGCTGCGCAGGTCAACCTCGCCACCGCCGAAATGCGTGCCGATCCGACGGCGGCGGCCACGCGCCTGCGCGAGGCGCTGCGGCAGGCCCGGGCGCAGGGTTTCGACAGGCCGCAGACCCTGCTGCCGATGCGCGCTTACCTGGGCCGGGCGCTGACCGCCCTGGACCGCACCGACGAGGCGCTGGCGGTGCTCGACCCGCTGCAGGTGGAAGCACGCGCCCACTACGGCGCGGACGACCCGTGGCTAGGCCTGATCCTCAACGTCGTCGGCAACGCCGCCACCCTCGACGGCCAGTTCGCCCGCGCCGATGCGCTGCTGGCGGAAAGCGGGCGCATCACGGCGCGCAGCGTCGGCGAGGAGCATCCGAACACGCGTGCCTCCGAGGCCGACCGCGCCCTGGTCAGCGTGCAGGCCGGCGACTGGCCGGAGGCATTGCGCCGTCTGACGGCCATCCTCGACTGGCTGGAGGCGAGCGGCCGTTACGACTCGCCGCTGGCGCAGCAATTGCAGGCCGCCCGCGCCTACGTGCTCGCCCGTCAGCGCCCGCAGGACGCCACCCTGCGTGCCGCCCTGCGCGAAGCCATCGGCGACATCGAACGCTGGCGCGGCAGCCAGCGCATATTGGCAGAACGCTGGCTGGCCTGGGCCAACCGCCAGCCGTAGACCGCACCGGTCGCGCGGCCGCAGGTCACACGCGGCGGCAGACAACCGAGCGCTCGCCCCGCCGGATCAGGCGATGCCGGCGAAGCGCTACGGCGCGATCTTGCGCTTGACCGCGCGGGCCACGCCGGGCGGCAGGCTGGGCAGGGATTTCAGCAGCCAGGGCAGCAGCCGGCGCTTGGCCGGGCCGAGCGATTCCGGCACCACGGCATCGATCAGATGCGGCCCGGGGTGATCGAGGGCGTATCGCAGCGCCTTGTTGAACGCCGAGGCGCTGGTCGCGCGCACCGCGTGCACGCCCATGCCCTGCGCCAGCCGGGTGAAATCCAGGTCGGGACCATGCAGGTCGAGCTGCGAGCGCGCCTTGTCGCCGCTGCCGGTTTCCGCGCCGACCCGCTCCAGTTCCACGCTGAGCACCGAGTAGGAAGCGTTGTTGAAGATGATCGCGGTGACATCGAGTTTCTCGCGCGCCATCGTCCACAGCGACTGGATCGTGTACATCGCGGTGCCGTCGCCGATCAGCGCGATCACCGGACGATCCGGACAGGCGACAGCGGCACCGACCGCGCTCGGCAGGCCCTGGCCGATGGCACCGCCGGTCAGCGTGATCAGGTCGTGGCGCGGCGCGCCGGCGGTCATCGCGGCCAGCATCAGGGTCGAGGTGATGCCCTCGTCGACGATGATGGCGTTGTCGGGCAGGAAGTGGCCGACCGCCTTGCAGACCTTGGC
>JBAYTD010000087.1:0-12721 GCA_041675805.1 Lysobacteraceae bacterium
CGTTGCAGCAGATAGTCGGCGTCGTCGACGTGGTCGCGCATTTCCAGGTAGTTTTCCAGCGCCATCGCCTGGATGGCACGGGCGTTGGGCAGGCGCTCGGCCTGGAAGCGGGCGAAGGCGACTTCGGGATCGGCCTCGGCGTCCAACTGTGCGGCCAGCGCGATGCAATCCTCGAAGGCGCAGTTCATGCCCTGGCCGTGGAAGGGCACCATGGCGTGGGCGGCGTCGCCGAGCAGCACCGCGCGACCGCCAAGATGCCATCGGTCCAGATACAGCGTGCCCAGTTGGCCGAGCGGATTGCCGAAGAAATCGGCCTCCAGTTCGGGGATCAGCGGCACCGCGTCGGCGAAGCGCCGGTCGAAGAAATCGCGCACGGCCTCCGGGCTGCCGAGGGTGGCGAAGCTCGGGTGCGGGCCATCGACGGGCAGGAACAGGGTGACGGTGAAGGTGCCCTCGCTGTTCGGCAGGGCGATGCACATGTAGCCGCCGCGCGGCCAGATGTGCAGGGCATGGGTCTCGATGCGATGGCCACCCTCGGCCAGCGGCGGGATTTCCAGTTCCTTGTAGCCGTGTCCGAGCGGCTCGAAGCGCTCGCCCAGGTCGGTGTCACGATTCATCGCCGCGCGCACGGCGGAGCCGGCACCATCGGCACCGATCAGCAGATCGAAATCGCGGACCTGGCGGCGCTGCGTCGTCTCGTCGACCAGGTGGAAACGTTTGCCGGGGAAATCGACATCCTCCAGCCGCTGGTCGAAATGGATCACTGCGCCGGCCGCTTCGGCGGCGTCGAGCAGGTCGACGTTGAGCCGGCCGCGATGCACCGACCAGATCACCTCGCTGTCGTCGCGGCCATAGCGTTGCAGTTGGACGCCGCCTTCCTCGAAATGGACCATCCGCCCGCGCATCATCACCACGTGGCGCATCACCGCCTGTTCGACGTCGGCGCAGCGCAGCGCATGGCGGCCACGCTCGGTCAGCGCCAGGTTGATCGAGCGGCCGCCTTCGTAGCCGTGGCGGCGCGGATCACCGCGGCGCTCGAACACCTCCACGCGATGCCCGCGCTGCGCCAGCAGGGCGGACAGCAGGGCACCGGCGAGACCGGCCCCGATCACGCTGATCGAACGCGCGCTCATCCGGCGTTCCTGGCGAAATCACGGCAGGCGCGGGCGAAGCGCAACACGTCGCCATGACGGTTGTAGAGCGGTGCCGGGGCAATGCGGATCACGTCCGGCTCGCGCCAGTCGCCGAGCACGCCAGCCTCGGACAGATGCCGGAACAGCGCCCGGCCGGCCTCGCGCCCGGCACGCACGCGCAGCGACAACTGGCAGCCGCGCCGTGACGGTTCGGCCGGCGTCAGGATGTCCAGCAGATCGTCGAGATGGCGGCGGATCAGCGCCTCCAGGTAGCCGGTCAGGCGTTCGGACTTGGCGCGCAGCGCCGCCATGCCGGCGCGCTGGAACAGATCCAGCGAGGCGATCAGCGGCGTCAGGCCGAGGATCGGCGGATTGCTGAGCTGCCAGCCATCGGCCCCCGGCGTGGGCGTGAACTCCGGGCCCATCTGGAACCGCGTGGCCGGATCATGGCCCCACCAGCCGGCCAGTCGAGGCAGATCGGCGCGGGCATGGCGTTCATGGACGAAGGCCCCGGCGACCGCGCCGGGCCCGGCGTTCATGTACTTGTAGTGGCACCAGACGGCGAAATCGGCATCGCTGTCGTGCAGCGCCAAGTGCAGGTTGCCGGCGGCGTGGGCGAGGTCGAAACCGGCGACGCAGCCCTGCGCATGGGCGAGGCGGCTGATTTCCTTCAGGTCGAAGGCCTGCCCGGTGCGATACTGCACGCCCGGCCACAGCACCAGCGCGATGCGGCGGCCGTGCTCGGCCAGCGCGCGTTCGATGGCGGCCAGTGAAATCGCCTCGCCCGGCTCGTCGGCGGCCAGTTCGATCAGGTCGCGCTCGGGATCGAAGCCGTGGAAGCGGATCTGCGAGGCAACGGCGTGGCGGTCTGAAGGGAACGCGCCGGCCTCGATCAGGATCGCCGGGCGCTCGGCGCTCGGTCGATAGAAGCTCGCCATCAGCAGGTGCAGGTTGGTGGTCAGCGAGTTCATCGCCACCACTTCCAGCGGCTGCGCGCCGACCACCTCGGCCAGCCCGTCGCGGACCTGGCTGTGATAGTCCATCCACGGCCGCGCGCCACGGAAATGCCCCTCCACCGCCTGTGTGGCCCAGCTTTCGAGTTCCTCCGCAATCAGTCCGGCCGCCGCGCGCGGTTGCAGGCCCAGCGAATTGCCGACGAAGTAGGCCATGTCGGCATTGCCGTGGCGCGGAATGTGGAACTGCCCGCGCAGCGCATGCAGCGGATCGGCGGCATCGGCGGCGAGGGCGTGGCGGTCGTCGTCGAGGGAAAGCGGGTCTAGGCTCATGGCGCGGGTTTCCTGGCTGCGGGCGTGGCGGCGCTGGGGACGACGATGTCCAGCCACACCATCCGATGGTCGCTGGCTTCGATCCACGGCGCTTCGGGGGCGTCGGGCGGTGGCCAGAACACGCCGCTCTGGAGCACGCTGAAGCCGACCGAGGGCAATACGTAGTCGATGCGCAGGTTGCCGGTGCGCGGGCCGAAGTTGCCGGTATCGTGGGCGGGATTGCCGCGATGCCGGTGCTCGGCCTCGTTGTCGCGGGCGGCGATGATGGCGCCTTCGCTGCGCGGGGTGGGGTGGCGCAGCAGGCGCGGGTGTTCGAGCAGTTGCAGGATCGCCGCGCCGTGGCTGTCGCCGTCGGCGGGATCGGCGTTGTAGTCGCCGGCGATGACGAAGCGGGCATCGCCGGGCAGGCCGCCGCAGTGGCCGGCGTCGTCGCACAGCCAAGGCAGGTCCTGGCCGGACACATACTCGGCCCAGAGGCGGATTTCGTCGTGGTTGCGGCGGCCGTTGCGGTCTTCCGGGCCGTCGAAAACCGGCGGGGTGGGGTGGGCGACGAGGAAGTGCAGGCGACCCTGCGGCGTCTCCACCGGCACGTCCCAGTGCGATTTGGAGGACAGCCGCAACTGCGACCAGACCTCGGCGGGATACCAGGGCTTGCCGGTCTTCGCGTCGAGCGGAGCCAGGGCGCCGGGCAGGGCGCTCCAGCGCAGTTGCTGGAAAGTGCGCACGGCGGCGCGGTCGATGGGATGGCGGGAAAGCACCAGCATGCCGTATTGGCCGGGGTGGCGGCCGAAACCCCAGGCGTCGCCGGGGCCATCGGTGCGACCATCGCCATCGAGATCCAGCCCGCTCGGAACGCCGGTGTTGACCGGCGCGGCGTAGACGTGCGGATAGGCGATGGCGGACTCGCCGAACTGGCCCTGGCCGAGATAGCGCTCGACGAACAGGCGCGCGGCGCGGCCGTCGGCGTCGTGGTCGAATTCGTTGAGCAGCAACAGGTCCGGGCGCACGCGCTGGATCACGGCGGCGACCTGGCGCGCCGGCAGATGGTCGCCCTCCAGCTGCGCGATCAGGCCGCCGGCCTCGTCATGGTTGAGGGAGACGTTGTAGGTGGCCACGCGCAGGGCGGGGGCTTGATCGGGCGCGCCGGCGTGGCAGAGCGGGCTCATGGCGAGCAGCAGGAGCAGGGGGCGCAGGGGCATGGCTGGGGCATTTTCCAGATTCGGGGTGTTTGGGGTGGTCGCGGCGGTCCGCCGTTCATGGTTCGATACCTCACCACGAACGGCTGGCGTTGCACGAACGGTTGGGGTTGCGTGAACGGTTGGGGTGCTGCACGAGCGGCCGGGGCGCCGGGTGGGTCGCGGGGCGAACATGCGATGGTTATCCGCGTTCGCACAACGGGCGCCAGCCTTGGGCGGTGAGAATTTCGGTGGCGTCGAAGCCGGTCTTGTAGTGCATCTTCGGGTGGCCGTCTATCCAGAATCCCAGATACAAATGATGCTTGCCGTGGTCGCGCGCCCATTGGATCTGGCGCAGGATGGCGAGGGTGCCGAGGCTGCGCGCGGTCTCGGTCGGCTCGAAGAAGGTGTAGACCGCCGACAGCGCGTCGGGCAGCACGTCGGTGACGGCGATGCCGAGCAGGCGGGCATCCTGGCGCAGTTCGAAGAAGCAGGTCGGGCTCCAACTGGCGCACAGGAAGCGGTCGAACTCGTCCGGGCCGCCCTCGACCATGCCGCCATCGGGATGGCGGGCCAGCAGGTAGCGGCGGTACAGGCCGAAGCGCTCGCTGTTGCGTTGCGCGGGCCGGGCGAGGAAACCGATGTCGGCATTGCGCGCCAGGCAGCGCCGCTGGTTGCGCGAGGGGCGAAAGCGGGTGACGTCGATGCGCAGCGGCACGCAGGCGCGGCAGGCGTGGCAGCGCGGTCGGTAGACATGGTCGCCGGAGCGCCGGAACCCCACCGCCAGCATGTGCGGATAAAGCCGGGCGAGCTGCGGATCGGAGGGATCGAGCAGCACGTCGCGGGCGCGCCGTTCGGGCCAGTAGCCGCAGGCATGCTCGGGCGTCTGGAAGAGGCGGATGCCGGTTTCGCGCATGCCGGCATCGTACCGCGCGACCGCCGCCGTTGCCCTGCCGTTGGGTTTATCGCTGGCCGTAATACCAGCGTGGAGCTAGACTTCGCGCCACTTCAAACAGCGGTGTCGTCCGTCCCTCATGAACGCAGTGTCCGATGTGCCTCACTCTCCCCTCCACGATGTCCTGGAGGCGCTGAGGGGGCGCCTCGCCGCACCCCGCTTCAACGATGCGCGCGTGCTGGCCGATGCGTTCTGCCGTCGCATTCCCGAGGATGATTTCCGCAGTCGCAGTGCCGCCGATTGGGCCGGCATGCTGGAAGGTTTGCTGGAGTTCGTCCGCGCCCCGCGCACCGATGGCCCGCGCGTGCGCGTGTTCAATCCGCTGCCGGCCGAGCACGGCTGGGAGTCGGCGCACAGCGTGGTGCAGATCGTCAACGACGACATGCCCTTCCTGGTCGATTCGGTCGGCATGGCGCTGGCCGGCTGCGACGCCCAGGTCCACATGCTGATCCATCCGGTGCTCGCCATCGGCCGCGATCCCGGCGGCCATGTGCTGACGATCGGCAGCGGCGGCAAGCCGGAATCGCTCATCCACATCGAGATCGACCGCCAGGCCGATCCGGCCGACCTGCGCCACATCGAGGCGGCGATCCTCGCCGCGCTGGAGGACGTGCGCGTCTGCGTGCGCGACTGGGCGCGCCAGCGCGAGCGCATGCTCGACTGCGCGGCGCACTTCGACAGCGCCGACGGCCTGCCCTTTGCCGAGGAGGCACGCAAGGAAGCGCAGGCCTTCCTGCGCTGGGTGGCCGACGACCACTTCACCTTCCTCGGCTATCGCGAGTACGAAGTCGTCCGTGGCGAGGGCGAGGACGTGTTGCGCGCCGTGCCCGGCACCGGGCTTGGCCTGCTGCATGCCGGTGGGACCGACGACAAGCCGCGTCCGCTGGCCAGCCTGGCCGCGCACAAGCTGCCGTTCTCGGGCACCGAGGAGGCGCTGATCCTGACCAAGACCAATTCCCGCTCCACGGTGCATCGCCCCGGTTTCATGGATTACATCGGCGTGCTGCGTTTCGACGACAGCGGCCGCGCCGTGGCGGAATATCGCTTCCTCGGCCTGTACACCTCCAGCGCCTACAACCGCCGGCCCTGGGACATCCCGCTGGTGCGACGGCGCTTCGACCACGTGATGACGCAGTCCGGCCTCGCCCCCAACAGCCACAGCGGCAAGGCGCTGCGGCACATCCTGGAAACCCTGCCGCGCGACGAGCTGTTCCAGTCGGGCAGCGAGGAACTGGCGCGCACGGCGATGGGCATCCTCGCCCTGCAGGAGCGCTCGCGCACCAAGCTGTTCCTGCGCCGCGACCGCTACGGGCGCTTCTTCTCCGCCCTGGTCTACATCCCGCGCGACCGCTTCAACACCGACGTGCGCAAGCGCATCGAGGCGATGCTGAAGGAAGCCCTGGGCGGCGAGCGGCTGGATACCACGATCCAGGTCGGCGAGTCGCCGCTGGCGCAGTTGCACATGCTGATCCGCCCGCGCGCCGGCGAGCCGGTGGCGGTGGACGAGTCCGAACTGGAAGTGCGCATCGCCCGGCTGGTGCGCAACTGGCAGGACGAGCTGCGCGAGCGCCTGATCGCCCGTCACGGCGAGGACAGGGGTCTGCGCCTGTCCAACCGCATCGGCCGCGCCCTGCCGATGAGCTACATCGAACAGGTCAGCCCGGAAGTGGCGGCCGAGGATGTCGAGCGGGTCGCTGCGCTGCGCAGTGGCGACGATCTCAGCCTGCGCCTGTATCGCGGCGAGGACGGCGGCCTGCGCATCAAGCTGTTCCGCCTGGGCAGCGACATCGCCCTGTCCGATGCCCTGCCGATGATGGAGAACATGGGGCTGCGCGTGCTCGCCGAGCATCCCTACGCGCTGTCGGTGGGCGAGGACAGCCTGCACATCCAGGACTTCGAGATCGCCGCGCCGCAGGGCCTGGAGATCGACGTCGAGCGCCACAACGACGCCTTCGCCACCGCCTTCGCGGCAATCTGGCGTGGCCAGGCGGAAAGCGACGCCTTCAACCGCCTGCTGCTGCTGGCCGGGCTGGATTGGCGTCAGGTCGCCATGCTGCGCGGCTACTGCAAATATCTGTTGCAGACCGCCGTGCCGTTCTCGCAGTCCTACATGGAAGAAACGCTGGCGCGCTATCCGCTGCTGGCGCGCCTGCTGGTGGAACTGTTCGAGGCCAAGTTCCACCCCGCCACCAACAACGAGAGCCAGGCCGAGATCACCGCCGGCCAGGAGCGCCTGCGTGCCGACCTGGCGGTGCTGGCGCGTGAAGACGCGACCACGGCCGAGGTCATCGACTCGCTGGTGTTCGCCCGCAGCGGCGACCGCTACATCCAGATGGATGCCGCCGAGGCGGCGCTGGACGCGCTGATGGACGGCGTCTCCAGCATCGACGACGACCGCATCCTGCGCAGCTTCATCAAGGTGATCCGCGCTACCCTGCGCACAAGCTTCTACCAGAAGCCGGGCGGTCGCGATCCGGAAGCCATCGCCTTCAAGTTCGACCCCGCGCGCGTGCCGGATCTGCCCAAGCCGCGTCCGTACCGCGAAATCTACGTCTACGGTCCGCGCGTCGAAGGCGTGCACATGCGCTACGGGCCGGTGGCGCGCGGCGGCCTGCGCTGGTCCGACCGCCGCGAGGACTTCCGCACGGAAGTGCTCGGCCTGGTCAAGGCGCAGATGGTGAAGAACACCGTCATCGTGCCGGTCGGTGCCAAGGGCGGCTTCGTCGTCAAGCGTCCGCCGGCGGCGGGTGACCGCGACGCCCTGCTGGCCGAGGGCATCGCCTGCTACCGCCTGTTCATCGGCAGCCTGCTGGCGATCACCGACAACCTCGTCGACGGTGCCATCGTGCCGCCGGACAACGTCGTCCGCCACGACGGCGACGATCCCTACCTGGTGGTCGCCGCCGACAAGGGCACCGCCAGCTTCTCCGACATCGCCAACTCGATTTCCCTCGAACACGGCTTCTGGATGGGCGATGCCTTCGCCTCCGGCGGCTCGGTGGGCTACGACCACAAGGGCATGGGCATCACCGCCAAGGGTGCCTGGGAGTCGGTGAAGCGGCACTTCCGTGCGCTCGGCCGCGATTCGCAGTCCGAGGACTTCACCTGCGTCGGCATCGGCGACATGTCCGGCGACGTGTTCGGCAACGGCATGCGGCTGTCGCGGCACATCCGCCTGGTGGCCGCGTTCGACCATCGCCACCTCATCATCGACCCCAACCCCGACGCGGCGCGCAGCTTCGCCGAGCGCGACCGCCTGTTCAAGACGCCGCGCTCGAGCTGGGACGACTACGACCGCTCCCTGATCTCCGCCGGCGGCGGCGTCTGGTCGCGCAGCCTGAAGAGCATCCCGCTGTCGGCCGAGGCGAAGAAGGCGCTCGGCATCGAGCCGGGCGTCGACGCCATGACCCCCAACGAACTGCTCTCCGCCATCCTGCGCGCGCCGGTCGACCTGCTCTGGAACGGCGGCATCGGCACCTACGTCAAGGGCAGCTCGGAAACCCACGCCGACGCCGGTGATCGCGGCAACAACGCCATCCGCGTCAACGGCAACGAACTGCGCTGCAAGGTGGTGGGCGAGGGTGGCAACCTCGGCATGACGCAGAAGGGCCGCATCGAGGCGGCGCAGAACGGCGTGCTGATCAACACCGACTTCATCGACAACTCCGCCGGCGTCGACACCTCCGACCACGAGGTCAACATCAAGATCCTCCTCAACGACGCCGTGCAGCGCGAGGAACTGGGGCTGGAAGAGCGCAATGCCCTGCTGGCGAGGATGACCGATGAAGTGGAACAACTGGTGCTGCGCGACAACTACCGGCAGAACCAGGCGATCAGCGTGATGGAGCGGATGAGTGCCAGCCGCCTCGGCTCCAAGCAGCACTTCATCCGCACGCTGGAGGCACAGGGCCTGCTCGACCGGCAGATCGAGTTCCTGCCCTCCGACGCCGAGTTTTCCGAACGCAAGGCGCGCGGTCTTGGCCTGACCCGCCCGGAACTGGCGATCCTGCTGTCGTACTCGAAGATCGTGCTGTTCCAGCAGTTGCTGGCATCGGACGTGCCGGAGGATCCGTTCCTGTCGCGCGAGCTGGCCCGCTACTTCCCGCAGCCGTTGCGCCAGCCCTTCGGCGAGCACATGGAGCGCCATCGCCTGCGCCGCGAGATCATCGCCAGCGCGGTCACCAACACGCTGATAAACCGCATGGGCGCGACCTTCGTCATGCGTATGCAGGAAGACACCGGCGAGTCGCCGGCGCTGATCGCCAAGGCCTTCACCATCGCCCGCGAAGTGCTCGACGCGCGCTCCACCTGGGGTCAGATCGACGCACTCGACAGCAAGGTCGAGGAGCAGGCACAGATCGACGCCCTGATGCTGAACTGGAACGTGCTGCGGGCGATGACGCGCTGGCTGCTGCAACGCCCCGGCGAGCGGCGCAGCATCGCCGACGCGGTGGCGCGCTACGCACCCGGCGTGGCCGAGCTGATGCAGGGCCTCAGCGGCGTGCTGTCCGGCGACGATCAGGTGCAGTTCGCCGAGGAACGCGCGCGCTGGCTGGATCGCGGCTTCCCTCAGGAGCTGGCCGAACGCCTGGCGCTGATGCCGAACATGGTCACCGCGCTGGACCTGGTCGAAGTGGCGCAGGCGCACTCGGTGTCGGTGCTCGACGCCGGCCGCGTCGCCTCCGAAGTGGCGCACGTGCTGCATCTGCGCTGGCTGTCCGAGCGCATCGACGCGCTGGAGGTCGACGGCCGCTGGCACGCGCTGGCGCGTGGCGTGCTGCGCGACGAACTGCACACCCAGCAGGGCATCCTGGTGGCGCAGCGCCTGGCCGATACCGGGTTGCCGCTGGCGCAGCGCGTCAACGCCTGGGTGGAGCGCGACGATCCGGCGCTGCGCTTCACCCAGCAGATGTTCGCCGAGATCCGCAACCAGCGCAGCGCCGACTACCCCACCGTGTCGGTGGCCGTGCGCCGCCTGGCACAGCTCGCGGCGCTGGGCCGCAGCGAAGGCTGAGCCCGGGCCGGGTGTTCTCGACCACGCCTAGCCTGGATTGCGGCGGACGATCCCTGCTGCTGGATCGTCCGCGGGTGATGGGCATCGTCAACGTCACCCCGGATTCGTTCTCCGACGGCGGCCGTCATGCCGATGTCGCCGCCGCCGTCGCCCACGGACTTAAGCTGGTCGAGGAGGGCGCTGATCTCATCGACATCGGCGGCGAATCGACCCGCCCCGGTGCGCAGGCGGTGGCGGAGGCCGAGGAAATCGAGCGCGTGGCGGCGGTGATCGCGGCGCTGTCGGAAAAGACCTCCGTGCCGATTTCCATCGACACCTCCAAGCCCGCCGTGATGCGCGCCGCCGTCGCCGCCGGTGCCGGTCTGATCAATGACGTGTACGCCCTGCGTCAGCCCGGCGCGCTGGACGCCGCCGCCGAACTGGCCGTGCCGGTCTGCCTGATGCACATGCAGGGCGAGCCGCGCAGCATGCAGGACGCGCCGCATTACGACGACGTGGTCGGCGAGGTACACCGCTTTCTGGCCGAGCGTCTGTTCGCCTGCGAAATGGCCGGCCTCGACAAGCGCCGGCTGCTGGTCGACCCCGGTTTCGGCTTCGGCAAGAACCTCGCCCACAACCTGAGCCTTTTGGCCGGATTGCGCCGCTTCACCGAACTGGGCGTGCCGCTGCTGGCCGGGCTCTCGCGCAAGCGCATGATCGGCGAGCTCACCGGGCGTCCGCTCGATCAGCGCGCAGCCGGCTCCGCCGCCGCCGCCCTGATCGCCGCCCAGCACGGCGCAATGATCCTGCGCGTGCACGATGTCGCCGTCACGGTCGACGCCCTGGCGGTCTGGCACGGCGTCGAGCACGCCCGCCCAGCGCAGCGTCGCCGCGCCACCGAGCCGCAATGGCCGGATGAGTGAAGCCGGCCGACGGCAGATCGCACCCGAAGCACTTGCAGTCCGCCACAACCGCTCACGCCGAAGTATCGAAGCGCCTGCCCGGACGCCTTGCACTGGCCGTCCTTGCGCTCCCTGCGCGGCGCAGATTTTTCCGGGTCTGTTCGATGCGCCGCCGGAGGAAACGTGATGGCCTGGCGGCTGTTGTCCCTCAGGCAGCGTCCGCGTCGCGCGTGGCGAGACGGCCGCGCAGCGAGTTGCTCATCGCCTCGGTGATGGTCACGTCGACGAACTGGCCGATCAGGCGCGGGTGGCCGGGGAAGTTGACATAGCGCATGTTTTCGGTGCGCCCGGTCATCTCGTTGGGGTTTTTCTTCGACGGGCCTTCCACCAGCACCGATTGCAGGCTGCCGACCATCGCTGCCGAAATGGCCTTGGCATTGGCGTCGATGGCGGCCTGAAGGCGCGCCAGTCGCTGCTTCTTTTCCTCCGCCGACGTCGGGTCGGGCAGGTTGGCGGCGGGGGTGCCCGGGCGGGCGGAAAAAACGAAGGAAAAGCTCTGGTCGAAGCCGATGTCGGCGATCAGCTTCATCGTCTTCTCGAAATCGGCCTCGGTCTCGCCGGGGAAGCCGACGATGAAGTCCGAACTGATCGAGATGCCCGGCTTGGCCTCGCGCAGGCGGCGGATCTTGGCCTTGTATTCCAGTGCCGTGTGGCCGCGCTTCATCGCCGAAAGGATGCGATCCGAGCCCGCCTGCACCGGCAGATGCAGATAGGATGCCAGTTGCGGCACGTCGCGATGCGCCTCGATCAGGCTGTCGCTGAACTCCATCGGGTGCGAGGTGGTGTAGCGGATGCGGCCGATGCCGGGAATCTGCGCCATGGCGCGGATCAGCAGCGCCAGGTCGGCGATGCCGCCATCGGCCATCGGCCCGCGATAGGCGTTGACGTTCTGGCCCAGCAGGTTGATCTCGCGCACGCCCTGGTCGGCGAGCTGGGCGATCTCCAGCAGCACGTCGTCGAACGGCCGGCTGACTTCCTCGCCACGGGTGTAGGGCACCACGCAATAGGTGCAGTACTTGGAGCAACCCTCCATGATCGAGACGAAGGCGGTCGGGCCTTCGGCACGCGGCTCGGGCAGGCGGTCGAACTTCTCGATTTCCGGAAAGCTGATGTCGACCTGCGGGCGGCCACTTTCGCGCCGCGCCTGGATCATCTCCGGCAGCCGATGCAGGGTTTGCGGACCGAACACCAGGTCGACATGGGGCGCGCGCTTGAGGATGGCTTCGCCTTCCTGCGAGGCGACGCAGCCGCCGACGCCGATGATCACCTGTTCGTTCTTCTTCTTCAGCGGCTTCCAGCGGCCGAGCTGGGAAAACACCTTTTCCTGCGCCTTCTCGCGGATCGAACAGGTGTTGACGAGGATGACGTCGGCCTCCGACTCGTCGTCGGTCAGCTCCAGTCCGTGGGCGGCGGCGAGCACGTCGGCCATCTTGTCCGAGTCGTACTCGTTCATCTGGCAGCCGTGGGTCTTGATGAAAAGCTTGCCGGCGGCCGGAGCGGTCGCGGCGGAAGGCTTCCCGGTCATGGCGGTTATTCCGGTCGGGATGAAGGGGGCGATAGTGTAGCGGCTGCGACGGTATGCGTCGGCCGGCAAACCGTGAAGCGGCCGGAGAAATGGTGTACCGTCGCGCAATCCAAGGGGAACCTTGCGCCAGTCGCCGCCTCCAAGTCCGCCGTGAACGCCCGCCCACTCCCGTTGCTGTTGGTCGCCATGGCACTGCTGCTGCCGGGCGCGGCGTGGGCGGGCAGTCTGTTCAAGTGCGTCGGCAAGCAGGGCGAGATCGCCTACACCAGTTCGCGCGCCGGCTATGCGCAGTGCACGCCGGTGCGCGTCTACGTCGACAAGGCGGCCGCCGCGCCGCAGGCCAAGGCGACTGCGGCGGCGCTCGCGCCCAAAGTCGAGTTCCGCACCGCGCCGGGCGATGCCAAGCCGAAGGAAGTCGCCAGCGCCGGCAAGGCAACGGTGACGCGCGGCGCGGTCTATCGCTACGTCAAGGACGGCGTCACCCACTACACCAATCGCCGGCCCGCCGGGCAGTCGGCGGAAGTGCTGTTCAGCTATACGGAAACCTGTTTCGCCTGCAGCGCGCGGGCCGGTCTGGATTTCCACAGCGTCGCGCTGAACGTCGCCGCCTTCGCCGACGAGGTACGCAGCGCCGCGTCGACCGCCGGTCTGGACGAAGCCTTCATCCGCGCCGTGATCCATGCCGAGTCGGC
>JBAYTD010000088.1:0-12438 GCA_041675805.1 Lysobacteraceae bacterium
CGCCGCCCGGCCGCCGCATGGCGGGCGGATGGCTGGACGCTTATCATGCCCGGCCGCGCGCCCGACGAACACCTCCCGGCGCGCACCGCGCTCGCTGGTGCCCTGCGCGCCACGCGCCCAACCCCATCAGGCCATGTCGATGAAGCGAATTTCCGTACTGCTTTCCGTCCTGTTTCTGGCTGCCTGCGGCGGTCGCGACCAGTCCGCCGACCAGGCCGACCAACTGCTCGCCGGCGCGCCCGGCGGTGCCCTGGTCGCTAGCGTCGGCGCGGAGACCATCAGCGAACCCCTGCTCAACGCCTACGCCCAGGGACGCGGCCTGGCCATCGACGACCCGGCGCAGCGCCAGCAGGCACTGGACGCGCTGATCGACAGCCTGCTGCTGGCCCGCGAGGCGCTGGACAACGACGCCGCCGCGCAGCCCGACGTGCAGGCCAACCTCGCCCTGCTGCGCGTGCAGTACCTGGCCAACCGCGCCCTGCTCGACTTCCAGCAATCCTCCGCCATCACCGACGCCCAGGTGCTCGACTACTACAACGAGGAGACGCAGCGCTCGGGCACGGTGGAATGGCATCTGGAGCACATCCTGTTTGCCGACGAAGCCAGCGCGCAGGCCGTCGCCGCGCGCGCCCAGGGCGGCGAGAACTTCGCCGCCCTGATGCAGGAATACGCCGGCAGCTCGCTGCAGGCGCGCTCGCTGGGCTGGGCGACCCGTCCACGCATGCCGCCGGAACTGGCCGACGCCGCCATCGACCTGCCCGACGGCGCGGTGACGCCGATGCCGGTCAAGACGCAATACGGCTGGCACGTGCTGCATCGGGTCGGCACGCGCGCCTTCACCCCGCCGCCGTTCGCCGAGGTGCAGGAAGGCGCCCGCCGCCGGCTGGCCGAACGCGCCCAGGCCGACTACATCGCCAGCCTGCGCGCCAAGAACCAGATCGCCGTCGGCGCCAGCGCGCCCGACGCCGGCGGCTGAGACCCGCGCCATGCGCCTCTCCGCCATCAAGCTGGCCGGCTTCAAGTCCTTTGTCGATCCGACCGTCCTGCACCTGCCGAGCAACATGACCGCCGTGGTAGGCCCCAATGGCTGCGGCAAGTCCAACATCATCGACGCGGTGCGCTGGGTGATGGGCGAAAGCTCGGCCTCGCGGCTGCGCGGCGATCATCTGACCGACGTGATCTTCTCCGGCTCGGCGACGCGCAAGCCGATCAGCCAGGCAACGGTGGAACTGCTGTTCGACAACAGCGATGGCGCGGTCGGCGGCGAGTTCGCCCGCTTCAACGAGATTTCGGTGAAGCGACTGGTCAGCCGCGACGGTCAGTCGGCCTATTTCCTCAACGGCACGCGCTGCCGGCGGCGCGACATCACCGACCTGTTCCTCGGCACCGGCCTCGGTCCGCGCAGCTACTCGATCATCGAGCAGGGCATGATCAGCCAGATCATCGAAGCCAGGCCCGAGGATCTGCGCGTGTTCCTGGAGGAAGCCGCCGGCATCTCCAAGTACAAGGAGCGGCGCAAGGAGACCGAGACCCGCATCCGCCACACGCGCGAGAACCTCGACCGCCTGAACGACGTGCGTCAGGAAGTCGACAAGCAGCTCGAACACCTCAAGCGCCAGGCGCGCCAGGCCGAGCTGTACCAGCAGCACAAGGCCGAGCAGCGCGAGAAGGACGCCCAGCTCAAGGCGCTGGAATACCGCGGCATCGACCTCGAACTGGGCCAGCGCCGCGAAGCCCTGCGCGGCGGCGAGCTGGAACTGGAGTCGCTGGTCAGCGAGCAGCGCAGCGCCGAGGCGCAGATCGAAACCTGCCGCGTGCAGCAGGGCGAGGCGCAGACCCGGCTCAACCTCGCCCAGGCGGAGAGCTACCGCGTCGGCGGCGAAATCGCCCGGCTGGAACAGCAGATCAGCCACCAGCGTGAACTCGGCCAGCGGCTGCAACGCAACCGCCAGGAAAGCGGCGATGCGCTGACCGATCTCGACGGCCACCTGCGCGGCGACGAGGAACAGGCGCAGACGCTGCGTGAGGCGCTGGAAGAAGCCCAGCCCGGGCTGGAAGACCTGCTGGAAAGCGAACAGGCACGGCTGGATGCCCTGCGCGATGCCGAGGCGGCGCTGGTCGACTGGCAGGCCGAGTGGGACGGCCATGCGCGCACCCATGCCGAGGTCGGCCGCAACGCCGATGTCGGCCGAGCCCGGATCGAACTGCTGGAGCGGCAGATGCTGGATGCCGGGCGACGCCAGGAGGCGCTGCTCGCCGAACGCGGCGGCCTCGATGTCGAGGCGCTGGAACTGGCGGTGCAGGCCACCGAAGAAGAACACGAGCGCCAACGCGCCGCGCTGGACACCCACGGCGAGGCGCTGGAAGCACGCAAACAGGCCCTCGCCACGCTGCAGGACGCGCAGCGCGCCGCACAGGGCGAACTGGCCGACTGTCGCAAGTCGACGCAGGAAGTGCGCGGCCGGCTGGCCTCGCTGGAAGCCCTGCAACACGCCGCGCTGGGGCAGGAAAAAGGCAGCGGCGTCGACTGGCTGCGGCAGCGCGGCCTCGACGGCGCGCCGCGTCTGGGTGAGCTGCTGGAGGTGCAGGCCGGCTGGGAAAACGCGGTCGAAATCGTCCTCGGCAGCCTGCTCGAAGCGGTCGCCATCGACGCCCCACAGGACTGGCTGGACGCCGCCAGCGCGCTGCGCGAAGGCCGTCTGGCCCTGGTCGCCGCCGCCACCGACAACCTCGACGCGCCGCCCGGCTCGCTGGCCGCGCGGGTCGCCGGCCCGGCTGCCGTGCGTCGCCTGCTGGTCGATGTCGACGCCTTCGATTCGCTGGCCGAGGCGCAGCAGCGGCTGGCCGCCGACAGCGGCCGACCGGGCATCACCCGCGACGGCGAATGGGTCGGCCCCGGCTGGCTGCGCCTGCTGCGCTCCGGCGAGGCGCAGCAGGGCGCACTGGCCCGCGAGCGCGACATCCACGCCCTGCGCGAAGAAATCGAACGCCTCGCCCAGCACGAGGCCGAACTCAACGCCCGGCTGGCCGAACTGCGTTCGCAGATGCTGGAGGCCGAGCAGCACCGCGAGGACGCCCAGCGCAGCCTGTACTTGGCCCATCGCAGCGCCTCCGAACTGGGCGGCCAGTTGCAGAGCCAGCAGGGCAAACTGGAGTCCGCGCAGGCGCGCAGCCAGCGCATCGACGCCGAGCTGAGCCAACTTGGCGAGGACAGCCAGCGCGCCCAGGAAGGCGTGCGCGAGGCGCGCGCGCACCTGGAAACCGCCATCACCCGGATGGCCGAACTGGAAGCCCAGCGGCAGCGGCTGGAAAGCGCGCGCCAGGGCCTGATCGACGCCCGCGACCACGCCCGCGCCGCCGCCCGCCAAGCACGCGACAGCGGCCACCAGCTCGCCTTGCAGGTGGCCTCGCAGAAGGCGCGGCTGACCTCGCTGACGCAGTCGGTGGAGCGCATGCGCCAGCAGCGCCAGCAACTCGAACAGCGGCTGGCAGAACTCGACGCCCAACTGGCCGAGGGCGACGCGCCGATCCAGGCCCTGCAGGCGACCCGACAGACCGCGCTGGAGCAGCGGGTTATCGCCGAAAAAGACCTCGCCACCGCACGCTCGGCGCTGGAAGGCGTGGACGCGGAACTGCGTCGCCACGAACAGTTCCGCCAGCAGGCCGAGCACAAGGCCACCGCCCTGCGCGAGCGCCTGCAACGCCTGCGGCTGGAAGAACAGGCGCAGTCGCTGCGCGCCCAGGCCCTGCTCGACGCCATCATCGAACAGCAACTGGTCCCCGACGAAATCATCGCAGGCCTGCCCGAGGGTGCCACGCCCGAGGCCTGGCGGCAGGCGCTGGCCGAACTGGAATCACGCATCCGCCGGCTGGAGCCGGTCAACCTCGCGGCGATCCAGGAATACGGCGAACAGGCGCAACGCAAGGAATACCTCGACGCCCAACACACCGACCTGACCACCGCGCTGGAGACCCTCGAAGACGCCATCCGCAAGATCGACCGCGAAACCCGTGGCCGCTTCAAGGACACCTTCGACCGCGTCAACGCCGGCGTGCAGGAAATCTATCCGCGCCTGTTCGGCGGCGGCCACGCCTACCTGGAACTGACCGGCGAAGACCTGCTCGACACCGGCGTCGCCATCATGGCGCGTCCGCCGGGCAAGCGCGTGTCGAACATCTCGCTGCTGTCCGGCGGCGAGAAGGCGATGACCGCCGTGGCCCTGGTGTTCGCCATCTTCCGCCTCAACCCGGCACCGTTCTGCCTGCTCGACGAGGTCGACGCGCCGCTCGACGAGGCCAACGTCGGCCGTTTCTCGACCATGGTGCGGGAGATGAGCGAGAAGGTGCAGTTCCTGTTCGTCACCCACAACAAGGCGACCATGGAAGCCGCCAGCCAACTCGCCGGCGTTACCATGCGCGAACCCGGTGTCAGCCGGCTGGTCACGGTGGACCTCGCCGAAGCCGCCCGCCTCGCCGGTGCCGCCTGAACAACCCGGGCAGAGACCACGCAGAATGCAAAATCAAACCAGGCGGCCTGTTCAGACCTTTGCCAGCGAACGGTGCCTTCCCACAGCGGCACGACCGGACAGAAAGACCACAGCGTGAAGCTCCGTCAACACAGCGACGTGATCATGTCACCGTCACGGTTTTCCCTGTTTTTGGTGGCCTTGTTCGTGGCCATTTTTTATAGCCCTCTCATGGACAAATTGCAAGATACGGCTGACATTTTTTCCACGAGCAAGATACGGATTGATCTTATCGCAAAAAACGGACAGCAGACTTCCGCTTTTCCGCAACAAAATTTTATTGAGGGCCACTGCCGGCAAGCATCCTCGATCAATGGTTACCATTGCCTTGTCGACACAGAGGGCGGCCCGGTTTCCGCCAAGGAAATCATTGACGCGCTTGACGGCAGCCTTTATGAATACAAGGTGTACCGACCGAGAAACTATGTCGCGACGATCCCCGAGGGCGACACCCTCATCGCGTCCCTTGTGTTTTTTTCATTGATTGTTCTCATCTGCCTGATTGCTGGGTGGCGCCCGTTGAAAACCGAAGAGTTTCGTGCTCTTTTTTTATGGAAGAATGGCCTTGTCATATACTCGATCTTCGCACCCAACATCATCAAGATGCTGCTGGAGATATTTTCCTCGGAAATTGGAGTGCTGTCCATACAGCAATTGATCAGGGATGGCGTGAAGATTGAATTTGGCCTGCCGAAAAATCTTGCCTATATCAGAGCGGCCTATACGGTCATTGCCGCCCCGCTGCTGGAGGAGTTCGTTTATCGGGTGCTTGTCATCCATACAGCGCGCCAATGGATGCATCCCGTCCTGGCGGTAGTATTGAGCTCCCTGTTTTTTACCATGGTGCATCAACACGAACTTGCGTCAAAATTTTTCATCATGTTTCTGACCAGCCTTTCCATAGGCTATCTCTGGGTTGTGACAAAGAGCGTTTCCCTGTGCGTACTTTCGCACGCCATCATCAACCTTCCCGGGGCAATAAAAATGGCTGCGATCAACTAGTTGCGGGCAGGGTTGATGCCAAAGCACCCTTCCCGACACATTCTGCGCGGCGGGCTGAACAACTTGCCACGCGCCGACGTTCGCCCTCGGACTACACTCAACCACCCGTTTATCGGAGCACGCACGATGGATGTCAGTTGGAACCCGACCGTGGCAGCGCTGGTGGCCGCCGCAGGGGTGATCCTGCTTGGGCTGATCTACGTGTTCGGCCAGCCGCGCCGCGCCGATCAGGGCCGCCGCCTGTTCGCCCGCAAGCCTGCGCCGGCGCGCCGCGAGCCGTCGCTGGACGGCGAGGCCGGTGCGCTCAGCGCCGAGGACATCGAGGCCGAACTGGCTTCGCTGGAGCGTGTGCTGGCCGGCCAGGCCGAGCCCGCCGACGAGGACGGCGCGCCGGCACCCGATTTCGAGAAGATCGTTGCCCTGCACGTGGCCGCGCGCGAGGGAGAGGTCATCCGTGGCGACGATCTGGTGGTGGCGGCAGAGAAGGCCGGCCTGAGCTTCGGCGCGATGAACATCTTCCACCGCAGCGTCGATGGTCGCCCCGGCCAGCCGCCGATCTTCAGCGTCGCCAACATGCTCAAGCCCGGCACTTTCGACTTGCGCCAGCTCGACCAACTGGAAACGCCGGGCCTGAGTTTCTTCATGACCCTGCCCGGCCCGCTGTCCGGCCTCGACGCCTGGGACGCCATGCTGCCGGCCGCCCAGCGCATGGCCGAACTGCTCGACGCCGTGGTGCTGGATGATCGCCGCAACGCACTCGGCCGCCAGCGCATCGCCCACCTGCGCGATGAGCTGCGCGCCTGGGACCGGCAGCGCGAACAGACAACGCTCGGCAAGCCCTGGTAAGGACCGCGCATGGCCCCGGTCGAACAACGCATCGCCGAGCTGCGCCGACGGATCGACGACGCCAACCATCGCTACCACGTCCTCGACGCGCCGGAGATCAGCGATGCCGAGTACGACCGCCTGTTCCGCGAACTGCTGGAACTGGAGGCCGCGCACCCGCATCTGGCGACGCTGGATTCGCCCAGCCGTCGCGTCGGCGCGGCACCGGCGGCGAAGTTCGCCCAGGTCCGTCACGCCCTGCCGATGCTGTCGCTCGGCAACGCCTTCAGCGAGGAGGAGGTGCGCGATTTCGTGCAGCGCATTGTCGACCGCCTTGATCGGCCCGACCCGCGCTTTTCCGCCGAGCCCAAGCTCGACGGCCTCGCCATCAGCCTGCGCTACGAGGACGGCGTGTTCGTCCAGGGCGCCACGCGCGGCGACGGCGAGCACGGCGAGGACGTCAGCGCCAACCTGCGCACCGTCCGCGACGTGCCGCTGCGCCTGCGTGCGGAAGACGGAAGCGGTGCCCCGCCCGTCCCGCGCATCCTGGAAGTGCGCGGCGAGGTCTACATGCCGCGCGCGGCATTCGCGCGCTACAACGAGCGCGCCCGGCTGCACGGCGGCAAGGTGCTGGCCAATCCGCGCAACGGCGCGGCCGGGTCGCTGCGCCAGCTCGACCCGCGGATCACCGCCGAGCGCCCGCTGGCCTTCTACGCCTACGCCATCGGCGCGGTCGAGGGCGGCGAGTTGCCGGCCACCCATTCGGCCACGCTGGCGCGGCTGCGCGGCTGGGGTTTCCCGGTCAGCGAACTGATCGAAGTGGTCGCCGGCGTCGACGGCCTGTTCGACTATTACCGCCGCATCGGCGCACAGCGCGACGACCTGCCGTTCGACATCGACGGTGTGGTCTACAAGCTGGACGACTACGCCGGCCAGCGCGAGATGGGCTTCGTCTCGCGCGCGCCGCGTTGGGCCATCGCGCACAAGTATCCGGCGCAGGAACAGTCCACCGTGGTGGAATCCATCGAGGTCAACGTCGGCCGCACCGGCGCGGTGACGCCGTGGGCGCTGATGCGGCCGGTGCAGGTCGGCGGCGTCACGGTGACGCGCGCCACACTGCACAACGCCGACCACGTCGCCCGCCTCGACGTGCGCAACGGCGACACGGTGATCGTGCGTCGCGCCGGCGACGTGATCCCGGAAGTGGTCCAGGTGGTGCTGGAACACCGCCCGCCGCAGGCGCAGCCGTGGTCGATGCCGATGTCCTGCCCGGTCTGCGGTGCCGAGGTGGTGCGCGAGGAAGGCGCGGCGGTGTGGCGCTGCTCGGGCGAACTGAGCTGTCCGGCGCAGTTGGTGCAGTCGGTGTTCCACTTCGCCTCGCGGCGGGCGATGGACATCGAGGGCCTGGGCGAGCGCTACATCGAATCGCTGGCCGAGTTCGGCCATCTGCGCGACGTTTCCGACCTGTACCGGCTGACCCTCGACGACCTGCTGGAGATGAAGCGCCGCGCCGACGAGCGCGACGGCACGCCAGCGCCGACGCCTTCCGGCAGCGCGGCGAAGCCCGGCAAGGTCGCTACCAAATGGGCGGAAAACCTGATCGCCGCCATCGACCGCAGCCGCGACACCACGCTGGCGCGCTTCCTCCACGCGCTCGGCATCGAGCACGTCGGCGAGAGCACGGCCAAGGCGCTGGCGCAGTGGTTCGGCGATCTCGAACTGATCCGCCGCCTGCCCTGGCCGCTGTTCAAGCGCGTGCCCGACATCGGCGGCGAGGTGGCGCGCGCGCTCGGCCACTTCCTCGACCAGCCGGGCAACCAGCAGGTGATCGACCGCCTGTTGCAACGCGGCGTGCGCATCGGCGACAGCGGCGTGCCGAACCCGGCGCTGGCCGACGCGCTGGATCTGGCGACGCTGCTGTCGGATCTGGAAATCCCCAAGGTCACCCCGGTGCGCGCCGCGCAACTGGGTGCCGCCTTCGCCGATGCACGGGCGTTGCTCGACGCGCCGCCGCACAACCTCGTCACCGCCGGTCTGCCCGCCGACAGCGCCAACGCGCTGGCGAGCTGGCTGGAAGACGCCGCCAACGCCGACCTGCTGCGGCGCAGCGGCGAAGCCCAGGCGATGCTGCGCGCGCGCCTGCCGGCCGCCAGCGAGCGCGTGGTCGGGCCGCTGGACGGCCGGACCGTGGTGCTGACCGGCACGCTGGCGTCGATGGGCCGCGACGCGGCGAAGGAAAAACTCGAAGCGCTGGGCGCGAAGACCGCCGGCAGCGTGTCGAAAAAAACCTCCTTCGTCATCGCCGGCGAGGCCGCCGGCTCCAAACTGGACAAGGCGCGAGAGCTAGGCGTCGACATCTGGGACGAGCCGCAACTGCTGTCCTTCCTCGCCCAACACGGCCTCGCTCCATGACCCTGATCGCCCTGCAGAACGTCGACTACGCGGTCGGCGGCCCGCCATTGCTGGAAGACGCCAGCTTCGCCATCGAGGCCGGCGAGCGCATCTGCGTGGTCGGCCGCAACGGTGCCGGCAAGTCCAGCCTGCTGCGGTTGATCGACGGCGAGGCGCAGGCCGACGGCGGCCGCATCGTCCGTCGCGATGGCCTGCGCATCGGCCGGCTGCCGCAGGAAATCGACCCCGGCCTGGCCGGGCCGGTGTTCGACCTGGTCGTCGCCGGTGCCGGCGAGGCGGGCGAACTGCTGGCCCGCCACCACGCCGCCCTGCACGCCGAGCCGCTCGACGCGGCGCTGGTGCAGTCGCTGCAGGAACGCATCGACGCCGTCCAGGGCTGGACGCTGGAACGCCGCGTCGAACGCCTGATCCAGCATCTGGACCTCGACGCCGAGGCCGATTTCGCCAGCCTTTCCGGCGGCACCAAGCGCCGCGCCCTGCTGGCCCGCGCGCTGGCCGCCGCGCCCGACCTGCTGCTGCTCGACGAGCCGACCAACCACCTCGACCTGCCCACCATCGCCTGGCTGGAGGAGTTCCTGCGCGAGCAGGACGCCGCGCTGCTGTTCGTCACCCACGACCGCGCCTTCCTGCAGGCGCTGGCGACCCGCATCATCGAGATCGACCGTGGCCGCCTGAGCAGTTGGCCGGGTGATTACGCCAACTACCTGCGCCGCCGTGAGGAGCGCCTGCACGCCGAGGCGCAGGCCAATGCGCTGTTCGACCGCCGGCTGGCCGAGGAGGAAGTCTGGATCCGCCAGGGCATCAAGGCGCGGCGGACCCGCAACGAAGGCCGCGTGCGGGCGCTGGAGGCGATGCGCCGGGAACGCGGGCAGCGCCGCGAGCAGGCCGGCAAGGTCAAACTCGGTATCGCCGAGGCCGGCAACTCCGGCCGCCGCGTGGTGCAGGCCGAGAACGTCGATTACGCCATCGGCGGGCGGCTGCTGGTGCGCGACTTCTCCACCGTGGTGCAGCGCGGCGAGCGCATCGGCATCATCGGCCGCAACGGCTCGGGCAAGACCACCCTGCTGCGCCTGCTGCTCGGCGAGCTGACGCCGCAGCGCGGCGAAGTGCGGCTTGGCTCGCAACTGGAAATCGCCTATTTCGACCAGCACCGCAACACCCTGCGCGAGGACTGGAACGCCCTCGACAACGTCGCCGAAGGCCGCGAATTCATCGACATCGGCGGCCGCCGCACGCATGCGCTGGGCTACCTCCAGGACTTCCTGTTCACCCCCGACCGCGCCCGCGCGCCGATCTCGCGACTGTCCGGCGGCGAGCGCAACCGGCTGCTGCTGGCGCGCCTGTTCGCCCGCCCGTCCAACCTGCTGGTGATGGACGAGCCGACCAACGACCTCGACGTGGAAACGCTGGAACTGCTGGAGGAACGCCTCGGCGAGTACGCCGGCACCCTGCTGCTGGTCTCGCACGACCGCGCCTTCCTCGACGCCGTCACCACCAGCCTTCTGGCGCTCGATGGCGAGGGCGGCATCGAGGAAGTGGTCGGCGGTTACAGCGACTGGCAGCGCCAGACCCGCCAGGCCGCCAGCGAAGCGCCCGCCGCCCGGCCGACGCCCGCCGCGGCGCAGCCGGCTGCCGCCGTGACCGAGCGCCCGCGCAAGCTCAGCTACAAGGACCAGCGCGAACTCGACGCCCTGCCCGCCCGCATCGAAACGCTGGAAGCGCAATCGGCCGAACTGACCGCGCAACTGGGCGATCCCGCCGTGTTCGCCGGCGACGGCAAGCGCGCCCGCGAGATCGGCGAACACCTCAACGCCCTGCAGGACGAACTCGCCGCCGCCTACGCCCGCTGGGAGGCGCTGGAAGCCGGCTGAGCACAGCGCCCGATCCCGCCAGCGAGCCGATATGATTGCCAGCCCCGCGCTTTCGCCGTCTGGATGCCTTCTGGTGCCTGCTTCTCCGACCTCGACCGGCGCGGACCGCCGGCCGCCCGCCATCGCGCTGATGGGGCCGACCGCCTCGGGCAAGACGGCGATCGCGCTGGACTGGGCGCAGCGTCTCGGCGGGGAAATCGTCAGCGTCGATTCCGCCCTGGTCTATCGCGGCATGGACATCGGCAGCGCCAAGCCGGACGCCACCGAGCAGGCCCTGGTGCCGCATCATCTGATCGACCTGCGCCAGCCGTGGCAGACCTATTCGGCGGCCGATTTCCGCATCGATGCGCTGCGCGTCATCGCCGGCGTGGTCGCGCGCGGGCGCATTCCGCTGCTGGTCGGCGGCACCGGGCTGTATTTCCGCGCGCTGTTCGACGGTCTCTCGCCGATGCCGGCGGCCGATCCGGCGCTGCGCGCACAGATCAGCGCGCAGGGCGAGCAACGCGGCTGGGCGGCGCTGCACGCGGAACTGGCCGGCGTCGACCCGGCCGCCGCCGCGCGCATCGGCCCCAGCGATCCGCAGCGCATCACCCGCGCGCTGGAGGTGTGGCGATCAAGCGGGCGCACGCTCAGCCATTGGCAGTCGCAGCCACGCGCGCCGACGCGGCTGCCGGTACGGATGCTGAAACTGGCGCTGTGGCCGGATCGCGCCGTGTTGCGCCGCCGCATCGCGGAACGTCTGGAGGCCATGCTGGCGGCCGGATTCCTCGACGAGATGCACCGCCTGCGCGCCACGCCGGGCGTCCATGCCGACCTGCCGGCGCTGCGCGCGGTGGGCTATCGGCAGGCCTGGGCCTACCTTGATGGTGCCGGCGATGAACCGACGTTCAGGCAGAACGTCCTGCACGCCACGGCGCAACTGGCCAAGCGTCAGTTGACCTGGCTGCGCGGCGAGCCCGATCTGCGCCGCTTCGACCCTGCCGACGCCGCCGGCCGGGCCGGGCTGGAGGCGGCGATCCGCACCTTCCTGCCTGCGTAGCGCCGTCGCCTGCGTGTACCATGGCGCACTGCCGCAGACGCGGCAGCTTGAATTGCCGTCAGCGCTCCCCACGTTTCGGGGGTTGGCAGCTTGGCGGCGCCGGTGGCCCGGCCACTGAACAACAACAAATCAGCAGGAGATAAACAATGTCGAAAGGCCAGTCCTTGCAGGACCCCTTCCTCAACGCGCTGCGCCGCGAGCGCGTGCCGGTGTCGATCTACCTCGTCAACGGCATCAAGTTGCAGGGGACCATCGAATCCTTCGACCAGTTCGTCGTCCTGCTGCGCAACACGGTCAGCCAGATGGTCTACAAGCACGCCATTTCCACCATCGTGCCCTCGCGCAACGTGCGCCTGAACCCCTCGGGCGGCAACGGCGACTCTGCCGGCGCGGGAGCGGACGAGGACTGAATTCCCGGTGTTCGAGCGTTCACGCAAGGGCGAAACCGCCCTCCTGATCCAGCCCCAACCGCCCGGCGCGCAGGACAGCGCGCTGCTGGAGGAGTTTGCCGAACTGGCGCGCTCGGCCGGCGCGACCGTGGCCGCGACCCTTCGCGCGCGGCTGGACCGCCCCAACCCGGCATACCTGATCGGCAGCGGCAAGCTGGATGAGGCGAAAGCGCTGTGCGAGGCGACCGCTGCCGACCTGGTGCTGGTCAACCACGCGCTGACGCCGGTGCAGGAGCGCAACCTGGAGCGCGTGCTGGAACGCCGCGTGGTGGACCGCACCAGCCTGATCCTCGACATCTTCGCCCAGCGCGCAC
>JBAYTD010000089.1:0-12399 GCA_041675805.1 Lysobacteraceae bacterium
ACAGATCGGCGGCGGCCTGGCTGACGCCGGCACCGACGGTGCTGTCGAGTTGGCCGTGGTAGACCCACACCTTGTCGCCGGCCAGGCCGGACAGTGGTGCCAGGCGACCATCGGCGGCGCGTTCGCGCACGCTGTCGGCCAACGGGGCCAGCGCCGGCAGTGCGGCGTCGTCCGGTGCCATGCACTGCGCCAGGGCGATGCGCAGATCGCCCTGCGCGCAGCCGTACGGCCCGCCGGCGAGCAGGGCGGCACCGGCGACGCGGTCGGAATGGGCGAGATGGAGCTGCTGCGCCATGTAGGCACCGGAGCTGAGCCCGGACACGGTGACGCGGGCGGCATCGATGTCGAGCGACGGCAGCGGCGGCGTCACCTGCCCCTGCACCGAGCAGCCGGCGAGGGCGAAAAAGAAAACGCCCGACACCAGGTATCGGGCGGAGAGCCAAGGGAACGCTGCGGCGTTGCCGCGATGAAGCTTTTTGTTGGATTCAGGGCGCATGGTCATGTCAGGCGAGAAGAAGGGGCCGGCCGGGCCGGCCCCGTCCGGATCAGAAGTTGTAGCGCACCGACAGGTACCAGTTGCGCGGCGGCGCGTAGTACGCAGTCTGGATGTTGGCCACCGAGGAGAATTCCTGGCCTTCGGTCTTGTACAGCTCGTCGGTCAGGTTACGCACGCCGGCGCGGACCTGCCAGACGTACTGCGGCGAGTCCCACACGCCGAACAGGCCGGCCGTGGTGTAGGCGTCCTGCATCAGACCCGGGCGGTTGTCCACCGACAACCAGGTATCGCCACGGTAGGAAACGTCGCCACCCAGCGTCAGCGTGCCGTTGTTCTCCAGGTAGAACGCGTGCTGCAGGGCTAGGCGGGCGGTCCAGTCCGGCGAGAACGGGACGTGCTGGTGCAAGGTCGGGTCGTAGGCCGGGTTGCTCGGATCGGTGGTGCGCAGGTCGGCGAAGTTCTTGTAGCTGGCATCCATCCAGCTGACCTGGCCGCTCAGCGTGGTGGCATCGCCGAGGCGGGCGACGCCCTCGATCTCCAGTCCGTTGATTTCCATCTCGGCGGCGTTGAGCACCGGGAAGGAGAACGTCGGCACCGGCGAATCCGGGTTCAGCACTTCCGACACGCGGGCCTGGAAGTCCTTGTAGTTGCTGTGGAAGGCGGCCACGTTGGCGGTCATGCGGCCATCCGAGGAGCGCATCTTCACGCCGGCTTCGTAGGTCCACACGAACTCCGGATTGAACACCGCCGAGGTGGTTTCCAGCACCGAGTTGGCGCGGCCGTTGAAGCCGCCGGACTTGAAGCCGCGGTTGGCCGACACGTAGCCCATCACGTTGTCGCTGAAGGCCTTTTGCAGGCTCAGCGACGGCGTCCAGGCATCCCAGCTCTGCTTGCCCTCGAAGGCCACCGTCTCGTTGATCGCTGCGAACAGCGGGCCCCAGAAGGTGCTGGTGGTGCGCGCGTAATCCTTCTCGTCACGCGAGTAGCGCAGGCCGGCGGCCATCGTCCAGGTCGGCGCGAACTCCCAGTTGAGGTGGGCGAAGGCGGCGGTGCTGGTGGTTTCCAGATCGTCCTCGATGGTGCGCAGGAAGGAGATCGGCGCGCCGGCAAAGCCGAAGAAGTCGCTGGCGTAGGCTTCCTGGTAGGACGGCAGCGTCTCGTTCATGTAGTACAGGCCGAAGATCGCCTGCACGTTGCTGCCGTTGTCGAACTGCAATTGCAGTTCCTGGCTGTGCTGTTCCTGGTCGACCTGCACCAGCACGTCGCCGAGTTCCCACTCGGAGGCATCGATGTCGATGTAGGAACTGGTGTCCAGCTTGCGCCAGGCGGTGATGCTCTTCACCAGCCAGGCCTCGTCCAGATCCCATTGCAGGTTGGCGCTGAAGCCCTTGTGCGTCATTTCCTGGCCCTGGTCGGGGCCGAACGAGGTGCGGGTGCGGAAGTCGTAGTCGTCGCTGTCGGGCTGGAGCAGGATCACCGGGCCGAGCGCGAGGTCGGTGCGGATCAGCGGCGCGGTCGGCTGGCCCAGGGTCAGCGCGTTGTCCTGACGGGTGTAGTCGAAGGACAGCGTGGCGTTGAAGCTGTCGGTCGGACGCAGGGCCAGCTTGGCGCGCATGGCCAGGGTGTCCTCGCCGTTGTAGTCCTCGCCGGTCACCGGATCCTCGACGTAGCCGTCGTTGTGCAGCCAGGCACCGGCGACGCTGAAGGCGACCGTGTCGGACAGTTCCTGGCCAAGGTAGGCGCGCAGGTCGGTGCGGCCGAAGCTGCCGACGCCGAACTCGATGGCACCGCCCTCGTTGTCGTACGGGTTCTTGGTGTTGATCTTGATCGCGCCGCCGGTGGAGTTCTTGCCGTACAGCGTGCCCTGCGGGCCGCGCAGCACTTCCACCTGCTGCACGTCGAACAGCGAGAACAGCGCGCCGTTGATGCGCGAGTAGTAGACATCGTCGACGTACATGCCGACGCCCGGATCGAAGGTTTGCAGCGAGTCGGGCTGGCCGATGCCGCGAATGAACACGTTGACCGTGTTCGACGAGCCGCGACCCTGGACGATGTTGAGGTTGGGCACGCTGCCCTGCAGGCCGTCGATGTTGTTGGCACCGAGGTCGCGCATCTGCTCGTCGTCGAGCACGCTGACCGCGACCGGGACGTCCTGGATCGACTCGACCCGGCGACGCGCGGTGACGACGATCTCGTCGAGCATGCTGGACTCGTCATTGGCAGGCGTCTCCTGGCCTGCCGGGGCGCTCTGGGCGAAAGCCAGCGCCGGCGTGCACAACAGTGCGGTGATGGCGACGCAAAGATACTTGCGGTTCATGGAAACTCCTCGGTGAATGGCGGTCAGCCGGCTCGGGCCGGTCTGTTGGTACTCGGTGCTCGCGCACTGGGGGCGACTTTGTGGCGGGCATGATCCCCAAGCGGACGCTGCGGCGCACTTGTACCTTGGTACAGTGGGAGAGCGGCAAGCGACTCGACGACACTCGCCGCCATCATTGGATCGTGCCGGAGCGCGCGCATGTCGTTTCTGATCGTTCTGGCCGCGCTGGCCTTCCTGATGCTGGTCGCCTATCGCGGCTACAGCGTCATCCTGTTCGCCCCGGTCGCCGCGCTCGGCGCGGTGCTGCTGACCGACCCGTCCCTGGTCGCGCCGATGTTCACCGGCCTGTTCATGGACAAGATGGTCGGTTTCCTGAAGCTGTACTTCCCGGTCTTCGTGCTCGGCGCGGTGTTCGGCAAGGTGATCGAGCTGTCGGGGTTTTCCAAATCCATCGTCACCGCCGCCATCCGCATCGTCGGCGCGCAGCGGGCGATGCTGTCGATCGTGCTGGTCTGCGCCCTGCTCACCTACGGCGGCGTGTCGCTGTTCGTGGTGGTGTTCGCGGTCTACCCGTTCGCGGCCGAGCTGTTCCGTCAGGGCAACATCCCCAAGCGGCTGATCCCCGGCACCATCGCGCTGGGCGCGTTCACCTTCACCATGGACGCGCTGCCGGGCACGCCGCAGATCCAGAACATCATCCCGACCACTTTCTTCGGCACCAACACCTGGGCCGCGCCGATCCTCGGCACCCTGGGTGGCGTGTTCATCCTGATCATCGGCATGAGCTACCTGGAATGGCGTCGCCGCGCCGCCGCGCGTGCCGACGAGGGCTATGGCGACGCCGCCAGTCTGCTGAACGAGCCGGCCGCCTACCAGGGCGGGCAGTTGCCCAACCCACTGATCGCGGTGCTGCCGCTGGTGCTGGTCGGCGTGGCCAACATCGTCTTCACCTGGTGGATTCCGCAGGCCTACGGCGACAGCCATTCCTTCGTGCCGGCGGTGATCGGCAACCCGGCACCGGTGGTGCAGGAAGTCTCGCGCATCACCGCGATCTGGGCGGTGATGGGTGCGCTGCTGGTCGGCATCTTCACCGTGCTGGCGTTCGCCTGGCGGCCGGTGCTGAAGAGCTTCGCCGAAGGCTCCCGGCAGGCGGTCGGCGGCGCGCTGCTGGCGGCCGGCAACACGGCGTCCGAATACGGCTTCGGTGCGGTGATCGCCGCCCTGCCCGGCTTCCTGGTGGTCGCCAACGCGTTGGGCGCAATCCCCGATCCGCTGATCAACGAAGCGATCACCGTGACCGCGCTGGCCGGCATCACCGGCTCCGCCTCCGGCGGCATGAGCATCGCCCTGGCAGCGATGGCCGATACCTTCATCGCCAATGCCAACGCCGCCAACATCCCGATGGAAGTGCTGCACCGCGTCGCCTCGATGGCCTCCGGCGGCATGGATACCCTGCCGCACAACGGTGCCGTCATCACCCTGCTGGCGGTGACCGGCCTGACCCATCGGCAAAGCTACAAGGACATCTTTGCCATCACCGTGATCAAGACGGCGGCGGTGTTCTTCATCATCGGCCTGTTCTACGCCACCGGACTGGTGTGAGTGTCCTCGCCCGGCCGGTCCAGCCGCCGGTCGGGGCGACGCAGGGCGGCGCATCGGGCACACTCCGGACTTGATCCGTGCCAGTGAGCCCAACCATGTCCAACCTGCCCGATTGCCCCGCCTGCGGTTCTTCCTACACCTACGAGGACGGCGTGCTGCTGGTCTGCCCGGAGTGCGCGCATGAGTGGTCGGCGGACGATCCGGCGGGCGACGGCGAGGAGGCGCGCGAAGTGCGCGACGCGGTCGGCAACCTGTTGGCCGATGGCGACACGGTGACCGTCATCAAGGACCTGAAGGTCAAGGGCTCGTCCGACGTGGTGAAGGTCGGCACGCGGGTGAAGAACATCCGCCTGGTCGATGGCGACCACGACATCGACTGCAAGATCGACGGCATCGGGCCGATGAAGCTGAAGTCGCAGTTCGTCAAGAAGGCCTGATTGCGCGCGCCCGCTGGGTGGCGATGGCCCACAGGCAGAGCGCCGTGCCGATCAGCGCGGCGATGGCCCCGACCGGGCCGGTCGAGGTCCAGCCAAGGCCGGCGTTGATCGCCATGCCGCCCAGCCACGGCCCCAGCGCGTTGGCGGCGTTGAAGGCGGCGTGATGCGAGGCGGCGGCGAGGGTCTGCGCCGCGCCGGCGACATCCATCAGATGGGTTTGCAGGATGACGCCGAGCGCGCCGAGCATGCCGATGGCGACCGTCGCCGGCAGGATCGTCCACAGCGAACCGGCAAGCAGCGGAAACAGCGCCAGCACCACCGCCGCGCCGGCCAGCACGACCACGGCGGCACGCAGGCGCAGGCGGTCGAACAGCCTGCCGCCGGCCATGGTGCCGATCACTCCGCCAAGGCCGAAACCGGCCAGTCCCAGCGGAATCAGGGCGGCGGACACGCCGGTGACGTGCAGCAGCGTCGGCGCGATGTAACTGAACACGCAGAACATGCCGGAGAAGCCGATGACGCCGATCAGCAGCGCCTGCCAGACCGGCAGGCGATTGAAGGCGCGCAGTTCGTCGGCGACGCGCCGTTGGCGCGGCTTTGCCCGGTCCGCCGGCATCAACAAGGCGATCATCGCCACGCTGGCCAGCGCAACCGCCGCCACCGCGACGAACACCCAGCGCCAGCCGATCTGCTGGCCCATCCAGGTGGCCAGCGGATTGCCGGCGAGGATCGCCAGCGTCAGGCCCAGCATCACCAGGCTGACCGCCTTGCCGCGCGCATGCGGCGGACTGATCGCCACCGCCACCAGCGAGGCGACGCCGAAATACGCGCCATGCGGCAGACCGGCGATGAAGCGCCATGCCAGCATGCCGGCATGGCCGGCGGCGAATGCGGTCGCCAGGTTGGCCAGCGCGTAGAAGCCCATCAGCGCCAGCAGCAACCGGCGACGCGGAAGGCGTCCGCCGAGCAGGGCAAGCAGCGGTGCGCCGACCACCACGCCCAGCGCATAGGCGCTGATCAAGTGGCCGACCCGCGGCTCGCTGACGCCGAACTCGCGCACCAGTTCCGGCATCAGGCCGATCACCGCGAACTCGCCAGCGCCGATGGCGAAACCGCCCAGCGACAGGGCGGTGATCAGCCAGGCGCGGCGGCGCGGCACCGCGTCCACGCCGGGCGACTTCGAAAGGGCATCCATGGCCCATTATGCTGCGACGCAACAGTGGCGGACAGTGCAGCGGCGTCGCGCCGCCATCGTCTTCGCGCCGCGACCACGCCATGTCGGGCGAAGAGGCGATAATGCGCGGCCGTTCTGCTGCTCCCGGTGATCATGCCGCCACACCCCGCCATCGTCCTGACGCCGTTTGCCCGCGCCCGCCTGTTCCCGCTCGAGCCGCGCCGCAGCGCGATTCAGGACTGCACGGCCAGTGAATTCGAGCGTCGTCTCAACGAGGAGGAGCCGGTGACGGTGTTGCCCGGCTACGCGCCGTTCTGCCGCCTGCACGTGCACCGCAACTGGACCTCGACGCGCTGTTCGGTGATTGCCATCGACGTCGACAACCGGCATCTGCTGCGCAGCGCCTACGAGGCGCGCAGCAGCGATGAACTGGCGGTGCTGACGCGCTGGTTCGAAGGCATAGAACCAGCGGTGGCCAACTACCTGATCCCGATCCTCTACAACCGCGAGCAACTGGCCCGCGAAGGCAGTCCGATCGACGCCGACTGGGGCGTGGTCGGCTGCCTGTACACGATGGCACCGGAGGAAATCCCGATGGCACCGATCACCATGATGCGCAACGCGCTGGGCGTGGAGGAAGGCGGATCCGGCGTGCCACTGGACAGCAAGGCCTACCGCCGCAGCGTGGCGTTCTGGGAGCGCCACGCCAACTGGCGCTGAGCACGGTCGGCTACAGGGCGTCGAAATCGCCCAGTGCCTGGATCAGGCGCCGGGCGCGCTTGTCGGGGCGGCCGGCTGGCGGCTGGTAGCCGGCGCGTTCCAGCCGACGCCGCTCGCGCTCCGCCTCGCGCCGGGCAAGTGATTCCGGGGTTTCCCGATACAGCGCCTGCGCCACACTGGCCGGGCCACGCTGCTCGCTGAGCGCGGCGATGAGGAGGTCGAACTGTTCCTCGCCGCGCCGCACGGTGAGCGCATCGCCGACGCGGAACTGCCGCGACGGCTTGCACGGCTGGCCGGCGAGTTCCACCTTGCCCGAGGCCAAGGCCTGCTTGGCCAGCGCACGGGTCTTGAAGAAGCGTGCCGCCCACAGCCAGAGGTCGGCACGGACGCCCTCGCCCGCCACGCCGGAAGCGGCATCGGCCGCTTCCGCGCGGGTGTTGCGCGCCTGCCGGGCCACCGCGCGCGTCAGCCGGCGCGCAGCAACAGTGCGTTGACGCGCTTGACGAAGCCGGCCGGATCATCCAGCGCCGCGCCTTCGGTCAGTTGCGCCTGCTCCAGCAGCAGCAGGGCGAGATCGCCGGCCACCGCCTCGTCGCTTTCGGCGTCGAAACGGGCGATCAGCGGATGCGCCGGATTGATTTCGAGGATCGGCTGGCTGTCCGGCACGGCATGGCCGGCGGCCTGCATCAGCCGCTGCATGTGCAGGGCCATGTCGTGCTCCTCCAGCACCAGGCAGGACGGCGAGGCGGTCAGCCGCTCGGACACGCGCACCTCGCGCACGCGCTCGCCCAGCCGCGCCTTCAGCTTGTCGATGACGCCCTGCGCCGCCTTTTTCGCCTCCTCGCGGCTGGCCTTGTCGACCGGCTCGCCGAGCTTGTCGAGATCCAGTTCGCCCTTGGCGACGTTCTTCAGCGACTTGCCGGCGTATTCGTGCAGGTAGCCGGCCATCCACTCGTCGATGCGCTCGTGCAGCAGCAGCACCTCGACCCCGCGCGCCTGCAAGGCTTCCAGTTGCGGGCTGTGACGGGCGGCGTTCCAGCCATCGGCGGTGAGGTAGTAGATCGCCTCCTGGCCGGGCTTCATGCGCTCGATGTACTGATCCAGCGAGACCAGATCATCGCGCTCGCCGCTGGCGGTGGAGGCGAAGCGCAACAGCTTGGCGAGGCGCTCGCGGTTGCCGTGGTCCTCGGCGATGCCTTCCTTGAGCAGCGCGCCGAACTCCTTCCAGAAACCGGCGTACTTCTGCGCCTCGTCCCTGGCCAGACGGTCGAGCAGATCGAGCGTGCGACGGGTCAGCGCCGCCTTCAGCTTGTCGAGCTGGCGGTTGCCCTGCAGCAGTTCACGGCTGACGTTGAGCGGCAAATCGTCGGAATCGACCACGCCGCGCACGAAGCGCAGGTAGGCCGGCAGCAACTGCTCGGCGGCGTCGAGGATGAACACGCGCTTCACGTACAGGCGCAGACCCTTGCGTGTGTCGCGGTCGAACTGGAAATCGAACGGTGCCTTGGCCGGCAGGTACAGCAGGGAAGTGAAGTTCTGGTTGCCTTCGACGCGGTTGTGCGTCCACGCCAGGGCGTCGTTGAAGTCGTGGCTGACGTGCTTGTAGAAGGTCTGGTAGTCCTCGTCGGACAGCTCGGACTTCGGCCGCGTCCACAGCGCCGAGGCCTGGTTGACCACTTCGAGTTCGTCGCCGGGCTTGCCGTCGACCTGCCTGGGCATGTGGATCGGAAAGGCAATGTGGTCGGACCACTGCTGCACCAGCGAGCGCAGCTTCCACGAGGCCAGGTATTCCTTGGCGTCGTCCTTCAGGTGCAGGGTGATGCGGCTGCCGCGCGACAGGCCGTCGGCGGGCTCCAGGGTGTATTCGCCGCCGCCGTCGCTGATCCAGCGCCAGCCGTCATCGCTGCCGGCACGGCGGGTTTCCACGACCACCTTGTCGGCCACGACGAAGGCGGAGTAGAAGCCGACGCCGAACTGGCCGATCAGGTTGGCATCGGCCTTCTGCCCGTCGCTGAGCCGAGCCAGGAAGCGCCGCGTACCGGAGCTGGCGATGGAGCCGAGATTGTCGATCAGGTCCTGCCGGCTCATGCCGATGCCGTTGTCGGCGACGCTGAGCGTGCCGGCGGCCTCGTCCCAGGTCAGGCTGATGCCGAGATCGGCCTGTTCGCCATACAGCGAAGCATCGCCGAGCGCCTCGAAGCGCAGCTTGTCGCAGGCGTCGGAGGCGTTGGAAATGAGTTCGCGCAGGAAGATGTCGCGATTGGAGTACAGCGAATGGATGACCAGGTGCAGGACCTGCTGCACCTCGGCCTCGAACTTGAAGGATTCTGCGGTGGCCGTCATCGGCATTCTCCAGAAAAACGGAACGCGGCGAAGATGGGTGCGGCGGCGGCGATTTCAAGCGCCGGCTCGCGATCAGGGGCCGCTCGCGCCGCGCCGTCGCCAAAAAGCAAACGGCCACCCGAAGGTGGCCGCTCGTCGAAACCCGTGACCAGCGATCAGGTGCCGCGCCGGGTCAGGTCTTCCTTGATGCGGGCAGCCCTGCCTTCCAGGCCGCGCAGGTAGTACAGCTTGGCGGCGCGGACGCGGCCGCGACGCTTGATCTGCACCGAGTCGATCAGCGGGGAATGGGTCTGGAAGACACGCTCGACGCCGGTGCCGTGGGAAATCTTGCGCACGGTGAAGGCGGAATTGAGGCCGGCGTTCTTCTTGCCGATGACCACGCCTTCATAGGCCTGAACGCGCTCGCGATTGCCTTCCTTGACCTTGACGTTGACGATGATGGTATCGCCCGGGCCGAAATCCGGCAGCTGACGCTGCGACTGCTCTGCTTCGAACTGCTGCAGGAGGTTGCTCATGGTTGCACCGAGGAATTCTGGAGGTTCGCGAGGGACAGACCGGCGGACATCCGCGGATCATGCCGAGGACGGCGGTCTGCACTGGGAAGTCACGCAGTATAGCGGGTATCGGGGAAGGATTCCAAGCCCTGCGATCAGCCGGTGATCCGTGTGCGGTTTCCGCGCGGCTCAGCGCGACGCCGCATCCCGCACCGCCTCGGCGTCGGCCTGGGCCAGCAGCGCCCGGTCCTCGCGGTCCAGGGTCAGCCGGGCGAACAGATCGGGCCGTCGCGCACGGGTGCGCAGCAGGGATTGCTGCCGGCGCCAGCGACGGATCGCGGCGTGGTCGCCGGACAGCAGCACCGCCGGCACGTCGCCGAGTTCGTGGTGCTCGGGCCGGGTGTAGTGCGGGCAGTCGAGCAGGCCGGACTCGAAGCTGTCCTCGCCGGCCGAGTCGGGATGGTTGAGCGCGCCGTCCTGCAGCCGGCCGACCGCGTCGATCAGCACGGCGGCGGCCAGTTCGCCGCCGCTGAGCACGTAGTCGCCGATGGAGATTTCCTCGTCCGCCTCGGCGGCGATGAAGCGCTCGTCGACGCCTTCGTAGCGGCCGCAAAGCAGGATCAGCCTGGGCAGGGCAGCCAGTTCGCGTACCCGCGCCTGGGTCAGCGGGCGGCCCTGCGGGCTCAGGTGGATCAGCGGTGCCGGCGCGGGATCGGCGGCGCGGGCGGCGGCCAGCGCGCCGCGCAGCGGATCGATCTGCATCAGCATGCCGGGACCGCCACCGAAAGGCCGGTCGTCGACGCGACGATAGCCGCCGACGGCGTGATCGCGCGGATTCCAGGCGTGGACTTCGACCAGGGCGCGCTCCTGCGCGCGGCCGACCACGCCAAGCCGGGCGCATTGCGCCATGAAGTCGGGAAACAGGCTGATCACGTCGATGCGCATTCGCGCGGCGCTCAGAACTCGGGGTCCCAGTCGACCACGATGCGGCCGCCGGCGATATCGACCTCGACCACGTGATGGCCGACGGTGAACGGCAGCAGGCGCTCGCGCTCGCCCTGCACCACCATCACGTCGTTGGCACCGGTTTCCAGCAGATGGGAGACGCGGCCGAGTTCGACGCCGTCGACGGTGACCACGCGCAGGCCCTCCAGGTCGGCCCAGTAGTATTCGCCGGGCGCGGCCGGCGGCAGGCTGGCGCGGTCGATCCAGATCTCGCCGCCGATCAGGGCTTCGGCCTGGTTGCGGTCGACAACGCCGTCGACGCGAAAGACCAGGGCGCGGCCCTGCCAGCGCCATTCGGCCACCGCCAGCGCGCGCTCTTCGCCGCGCAGGACGAAGCGCCACGGGCGATAGTCGAAGATGGCGTCGGCCGGCCGGGTGTGCGAGCGCAGCTTCATCCAGCCCTGGATGCCGAGCACGCCCGAGACGTGCCCGAGCAGCAGGCGCGTCGCGCCGCTCATCGGCGCGACGACCGCCGCTGCGGCGGAGGTCGGGACACGGCGCTGGCCATGGGCAACCTCGTCACTGCGCGCCTCGACGGGCCGGGGCAGCCGGGCTGCGGACGGGCGCTCAGGCTGCGGCGGGAGCCGCTGCCGAGGCCTGCTTGTACAGGCTGGCGACCTTGTCGGTGAGCTGGGCACCGTGGCCAACCCAATGCTTGACGCGATCGGTGTCCAGTTGCAGGCGCGGCTCGTTGCCGGTGGCGACCGGGTTGTAGAAACCCAAGCGTTCGATGGCGCGGCCATCGCGCTTGTTGCGCTGATCGGTGACGACGATGTGGTAGAAGGGCCGCTTCTTGGCGCCGCCGCGGGTCAGACGGATCTTGACCATTGTGGTGTGCTCTGTGTTGTGTTCGGGGATGTGTCGCGAAAGGTCGAACGCCCGTGCGGGGCGAAGCGAACGCGCAAGTATAGCCGTCCCGGCGGCCGCGGGGAATCCCCATCGAGGACACAGACCGCCTCGCAGCCGGGGCGGTCGGGCCGGGCTGCCTCAGACGTTGAAGCGGAAGTGCAGGATGTCGCCTTCCTGGACGAGGTAGTCCTTGCCTTCCAGTCGCAGGCGGCCGGCTTCCTTGGCGCCGGCCTCGCCGCGGTACTTGATGAAATCCTCGTAGGACATCGTTTCGGCGCGGATGAAACCCTTTTCGAAGTCGGTGTGGATGACGCCGGCGGCCTGCGGCGCGGTGGCCCCCTTCTTCACCGTCCAGGCGCGCACTTCCTTCACCCCGGCGGTGAAATAGGTTTGCAGGCCGAGCAGGGCGTAGGCGGCGCGGATCACGCGGTTGAGACCGGGTTCCTCGAAGCCCATGTCGGCGAGGAACACGTCGCGGTCGGCCTCGTCGAGCTGCGAGAGTTCCTCCTCGATGGCGGCGCAGACCGGAACCACCTGGGCACCCTCGCGCTGCGCGCGCTCGCGCACGACATCCAGATGCGGGTTGTTCTCGAAACCGTCCTCGCGCACGTTGGCGATGTACATGACCGGCTTCAGGGTGAGCAGGAACAGGTCGCGCAGCAGCGCTTTTTCTTCGCCCGTCAGGCCCATCGAGCGCGCCGGATGGCCCTGGTCCAGATGGGCGCGCACGCGGGCCAACAGGTCGCGACGGGCGATGGCGTCCTTGTCGCCGGATTTGGCTTTCTTGCCTTCGCGCTGCAGGGTCTTTTCCACCGTTTCCATGTCGGCCAGCGCCAGTTCGGTGTTGATGACTTCGATGTCGGAGAGTGGGTCTATCTTGCCGGCGACGTGGACGACGTTGCCGTCTTCAAAGCAGCGCACAACGTGAGCGATGGCATCGGTTTCGCGGATGTTGGCGAGGA
>JBAYTD010000090.1:0-12180 GCA_041675805.1 Lysobacteraceae bacterium
TGGTCCGGGACAAGCCACGCCCCTTGAGATGATGCGCAGACAGGTATCAAGCGGCTGATCGGCGTTGATGATTGGCCGTCAGGGAGCTGGAAGGTGGTTTTTCAAACCGCTCATTGGTCGGATATTCTCATTGGACTTGAGAGGTATCTCTGAGGGTTCCCCTTGGATGTTGGAGTTCGCAGGCTCACTCCAACCTATCGCCCTGATGCTTCGATACATCAGCACGAACGGCTTGCGTGACGCTATGGGCAGGTGCTTGAGTGCGCCCTGCCGTTGTCCTGGCGATGAAGGCTGAATCGAACCCGCTCAGCGGTTGCCGGAGGGTTCGAAGCCATCGGCGAAGATCTCGTCGCCGGGCGGGTCGCCGGTGATCAGGAACACGGTGTTGACCGTGCCGACATAGACGTTGCCGTCGCCGTCTTCACCGAAGGTGCGGATGTTGCCGATGCTGGTCGGGCTCCAGATGGTCTGCGTCCATGAGGGGCCGTTGGCCTGGGCGACCAATACGCGGCCCTGGCAGTAGTCGCCGTAGAAATACAGGCCGTCCAGCGAGGGGGCCGGGCCGCGGTAGCGGTAGCCGCCGGTGATCGAGCAGCGGCCGCCGCTGCGGGCGTAGTCGAAGGCGGGGGCGGTGAACGGCGGCGGGTTGTTGCAGTACGGGGCCGAGGTGGAATAGCTCTGCGTGCCCTCGCGGCAGCGCCAGCCGTAGTTGAGGCCGCCGGTGGAGGAGGCCGGTTCCAGGTTGACCTCCTCGCGCGCGCCCTGGCCGACATCGGCGATCCACAGGTCGTTGGTCTGGCGGTCGAAGGAGAAGCGCCAGGGGTTGCGCAGGCCGGCGGCCCAGATTTCCGCGCAGATGCCGGTGGCGTCGCTGGCGTAGGGGTTGCTGGTCGGCACGGCATAGGGCGCGGCCGCGCCGGCGGCGACGCCGCACAGGTTGTGGCTGCCGGCTGCGGTGGCGTTGTCGACATCGATGCGCAGCATCTTGCCGAGCAGGGCGCGGCTGCGCGTGATGGTGCAACTACCGCCCACCAGGTCGGCCGGTCGCAGCGTCTGCGCCCGCGAGCACGGATCGCCGCCGCTGCCGCCGTCGCCCATGCCGATGTAGAGGTAGCCGTCCGGGCCGAAATGGATGTCGCCGCCGTTGTGGTTGGGGAAATCCTGGTCGATGGTCAGCAGGATGGAGAACGTGCCGGTGTCGGCGAGGTTGGCATTGCCGGCGCTGGCCTGGACGCGGGCGATGACGGTGTGGCCGCTGCCATTGGTGTAGTTGAGATAGAGCTGCCGGTTGCTGGCGAACTGCGGATGGAAGGCGAGACCGAGCAGGCCGCGTTCGCCGGAACTGGTGAAGCCGCCGGAGGGCACATAGCAGCCCGCGCCAGTACTGATGCACAGGCGCAGGAACGGTGTGGCAAGGGTATTGCCGTCATCGAAAATCTTGATCCGCCCACCCTGCTCGACGACGAACATGCGTTCGCTGCCGTCATCGGGAAAGCGCAGCGTGGTGATGTCGCTGAAGCCGCCCTGCACGGTTTCCAGGCGCAGGTCGGGCGGAAGCTGGGCGGCGGCGGGGTCGGCCGGCAGGGCGGTCGCGGCGGCCAGCAGGGCGAAGGCAAACAGGCGGCGCATCGGCATTCCTTCGTGTTGGCGAGGGGGAGAGGCCGCACAGTGTGGCCCATCCGCCGGCCTGTCCCAAGTGATCGGGCGCGCGGTTTGCGCCCTGCTTGCAGCGCTTCGGCGGCAGGCGTATGGTCGGTATCCCATGCGGCAGGGTGCCGTATGGGACGCCGGAGTGGGGCCGATGAAGATCGCCAATGCCAGCCGTCATCCTGCCGTTTGCCGTGTTGCGGCGGCGGCGCGAAAGCCGGACATACCCGACCCAACCCCGCCCTGTCTCCAGCCCGAACAACGCCTCGCCCGGTAGCCCGAGCGGGGCGTTCTTGTTTTTCAACGGTCGATTTCGTTCCCGATACGCATCCAAGTTGAGGAGATCGCAATGTTTGAAAGCCAGCCACAGAGTGATGTCGAGGCCATGCTGAGCAGCGATACCGAGTTCCGCCGCCTGTACTGGCGGCACAAGGAACTGGACAAACAGGTGCTGGACGCCGAGCTCGGCGTGCTGCCGATCGACGACACCACGCTCGTGCGCATGAAGAAGGAAAAGCTGCACGCGAAGGACCGTCTGACCCGCATGTTTGAAAGCCGGCAACGCCGCACACACTGATCCTGGTCGACCGGGAGCCGGCGCGCGCCGCCGACTCCCGGCCTGAGCCACCGGCCGCCAGCGCCCGGCCCCGCGCCTCAGCGGGGTATCATCGCGGTCCGATCCGGCCACGACGACAGAACCCCGCCAATGAGCATCCACGACAGCGTCCTCGACCTGATCGGCGACACGCCCATCGTTCGCGCCCGCCGCCTCGACGTCGGCCCCTGCGAGCTGTTCCTGAAGCTGGAAAGCCACAACCCGGGCGGCTCGATCAAGGACCGCATCGGCCTGTCGATGATCGAATCGGCGGAGCGTGCCGGGAAGATCAAGCCCGGCGACACCCTGGTCGAAGGCACCGCCGGCAACACCGGCATCGGCCTTGCCCTGGTGGCGCAGCAGAAGGGCTACCGCCTGCTGCTGGTGGTGCCGGACAAGATGAGCCGGGAAAAGATCTTCAACCTCAAGGCGATGGGCGCGGAAGTGGTGCTGACCCGCTCCGATGTCGCCAAGGGCCATCCGCAGTATTACCAGGACATGGCCGAGCGCATTGCCGGCGAGACGCCGGGCGCGTACTTCATCAACCAGTTCGGCAACCCGGACAACCCGCGCGCCCACATCGAGACCACCGGCCCGGAAATTCTCCGCCAGATGGACGGCCGGGTCGATGCGCTGGTGTTCGGCTGCGGCTCCTCGGGGACGATGACCGGGCTGTCGCAATACTTCGCCGAGCATTCTCCGGGCACCGAATTCATCCTCGCCGACCCGGTCGGCTCGATCCTCGCCCAGTACATCAACGAGGGTGTGCTCAGCAGCAAGTCCGGCAGTTGGCTGGTGGAGGGCATCGGCGAGGACTTTCTGCCCGCCATCGCCGATTTCAGCCGGGTCAAGAAGGCCTACGCGATCCCCGACAAGGAGAGCTTCCTGACCGCCCGCGAGCTGCTGGCCAGGGAAGGCATCTTCGGCGGCTCCACCACCGGCACCCTGCTTGCCGCCGCGCTGCGCTACTGCCGCGAGCAGACCACGCCCAAGCGCGTGCTGTCGCTGGTGCCGGATACCGGCAACAAATACCTGTCGAAGATGTACAACGACTACTGGATGCTCGACAACGGCTTCACCGAGCGCGAACAGCACGGCGACCTGCGCGATCTGATCCTGCGTCCGTACAGCCAGCGCGACACCGTGGTGGTTTCCCCCGCCGACCTGCTGACCGTCGCCTACCAGCGGATGAAGCTCTACGACGTGAGCCAGTTGCCGGTGATGGACGGCGACCAGATCGTCGGCATCCTCGACGAGTCCGACGTGCTGCTGCATGTCTATGGCGACGAGTCGCGCTTCCGCGACCCGGTGTCCACCGCCATGGTCAGCAAGCTGGACAAACTCGACGCCGCCGCGCCGATCGAAGCCCTGTTGCCGGTGTTCGACAAGGGCCACGTCGCCATCGTCATGGACGGCGAGCGCTTCCTCGGCCTGATCACCCGCATCGACCTGCTCAACTACCTGCGCCGCCGCGCGCAATGACGGACCCGAACAGGAGCCCGCCCATGCCACGCTTTCCCCGTCGTCCGTTTCTCGCCCTGACCGCCGCCCTGGCGCTGGCCGCCTGCGCCGGCGTGCCGACCGAAGGCATTCCGCCGGCCGTCGGCGATACCAGCGCCAATGCGCTGGACTGGGCCGGCCGCTATGCCGGCGTCCTGCCCTGCGCCGACTGCGAGGGCATCGAAACCCGACTGGACCTCGCCGAGGACCAGACCTATGTGCTGCGCACCCGCTATCTCGGCAAGAGCGAGCGCGTGTTCGAGGAAAAGGGCCGTTTCCGCTGGGATCGCGACGGCCGCAGCATCCGCCTGGACGGCTTCGACGGCGGCCCCGGCCGCTATCTGGTCGGAGAGAACCAGTTGTTCCACCTGGACAGCGCCGGCCAGCGCATCGAGGGTCCGCTGGCCGGGCATTACCGGCTGAGCAAACAGGTCGCGCCGAACACCGATCCGGCCCTGCTAGGCCAGCGCTGGCGGCTGGTCGAGGCGATGGGCCAGCCGGTGACGCCGCCGACCGACGGCGCGGCACCGCACCTGCAATTCGACGCCGACGGCCGCATCCATGGCAACGCCGGCTGCAACGGCTTTTTCGGCGGCTACGTGATCGATGGGCCGACCCGGCTGCGCTTCGAGGGCGTCGGTTCGACCCTGATGGCCTGCGTCGACATGCAGGTCGAGACGGTCTTCCTCGACGCCCTGGGCAAGGTCGACAACTACGCCGTCGGCGACGGCCGGCTGTCCCTGCACCGTGCCCGCATGGCACCGCTGCTGCGTTTCGAGGCCGAGCCCGCCGCCGATCAGTGACGCGCTGCGCCGCCCTGCCCGGGCCGGGGCCCGCCGTGCCCGGGCCTGAAGCGACGGCGAAGGCTTATCATGGCGGCCCTCGCAGACTTCCGGTCCGACCTCGCGCATGAACGCTGACAACCCTCTTGGCCTGGGCACCCGCGCCATCCACGCCGGCCAGTCGCCGGATCCGTCCACCGGCGCGGTGATGACGCCGATCTACGCCACCAGCACCTATGTGCAGCAAAGCCCCGGCGTGCATCAGGGTTTCGAGTATTCGCGCAGCCACAACCCGACCCGCTTCGCCTACGAGCGCTGCGTCGCCGACCTCGAAGGCGGCACCCGGGGCTACGCCTTCGCCTCCGGCCTGGCCGCCACCTCCACCGTGCTGGAGGCGCTGGACAGCGGCGACCACGTGGTCTGCATGGATGACGTCTACGGCGGCACCTACCGCCTGTTCGAGGGCGTCCGCCGGCGCAGCGCCGGGCTGGATTTCAGCTTCGTCGACATGACCGACCTCGCCGCGCTGGAGGCCGCGATCACGGCGAAGACGCGGCTGATCTGGGTGGAGACGCCGACCAACCCGATGCTGAAGATCGTCGACATCGCCGCCGTGGCCGAGATCGCCCGCCGTCGCGGCGTCTGGCTGGCAGTCGACAACACCTTCAGTTCGCCGATGCTGCAACGGCCGCTGGCGCTGGGCGCGCATCTGGTGATGCACTCGGCGACCAAGTACCTCAACGGCCACAGCGACATCGTCGGCGGCATGCTGGTGGTCGGCGACGATGCAGGGCTGGCCGAGAAGATGACCTTCCTGCAGAACGCCGTCGGCGGCGTGCAGGGCCCGTTCGACAGCTTCCTCGCCCTGCGCGGCCTGAAGACCCTGCACCTGCGGATGAAGGCGCACTGCGACAACGCGATGGAGCTGGCCCAGTGGCTGGCCGTGCATCCGGGCGTCGACAAGGTGATCTACCCCGGCCTGCCCGAGCATCCGCAGCACGCGCTGGCGAAGCGGCAGATGGACGGCTTCGGCGGCATGATCAGCGTCTACGTCAAGGGCGGCCTGCCGGCGGCGCGGCGCTTCATGGAGCGCACCAGACTGTTCGCCTGCGCCGAGTCGCTGGGCGGGGTGGAGAGCCTGGTCAACCATCCGGCGATCATGACCCACGCCTCGGTGCCGGCCGAAAACCGTGCCCGTCTCGGCATCACCGACAACCTGGTGCGGCTGAGCGTCGGCGTCGAGGATGTCGCCGACCTGCGCGCCGAACTGGCCGCCGCGCTGGCCGGCTGAGCCGGTCGCCTCCTGCGCCTGCGATGAACCAGCCCATGTCCCGAATCGCCGTCCTGGTGCCCTGCTACAACGAGGCGGTCACCATCGCCCGTGTGGTCGCCGATTTCCGCGCCGCCCTTCCCGATGCGCGCATCTACGTGTTCGACAACAACTCGCGCGACGACACCGCCGCCATCGCCGCCGAGGCCGGTGCCGAGGTGCGCCGGGTCGCCTTGCAGGGCAAGGGCAACGTGGTGCGGCGCATGTTCGCCGACATCGATGCCGACATCTACGTGATGGTCGACGGCGACGACACCTACCACGGCCCGAGCGCCCCGGCCCTGGTGCAGACCCTGCGTGAAGGCCATCACGACATGGTGGTCGGCGTGCGCGAGGCGCAGGCCGAGGCCGCCTATCGCAGCGGCCACGCCTGGGGCAACCGCATGCTGACCGGCTTCCTGAGCTGGCTGTTCGGCCGCAACTGCCGCGACATCCTGACCGGCTACCGCGCCTTCAGCCGCCGCTTCGCCAAGTCGTTCCCGGTGCTCACCGCCGGCTTCGACATCGAGACCGAGCTGACCGTGCATGCGCTGGAACTGAAGATGTCGGTGGGCGAGACGGTGACGCCGTACAAGGAACGCCCGGAAGGCAGCTTCAGCAAGCTGAGCACCTACAAGGATGGCCTGCGCATCCTGCGCACCATGCTGCGGCTGTTCTCCTCCGAGCGTCCGCTGGCCTTCTTCGGCGCCATCGCCGCGCTGCTCGCCGTGGTAGCCGTGGCGCTGGGCGTGCCGATCGTGCAGACCTATCTGGAAACCGGGCTGGTGCCGCGCTTCCCGACCGCCATCCTGGCTACCGGGCTGATGACGCTGTCGGCGCTCAGCGCCTTCGTCGGCCTGATCCTCGATACCGTCACCCGCGGCCGGCGCGAGCTGAAGATGCTGGCCTACCTGGACCAACCCGCGCCCTGAGCCATCGCGCCGTGCCGCCTCAGCGGCCGTGCGCGGTCATCCGGATGTGCATCAGGCCGGCGGTCAGCGCGTCGCCCAGCGCGGTGTGGCGGGCGTAGGCGGGAATGCCGAGGCGGTGCGCGATGGCTTCGAAGCGCAGGTCGGGCTCCTCTTCGGGCTGGCGCTGGCGCAGCCAATGGCTGAACTCGGCGCGCACGTCGATGCGCCGGTTGGGCAGGCCGAAGCCGAGCCGCGCGCGCAGCGCGCGATCCAGCATGGCGATGTCGAAGGCGATGCAGTAGCCGACCAGCGGGCGGTTGCCGATCAAGGCGAGCAGGCGTTCAAGCGCTTCGTCCAGCGGCACGCCGGCGGCGACGTCGGCCGGGCGCAGGCGATGGTGGCGGATGGCGTCGACGATGCGCGGGCTGTCGCTGCGCACGACCAGGTCGAGGCGCTCGCGCAGGCGCAGCCGGTTGCCCTCGCCGGGAATGGCGGCGAGCGCGATGATTTCGTCCTGACGCGGGTCGAGCCCGGTGGTTTCCAGGTCCAGCGCCACCCAGTCGCTGCCCTGATGCGCAGCAAACAGGGCGGCATGCGGGCCGTGGCGATGGCGGCGACGTTCGCGCCAGCGCGTCCACGGCCAGGTCGGCGCGCTCATCCCCGGCTCACAGATGGAAGCTGCGCTTGAGCTGCGCCTTGAACGCATCGACCACGGCCAGCGCGTCGCGCAGCAGTTCGCGGTCCAGCCGTGTCAGTGCGGCGAGGCGCAGACGGTTGCCGGGTTGCTCGCCGGCGCACAGGGCGTCGAGCTGCTGGCTCAGGCGCATGCGCAGGAACACCGCCAGCGCCTGCTGCACGTCGCCGGCCAGCGCCGCGTCGAGATTGCCGGCGGCGGCGAGGGTGCGGGCGCGACGGAAGCTGTTGCGGTCGCGCACGCCATGCTTGAGCGCCAGCGTGCGCAGGCCATGCACCAGCGGGAAGATGCCGCCCTTCTTGATGTCGGCACCGCGATCACCGGCCTTGATCTGGCCGAACAGCGACAGTGGCGTGTGGAAGGCCAGGGTGGCGGCGGCGAAGTGGTGCAGCACGCGATCATCGGCGGCGGCGTCGAAGAACAGCGGCTGCACGGCGTCGAACAGGCTGGCGTCGCCGGCCACCGGGCGCGCGTCGATGCTGATGGCGAGATCGATCATCGCCTGCGGCGCGCTGTCGCGCGACCACTCGACGACGCGCCGACGCCAGCCGGAGACGCTGTGCCGCCAGGCCGGGTTGCTGACCATCACGCCGCCGGCGCAGGGCGGCCAGCCGCAGTCGTTCAGCGCCTGGCTGAAGCGCTGCATCGTCGCCTCGAGCTGCGGCCAGTGGAAGTCGTCGGGCAGGATCAGGGCGTTGTCCTGATCGGTCTTCAGCACCTGTTCGCGGCGGCCTTCGCTGCCCAGCGCCAACAGGCACATCTGCTCGCGCTGCGGTGCCGGCACGATCAGTTCCCACAGCCGGCGCATCACGCGGCCGTTGAGCGCGCTGACCAGTTCGGTCAGATGGCCCATGCGCGCGCCCTGCGCATGCAGGTTGCGCACCAGTGCGGTCATCCGCAGAGCGGCCTCGCGCACGTCCTCGACGCGCCGGGCGCGCTCCAGCCGCAGTTCGATCAGATGCGAATGGCTGGCGTGGTGGCTGAGCACCTCGGCCATGCCCAGCGCTCCCAGCGCGCGTTCGCCATCGGCGACGACGACCCGCTCGACGCGGTGTTCGGTCATCGACACCAGGGCCTGGAACAGCGCCGCGTCCGGGTGCACGGTGATCAGCGGGCGACGCACCAGCGGCGCGACCGGATCATCCGGCCGGTGGCCGTCTAGGGCCAGCGCGTCGAGCAGATCGGTGCGGGTGACGATGCCCGGCCCGGCCTGCGGATCGTCGACCAGGGCGCAGCTTACCGACAGCCGTTTCATGCCGGCCCGTGCCTCCCGCAGGCTGGCCTGCGGGTCGAGCCAGAGCAGCGGTGCCAGGCCGGTGTCGCCGACCCGGGTCAGCATCGTCTCCGCCATGTCGCCCGGGCGTGGCGGCGCGGCCAGCATCTGCCGCTTGGCCGACAGGCCTTCAAGGAACCAGGCGGCGAAACGCGGGTTGCTGCGCTGCACGGCGAGGAAGGCCTCGGCGTCGATGGCCAGGCACAGGGTCTGTTCCAGCGCCCGGTAGCTGAAACGCGCCTGGCCGATCATCACCGCGAAGGCACCGAGCAGGTCGCCGGGGCCGTATTCCGACAGCGCTTCCTCGCCGTCGGCGTTGACCCGCAGTGCCTGCATGCGGCCGCGATGGAGCACGTACACCGCCGGCGACGACGCGCCCTGTTGCAACGCCGTCTCGCCGGCGGCGAAGTAGACCACGTCCATCGCCGCGTGCAGCCGCGCGCGTTCGGCGGCGTCGAGCAGGTCGAACGGTGGACTGGTCGGGTCGAGGTCCGGCGTCTGCACTCAGAAACTGTATTTGGCGTGGAAGTGCAGGCGGCGCAGCGCGCCTTCCGCACCGGATTCCAGCTCGCGCTCGCCGAGGATCGCTTCGACGCCGAGATCGAGCTTCGGCAGCGGCGTCCAGATCAGGTTGGCGTGCAGGCTGTGCACGCGGCGGGTCAGGCCGAGGCCGCTGAGCGCGGTGTCGTGGTCGAGTTCGACCCGTGAGTAGAACAGGTTGGTGCGCAGGCGCGGGTCGACCACGTGACGCCAGGCGAGGAAGCCGGCGACGATGCCCGAGGCGTCGATGTCGCCGCCGCCGTCGAGCACGCCGTCGCTGTCGATGGCGAGGCCGATGTAGCGGCCGATGCCGCGCCCGCCGCTGAGCATCCAGCGCAGGTCGTCGCGCTCGCCCAGCGCCGTCTTGCCGGAGACGCTCAGGCCATAGCCGGTCGCGCTGTCGTCGATGCCGCTGGCGGGGTTCTCATAGCGCAATTGCCGTGCCAGTGCGGCAATGCCGACGTGGCCGGACTCGCCGCGATGGGTGTAGCGCACGGTCAGGTCGGGCAGCCAGCCGTCGTCGCTGGACAGCCGCGCGGCACCGCCGAGGTTCGGTGTCAACAGGGTCTGCGGGTTCTCCAGCGAGAACGACCACGGCCCGGCGCTGTAGCGCACCTGCGCCTGGCGGGCGAACACGGTGCTTTCGGTCGGGCCGATGAAGTCCACCGCGTCGGGCAGGGCGGCGACATCCTGGAAGTTGGACCAGGTCTGTCCGGCCAGCCAGCGGTTCCAACTGACGAAGGCATGGCGCACGGTGAGGCCGTAGGTGTTGGTGGCGGCCTCGTTGCCCAGCGCGCTGCCGAACAGGTCGAGCTCCAGGTAGGCGCGCAGGCTGTCGCCGGCCTCGGTGTTGGAGGCGACGTTGAACCAGAAGCGCGAGAACTGCGCATGGGCGTCGAAGTCGACGCCTTCGCCGGCACCGCCGACCGGAATCGCGCTGGGCAGGTACATCAGCCGGCCGGTGCTGCTGTCGGCCAGTTCGCCGTCGCGGGTGTCGGTCAGCATCGCGTCCAGCTTGATGAAACCGCCATAGCTGAACTGGCTGCCGGCGATGGCAGCGGGGACGATGCTCGGCGGCGACGCGGCGGGCGCGGGAGCCGGCGTCGGGGCCGCTGGCGCGGGCGGCGCTGCCGCTTCGCGCTCCAGCAGCGCCTGCACCAGGCGCTCCAGTTCCGCCACCCGGGCTTCCAGTTGTGCCTCGCGCTCGCTGGCGGCTTGCGCCAGCACGGAAGCCGGTGCGCCGGCCAGGATCAGCGCTACGACGATGGCGCGCGACAGCATTCGCTTGCGGTGCTTGCGGTTCATCGGGACCTCCCTCCCTGTCCGCTTCGGATGTCGGGATGCTCCGCCCTCGCTTTTGCCGCTGCCACTAGCCTTTGGTCTAAGTCGCGCGCCGTTTCGACCAAGGTCTAGCGCTGCCGGCGCGCACGGCCGGTCGCGACGCGGAATAATGTGCCCCGACCAATCGCAAGCCTGGGAGGGCGGCCATGAGCAATTCGAGCATCTACCCCGCGCCGGCCGGTTTCGCCGCTGCCGCCAACATCGACGCCGACGAGTACGCGCGCCGCTACGCCGCCTCGGTGGACAACCCGGACGCCTTCTGGGCCGAGGTCGCCGAGCGCATCGACTGGTTCAAGAAGCCGACGGTGATCCGCAACGTCAGCTTCGACCTCGACGATTTCCGCATCAAGTGGTACGAGGACGGCGAACTCAACCTCAGCGTCAACTGCCTCGACCGCCACCTCGCCAGCCGCGGCGACAAGACGGCGATCATCTGGGAAGGCGACGATCCCTCCGAGTCGCGCCACATCAGCTACCGCGAACTGCACGCGATGGTCTGCCGCTTCGCCAACGCGCTGCGCAACCTCGGCGTCGCCAAGGGTGATCGGGTCACCCTGTACCTGCCGATGATCCCGGAAGCCGCCGTCGCCATGCTGGCCTGCGCGCGCATCGGTGCGGTGCATTCCATCGTCTTCGGCGGCTTCTCGGCGGACGCCCTGGCCGGGCGCATCGAGGACTGCGGCTCCAAGGTCGTGGTCACCGCCGACCAGAGCGTGCGCGGCGGCAAGCGCGTGCCGCTGAAGGTCAATGTCGATGCCGCGCTGAAGAACCCCGGCACCGCCTGCGTGGAAACCGTGGTGGTGGTGCGCCGCACCGGCGGCGACGTGCCGATGCAGGCTCCGCGCGACCGCTGGTACGACGATCTGGTCGAAGGCCAGCCGGCCCATGCCGACGCCGAGCCGGTCAACGCCGAGCATCCGCTGTTCATCCTCTACACCTCCGGCAGCACCGGCAAGCCGAAGGGCGTGCTGCACACCACCGGCGGCTATCTGGTCTACGCCGCCTACACCCACGAATGCGTGTTCGACCACAAGGAAGACGACGTTTTCTGGTGCACCGCCGACGTCGGCTGGGTCACCGGGCACAGCTATGTCGTCTACGGACCGCTGGCCAATGGGGCCACCACGCTTATGTTCGAGGGCGTGCCGAACTACCCGGACATGAGCCGCTTCTGGCAGGTCTGCGACAAGCATCAGGTGACCGTGTTCTACACTGCACCGACCGCCATCCGCGCGCTGATGCGCGAGGGCGACGAGCCGGTGAAGAAGTACAGCCGGCAGAGCATCCGCCTGCTCGGCAGCGTCGGCGAGCCGATCAACCCCGAGGCCTGGGACTGGTACCACAAGGTGGTCGGCGAGGAACGCTGTCCGATCGTCGACACCTGGTGGCAGACCGAGACCGGCGGCATCCTGATCTCGCCGCTGCCCGGCGCGATGAAGCTGAAGCCCGGCTCGGCGACCCGCCCCTTCTTCGGGATCAAGCCGGAGATCGTCGATGCCGACGGCCGGGTGGTGAAGGGCGCCGGCGCCGGCAATCTGTGCATCGTCGATTCCTGGCCCGGCCAGATGCGCACGGTCTATGGCGACCA
>JBAYTD010000091.1:0-12102 GCA_041675805.1 Lysobacteraceae bacterium
CTGGTGCTGGCCTGGACCTTCCTGCGTGGGCGCGGCGCGACGTTGTTGCGCGTGCACTGGCCGCTGCACCTGCTGCGCGGCGCGCTCGGCATCGCGATGATGTACGGCTTCGTCTACGGCTTGGCGCGGATGCCGATCTCCACCGCCTACGCCATCGTCTTCGTCGCGCCGTTGATGGTCACCGCGATGGCGGCGCTGCTGCTCGGCGAAAAGGTCGGGCCGCGCCGCTGGGCCGCCATCGTGGTCGGTTTGCTCGGCGTCCTGGTGGTGCTGCGACCGACCGGCGAGGGCGTTGGCGCGCTGGCCGGGCTGGCACTGGCACTGGCCGCGTTCGGCTATGCCGCAGCGGCGATCACCGTGCGCGTGCTGGCGCAGCGCGACAGTACCGAGGCGCTGGTGGTCTGGTTCTTCGTCATCCTGGCGCTGGGTGCCGGTGCCCTGGCCTGGCCGGACTGGCAGCCGGTGCGGCGCGAGGACCTGTGGGTGATCGGCATGATCGGCGTCTGCGGCTCGCTCGGCCAGGTGTTCCTGACCCACGCCTTCCGCCTCGGCCAGGCCTCGCAGATTGCGCCGCTGGAATACACCGGTCTGATCTGGGTGGTGCTGCTCGACCTGGTGGTCTGGCGGGTGCTGCCGGATGCGATGACCTGGCTCGGTGCGGCGATCATCGTCGCCAGCGGGCTGTACCTGATCCGCCGCCAGCGCATCCGCTCGGCGGAGATCACGGCACCGTGGTCGGCGGATCGTCCCGAAACCTGAGCGGCTGGTTCCCGGCTGCCGGTGGCAGGCGGCGTACGGCACGCTGGAAGAACAGGTTGTTGGGAATCTGCAGCGCGCTGTCCGGCTGGCCCTCGCGCTGTTCGCGCAGCGTGGTGAAGATCATGTTGATGTCGACCACCTGGCCCTTGAGTCCGGGTTTCTCGCCGTTCTCGATGAGCTCGACCACGTCGTACAGGCGAAACGGCCGGGTGAACAGGATCAGCAGGGTGCAGAAGATGTTGGAAAGCACGCTCCAGGCGGCGAAAAAGGCCACCGCGCCGACCGCCGCAAAGCCGGTGAAGGCAGTCCACAGCACGGCCCCGGACACGCCCAGCCGCTCCAGCACCAGCAGCAGGGCCAGTGCGTAGACGATGCCGCTGAGGATGCGCCGGGCACCGATGGCCATCGCGGCGGGGAAGCGGTAGCGCGCGTCGAGGCGATTGATCAGGCGCACGAACAGGCGTCGCAGCAGCCAGGCGACAAACAGGATCAGCAGCACCTGCGCCAGCGGCACGATCAGGCCCAGCCACTCCTCGATCCACGGCGGCAGGACTAGATCCCCGGGCAGTTCCGCGCTCAAGGCGGCAGCACCTGCAGCGTGGCCGGCTCGGCCTTGCCGATGCCGTACAGGCGCGGCCGGTACATGTCCTCGATGTAGGGCATCGGCACGGCGTAGCGGCCCGGCGAAACGGCGCGGACCAAGTAGTACAGGTTGGCCTGGCCATCGGCCCACAGTTTGATTGCGGCGACGTAGCGGTCGTCGCGGTACTCCTCGTGGCGGATGTCGGCACCCCAGCGACGGTCGCTGAGGGGCGTGCCGTCGATCAGCAGCGCCTGCAGCGTTTCGCTGTCGCCGAGATCGAGGTTCTCCACTTCCAGGCCGGCCGGCAGCAGGTCGGTGATCAGCGCATCCGGCACGTTTTCGCTGGCCGAGACTTGCAGCCGGGCGATCAGGGTTTCGCCCTCGCGCAGGCTGTCGCCGGCGAACAGGCTGCCGTCCATGCGATACCAGTGGCGACGGATGCGCAGCACGTCCTCGCGCACCGCCGGTGCGCGGGTCGGCGCGCCGATGGCGTCCTCGGCGATCCACACCTCGCCGTCGACGCTCAGCTCCAGCGTCGCCTCCGCGCCGCGCGGCTCCAGCTCGAAGGAATACATCGTCACCGGCGGCAGGTCGATGCGGCGCTGGCCGATCCGCACGCTGCCGGACAGCGGCGGCGCATCGGCGGCAAGCAGTTGCCGGCCGAGGCGGAACACGGCGAGTTGCTCCTGCGTGCTGAGCTGATGCTCGCGCACGGACGGGTCGCGCAGTTCGCGCGCCAGTTCGATCAGCCGGGCGCGATGCTCGGCGCTGGCCAGGTCGTGCTCGTGCAGCAGGGCCAGCATCAGCGCCTCGTCGCGGATGCGCGAGCCGTAGTCGCCGAGGTAGCGCGGTCGCGCGTCCTCTTTCTGCATCGCCTCGGCGATGGCGGCGTCGCCGCGCGGCTGGTCGCCCTGCAGGCGCAGGGCCAGGCCCAGTTGCAGCAATGGCAGGGCGGTCAGCGACTTGTCGCGTTCGTGCGCGTACAGGTTGCGCAGCGAACCCAGCGGCGCGCGCCCGGTTTTCGCCAGCACATAGCCGGCGTGGGCGCTGGCGGCGAAGCGCAGGTGCTGGGCGTGGTCGTAGCTGTAATAGCCGTCGCCGCCGGTCAGCAGTTCCTCGTTGAGCCGTGCCAGCGCGCGGTCCAGCATCGTGGTCGGGATGGCGTGCCCGGCCTCGCGCGCGGCCAGCAGCATTTCGGCGATGAAGGCGGTCATCTGCGGCTGCGCCCAACTGTCGCCGGGCCAGAAGCCGAACTGGCCGTTGGACAGTTGCAGTGCGGCCAGGCGGTTGAAGCCGTTCTCGATCATCCGCTGTCGCCGCGATGCCTCGATGGGATCAAGGCCGAAGCGCGTCGCGGTCTCCTCGTCCAGCCACAGCAGCGGCCACAGCCGGCTGCTGGTCTGCTCGGCGCAGCCGTGCGGATAGTCGATCAGGCCCTGCACCGCGCGGGCGAACGGCAACGGCGGCGCGCTCGACAGGCTGACCTGGACGCGGGCGCTGTCCGCCACCAGACCGTTGATCGGGCCGCGACCCAGGGCCACGCTGCCCGGCCCTTGCTGGACGCGGGAGCGGGCATTGCGCTGCGCCGGCCAGGCCGGGCGCACGGTCAGTTCGAACTGGCGCTCGATTTGTCCGCCGTCATGGCTGGCCGCGACGCTGAAGCGGCCGATGCCCTCGCCGGGCAGGGCGCGCAGCGCAAAGCCCAGCGTGCGCCGCGCGCCATCGGCCAATTCCACCGTCTGCGCTTCGCCGTCGATGGCGAGCAGGGCATGGGCCGTGGCCTCGACGCGGTAACGCCGGGTTTCGCCGCTGAGGTTCTGCAGGTCGACGGTCACCCGGCTCTGGTCGCCGCCGGCCATGGCGCGCGGGGTGCTGACTTCCAGCACCAGCGGCGCACGCACCCTGGTTTCCGCCTGCGCCTTGCCGTAGCGGTCTTCGCCGTAGGCCAGCGCGGCGATGCGCAGCGCGCCGTTGAAGTCGGGCATGGCAAAGCCCAGTTGCGCGCGGCCCTCGTCGTCGAAAGCCACCGGCGCATGATGCAGGGCGACGGTCTGCACGCGCGCGGTGGGCCGGCGCGCCTGCGGCAGGGCGGCCAGCGCGGCGTCGCCGCCGTAGCGCAGGCGGGCGCGTTCGCCGCGCAGGCGCTCGATCACCCGGCCGTAGACATCGCGACTTTCCACGCCCAGCGCGCGGCGGGCGAGGAAATGCGCGGCGGCGTCGGGCAGGGCGTAGCCGGTCAGCGACAGGATGCCCTGGTCGACCGCCTCGACCACGACATGGCCGCGCTGCCCGGCCAGTTGCGGCGCATGCAGGCGGATGTCGAGGGTTTCGCCGGGGCGAACCAGTTCCGCCGCCTCGATGCGCAGATCCAGGTCGCGGTCGCCGCGGCTGATCGGCAGATGGGCGATGCCGACCGCGCGTTGCGGGCCGCCGCTCGCCGCCGCGCTGGCCGGGCGGAACACCAGGGCGGTCAGGTAAACATCGTGGCGCTGCCATTCGGGCGCGACTTTCAGGTTCAGCCGCGCGCCGGGCGAGGCATCGAAGGCTTGCCGGTGCAGGACGCCATCGCTGGATTCCACCAGCAGCACGCCGGGACCGGGATGCGGCGGCGTCAGGGTCACTTCCAGCGTGTCGCCGGCGCGGTAGCCGGTCTTGTCCAGCGCCAGCTTGACCTTGTCCGGACGCGCGTCGAGGCCGCGGTTGGCGTCGTTCCAGCTCCAGCCGGCGGTAAACGGATAGCGCATCGTCAGCCCGCTTTGCGGATCGCGGATTTCCAGCCGGTAGTCACCCCATTCGACGCGCAGCGAGAGCTGTCCGGGGCGCTGGCCGTCCAGCGCCAGGGTCTGCGTGTCGACGCTCTGGAAGCGGCGGGTGTAGTCGCTGCGCCAGCCCTCGCCATCGACCCAGCTCCAGCGATAGTCGCGCTCCTCGCGCAGCAGGGTCACTTCCAGGTTGGCGGCCGCCGACAGCCGGCCCTGGGCATCGGCGCGCAGCACCTCGAAGCCGACCGCTGCATTGGCCGGCGCGCCTTCGTCCTCGTCGAACAACGGGCGTACGCCGACCAGGAACTCGGCCGGCCAGATGGTGCGGACCAGCGAGCGGCGCACGGCGCGGCCACCGGACTCGAACAGGCTGGCGGCCAGCCGCAGTTGCACCGGCGCGGTGCTGGCGGCGAGCTGCTCGGGCAGCGGCAATTGATGCTCGCCGACACCGCTGTCCGGCAGTTTCTCGTCCAGCACCGGCAGCGCCTCGGCTGGCGTTTCGACGGTCGGATCGCCGAAACGGTAATCCGGCAGGCTGGCGACCGGGCGGGTGTCCGGGCGCAGCAGCAGCTCCGCCTTGATCCGGTTGCCGGCGGCGGGCGCGCCGTACAGATAGGCACCTTCGATGCGCAGCGGCAACGGCTGGCCGGGCGCGAGCGGCTGCTGCGGGCTGTCCAGGGTCAGCTTGAGGCGCTCCGGCAGGAACTCCTCGACGCGGAAATCGAAGCGACCGACCGGCTCGCCCTTGTCCGGGTCCAGACGCAGTTCCAGGCTCCAGCGGCCGGTGGCGGCGTCCTCGGCGATCGGGCGCTCGAACCGGTAATAGCCCAGTTCGCCCGGCTCCAGCGTGCGCGCCGCCAATTGCCGGCCATCGGGCTGGCGCAGGCGGGCGAACAGCGGCGGCGGATGTGGCAGCGCACGGCCGTCGGCGTCGCGCAGCAGGATCGACACCTGCAAGGGTTCGCCGGGGCGATACAGATCGCGGCCGGACCAGGCGTAGGCATCCAGATCGGTGTACGGCCGGCCGTCGACGACGAAATCGCTCAGGTCCAGCGCCGGCTGGCGGAACGGCAACAAGGTCAGCTCGCCGCCGGCGCGGGCGATCAGCACGTCTTCGGGTTTCGGGCGGTAGTCGAAGGACACCTGGCCGGCACCATCGGTGCTGCCTTCCAGCAGCGTCTTGCCGTGCTTGTCCAGCACCTCGACCTGGACCCCGCCGCGCGGCTGGCCGCTGTCCAGCGAAGCGACGTGTACCGACAGCCTGCGCCCGGCGCTGCGCGCATGCAGGCCGAGGTCGGTGACCATGTAATGGGTGGTTTCCAGTTGGCCATCGAACTGGCCGGGACGCTTCATCACCGCCACATACAGGCCGGGTGGACGCAGTTCGGTGATCGTCTGCACCGGCAACAGGGCGATGTTGCGCTCGTTGCGGATATCCGGCAGGGCGAAACGGTTGGCGTAGACCGGCTCGGCCAGCCGGCTCATCTCCTCCAGTTGCCACCAGCTGCGCTGGCCGTTGCGCTGCCAGCGGGCGAAGAAATCGGAATAGGACGACGGCTTGACGCGGTAGAACTCGACATCCGCCTCGTTGGCATTGACCGCCACCAGCGGCAGGCCATCGCTGCCGCGCGCCGGCAGGATGCTGCCCTGGCTGGCGAAGCCGAGCAGCGCCGGCAACTCTCCGGAATGGACGCTGGACTCGAGCCGCTGGCCGAGCAGGCTGCCATCGGCGGCTTCCAGCTCCGCCGCCACACTCACGCTGAAAGTCTGGTTGGCGGCGACGTAGGGAAAGCGCAGCAGGGTGCTGTCATCGCCTTCCAGCATCCAGCCGCCGCTCTGCGCCGCGCCCTGCGCATCCTTGACCTGGATGCGCTCGTCGAACGGCTGCCCGGCCGCCAGCGGACGGTTGAAGCGCAGCAGCAAGGAGGGCCGGCCTTCGTAAGGATCGCCGCTGGCACCGAGCAGGGCGAACCGGCCGCCGTCCTCGACCTGCCCGGGCTCGACCGGCACCGGCGGCGTTTCCTGCCGGCCGCCGCAGGCGACGAGGGCCAGCAGCAGGCAGGGCAGCAGCCAGTGCAGCGGGCGCCAGGAGCGCGCGGGAGTCGCCACGGATGGGTCCGGCATGGTCGGCCTCGTTCTGGATGGTCGTTGCTGGCGCGAAGTATAGGCGTCCGCCCTCGCGGCTGAAGGTTGACGCCCGCTTTGCCGGCCGCGCACCATCATCGGGCATTCAGGGCGCGGAGACGGGCATGCAGACGGCGCGCGCGCGGCGCGACACGATGGCCAAGGCGGATCTCGCCTGGCTGCGCATGGAGCAGCCGGACAACCTGATGATGATCACCGGCGTGATGATCCTCGCCGCGCCGCTGGATCTCGACACCCTGCGCCAGCGCGTGGCGCAGCGCTTCCGCGCCTATCCGCGCTTTCGCCAGCGCCCGGTCGACCTGGAAGTGCTCGCCTACTGGGAAACCGACCCCGGTTTCGACCTGTCATGGCATGTGCAAGGCCTCGAATTGCCCGGCTCAGCGGGCGAACGCGAGCTTCAGCAACGGGTCGGCGAACTGGCCTCGACGCCGCTCGACACCGCCCGGCCGCTGTGGCAATTCCATCTGCTGGCGGATTACCTCGGCGGCAGCGCCGTGGTCGCTCGCATCCATCATTGCTACGCCGACGGCCTCGCCCTGGTCCAGGTGCTGCGCACGCTGACCGACCCCGGCCCCGACTTCGCCGCGCCGGTACCTGACGACCCGCCGCCCTGGCCGGACCAGCACGAGTACGGCGATGGCGGCGGTTTGTTCGGCCCGGTCATCGAACAGTTCGGCCAGGCGGTGCAGCGCGTCGAAGAGGTCATGAAGCGCACCTCCGGCCTGCTGCGCAAGGGCCTCGACCTCTACCACGACCCGGCCCGCGCCGTGGCGCTGGCCCGCGATGGCGGCGACATCGTTGCCGAACTGGCGCAGGCACTGGCCCTGCCGGACGACCACGCCACCGCCCTGCAAGGCCCGCTGGGTGGCAGCAAGCGCTGCGCCTGGGCCGAGCCGCTGGACCTCGACGAGGTCAAGGCGGTCGGTCGCGGCTACGGTTGCAGCGTCAACGACGTGCTGCTGTCGGTGGCCGCCGGTGCCCTGCGCGGGCATCTCCTGGAACGCGGCGATGCGCTCGACGGCGTCGACATCCGCGCCATGACGCCGGTCAACCTGCGCCGCAGCATCCGCCCCGGAGAACTGGGCAACCAGTTCGGCCTGGTCTTTCTCGACCTGCCGATCGGCGAGGCGGACCCGGTGCAGCGCCTGCGCCAGGTCCACCGCAACATGGACCGGCTCAAGGCATCCCGACAGGCGCAGGCGACCTGCGGCGCGCTGGCCGCGCTGGGCATGTCCGCCTCCCCCGTGCAACGCGCCGCGCTGGATTTCCTCACCCGCAAGGCCAGCCTCGTCGCCACCAACGTCCCCGGCCCGCGCAAACCGCTCTACCTCGCCGGCCGCCGCATCGACCGGCTGATGTTCTGGGTGCCGCAAAGCGGCCGCATCGGCACCGGCATCAGCCTGTTCAGCCACCAGGGCCGCGTCCACTTCGGACTGATCGCCGACGCCGAGCGAATCCCCGACCCGGCCGACGTCACCCGCCGCTTCAAACCCGAGTTCGAACGCCTGCTCTACACCTTGCTGATGTCGGAGTGGGAGGTGGCGGGGGAGGGGTGAAGGTGTGCGGCAGAGTGCCACAAACCGTATCCACTACTGGTAGAGTTCGTGAATAACTGTGAATTTGCGGATATCCGCTCGCATACGGCTTAGAATGGGCGGGCCATCGCATGGGCTTGCAACCGTGATTCAAACAGGAGTGCTGTCATGAAAAAACTGGCGTTGTCTTTGATTGCCCTGTCGCTCCCGATGCTGGCAATGGGCCAGGATGACGATGGCGTCGATCCTTCGGCCCCGGTGATCTCCCAGGCACCCACCTCGGCACCCGGATCGGCCATTCCGGAAACCCGCGGCGGGATGACGCTCCTGTTCGACAACGGCCCGTTCGTCACGCAACCCGGAGGCGGGTTCGGCGGCGCGGACATCAGCGTCGTGCAGTTCGATGCCTTGGGCATGAATTCGTTCGGCAGGCTCGTCTCCATCGCCGGGGACCGCAGGGCGGCCGAAGACTTCACCGTGCCCGCCGGGGAAGTCTGGCGCATCGATGTGGTCGAGCTGTATTCATTCCAGGTCGATTCCACCACCACTTCCACGCTCAACGAAGTGCGCCTGCAGATTTGGGATGGCGTGCCCGACGCGCCCGGAAGCAGCGTGGTGTTCGGCAACCTGACCGACGATCTTTTCCTTGCTACCGCCTGGACCAATGTCTACCGCGTCTCCGATCTTCCGGGGGCGGCGGTCGACACACGGCGACCGGTCATGTCGATAACGGCCGATCTCGGCAGCGGCGGAGTCAGCCTGCCGGCCGGTACCTATTGGCTGGATTGGCAGATAGGCGGGACGCTGGCCTCCGGGCCCTGGCAAGTGCCGATCACCATTCCCGGCCAGGTCACCACCGGCAATGCACTGCAGTATTCGCCGGCGACCCCAGGTTGGGGCCCGATGATCGATTCCGGCACGAGCACCCAATTGGGCGCTCCGTTCTCGTTGCTCGGCGCGGCAACAGTGCTCGCTCCGGATGTGGGCGTCGCGCCGCCGGTCCTGAATTTCGGGTCCATCGGCGTCGGCAATAGCGCAACGCTGTCGGCGACGATCACCAACACCGGCACCGCCGCAGGTGATTTCACCTGGACATCGGTGAGCGCGCCGTTCTCCCTGCAAAGCAGCAGTTGCGGCGCCCAGCCGGCAACTCTGGCGGCCGGTGCCACCTGCGTGCTCACCTACGCTTTCGCCCCGACCGCCGTCGGTCCCGTGCCGCAGCAGACGGTCACCGTTCAAGTGAATGCCTCCACGCAGAGCTTCGACCTGACAGGCACCGGCGCATTGGTCGCCACACCGCCGCAATTCATCCCCAGCGCGGGCACCTGGGCCCTGTTGCTGCTTGGCGGGCTGGTGCTGCTGATCGCCGTGCGGCGCTCGTCCGCGCAGGGCTGAAGATCGCCTGTCTGCGACGCTGATGGCGCTTCGCCGCGTCGCCGTGCTTCTATAATCGCCGGCCTTTCCTTGTGAGGCCGGCGCGATGAGCGATCTGCTGTGGCAAAAGCCCGGCGTGGCGGTGGATGCCGACATCCAGGCCTTCTGCGCGGGCGAGGATGTGATCCTTGATCGCGAGTTCTTCCTCTTCGACATCGAGGCCAGCCGCGCGCATGCGCAGGGACTGTGCCGGATCGGCATGCTGTCGGCGCAGGAGTTGGCCGGACTGGAGCGCGAACTGTCGGCGCTGGCGGCGGATTTCCGCTCCGGGGCATTCGTGCTGGACGCGGCTTACGAGGACGGCCATTCGGCGATCGAAGCGCGCTTGACCCAGCGGCTGGGCGATGCCGGGCGGCGCATCCATGCCGGCCGCAGTCGCAACGACCAGGTGCTGGTCGCCTCGCGCCTGTGGCTGAAGGATCGGCTGCACCAGGTGCGCGCCCTGTGCCGTGAGGCGGCAGACGTGGCCTTGCAGCGGGCGGAAGAAGAATCCGCTTTGCCGTTGCCGGGTTACACGCATTTGCAGCGCGCGGTGGTGTCGTCGGCCGGGATGTGGTGGGCGGGCTGGGCGGAAGCCTTCATCGACGATGCGCAGCGGGCGGCGCAGACGCTGGATTGGGTCGACGCCAATCCGCTCGGCAGCGCGGCGGGCTATGGCGTCAACCTGCCGCTGGACCGCGACCACACCACGCAGGCGCTGGGCTTCGCGCGCATGCAGGTGGCGGCGACCTACGCACAGCTTTCGCGCGGCAAGTTCGAACTGGCGGCGCTGGAGTCGCTGGGCTCGGCTCTGCTGGACGTGCGCCGGCTGGCCTGGGACCTGAGCCTGTTCACCAGCGCCGAGTTCGGCTTCGTGGCGCTGCCGCCGGAGTACACCACCGGCAGTTCGATCATGCCCAACAAGCGCAACCCGGACGTGGTCGAACTGATGCGCGCCAGCTACGCCAGCGTGGCGGCGGCGCGCTGCGAGATCGAGCAGTTGCTGTCGCTGCCGTCCGGCTATCACCGCGATTTGCAGTTCGCCAAGGGCGGCCTGGTACACGGTTTCATGCGCGGACTGGGAGCGCTGCGCCTGCTGCCCGACCTGTTGCGCCGCCTGCGCTGGCAGCCGGAGAAAATGCGCGCGGCGCTGGAAGATTCGATGTACGCGACCGACCTCGCGGTCGATCTGGCGCGCCAGGGCGTGCCGTTTCGCGAGGCATACCGGCAGGCCGCCGACCCGGCGCGCTGGTCGCAGGGCGATCCCGAGGCCAGTCTGGCGGCGAGGGTGTCGCCGGGCGCGGCAGCGGCGTTGTGCCTGGATGAGCTGCGGACGCGCTGGGCGGCGCTGGGATAGAGGAGGGCGGCACCGCGCGTGAATCGGGCCGCGGTCCGCCAGCCCGCCAGCCCGCCGCCGTCAACGCCGACGCCGGCTCAACCGGAAGCTGCCGAATCGGCCTCGCCTTGCGTCGCCGGCGCATCCGCCGGCAGATCCTCGAACACCGCCGCCAACGGTGCCTCGAAATCCAGCGAAGGCAGGATCAACCCGCGCTGCGCATCCTGCGTCGCCAGCAGCCAATCGCCGCCCTCGGCGTGGCGGAACAGGTCGATGGTCCGCCGGTCCGGGTCGATCAACACGTACTCGCGCAAATCCGGCAACTGCCGATAGGCGGCAAACTTCGCCCCGCGGTCATGCGCTGCCGTGCTTTCCGCCAACACCTCGATCACCACCACCGGATGGCGCAGCGCCCGCTCCGCCAGCAGATCGTCCGGTCCCGGAAGCTGCCAGCAAGTAGCCCGGATCAAGCCGCGTAGCGGTGGATCCGACACCCGAACTTCGGTCAGCGTAACGTCTTGCGTTATATAACGCATGGCGTTACAGTCGCCCCATGATCCAAAGCTTTGCCGACAAGGAAGCCAAAAAAATCTGGGGCGGAACGATGTCCCGGAGGCTGCCAGCGGACATCCAGCAGGCAGCACGCCGCAAACTGCGCATGCTCAACGCCGCTGTGACACTGGAAGACCTGCGGGCCCCACCGGCCAACCGGCTGGAAGCATTGAAGGGCAACCTCAAAGGCCAACACAGCATCCGCATCAACGACCAATGGCGTATCTGCTTCCGTTGGCACGCCAGCAACGCGCATGACGTGAAAATCATCGACTACCACTGACACCGCACACCATGACCACACTGCCCAACATCCACCCCGGCGAAGTCCTGCTTGAAGAATTCCTGCTGCCACTGGGCATCAGCCAGAACGCACTGGCGCGTGCCATGGACGTACCGCCGCGCAGGATCAACGAAATCGTGCTGGGAAAGCGCAGCGTGAGCGCCGACACCGCCGTCCGCCTGGCCGCCGCGCTTGGTACCAGCGAACGCTTCTGGCTCAACCTGCAAGCCGATCACGACCTGGAAAAAGCACGCCACGCTCTGGGCAAAGCGGTAGAGAAGATCGAACGGATTGCAGCCTGAGAGCCCACCCCGTTCGCCCCGGGTGCGCTGCGCTTGCCCGGGCTACACGCTGCCCGCGCGTAGGTCGGATCAAGCCGCAAAGCGGTGGATCCGACACCCACCTGAGGTATCGCACGCGGAAAGGGCCATGGACGGCCCTGCTTTGGGAGCGAGGAAGGGCTGAGAACGTCGGATCCACGCCTGTGGCGCTTGATCCGACCTACACCAACGACCCGGCAAACCCCCGGCAAGCGCAGCCACCCGGGACCAACCTGCGGCAATCAAACCGTCGTCAGGCGCTCCGTTGTTTCCGGATAGCGCTCCACCAGCCGGATCAGCAACGCGGCTTGCGCGTTCGGCTTGGCGCGACCTTGCTCCCAGTTTTCCAACGTGCGCGGGTTGGTGCGCAGGCGTGCCGCCAGCACGGCGCGGGACACGTTCAGGCGCTCGCGC
>JBAYTD010000092.1:0-11990 GCA_041675805.1 Lysobacteraceae bacterium
CCTTCTGGCCGATGGCGACGTACACGCACTTGATGCCGGTGCCCTTCTGGTTGATCACGGCGTCGATGGCCATCGCGGTCTTGCCGGTCTGGCGGTCGCCGATGATCAGCTCGCGCTGGCCACGGCCGATCGGGATCATCGCGTCGACCGACTTGTAGCCGGTCTGCACCGGCTGGTCGACCGACTTGCGCCAGATCACGCCGGGGGCGACGCGCTCCACCGGCGCGCTCAGCTTGGCGTCGATCGGGCCCTTGCCGTCGATCGGCTGGCCCAGCGCGTTGACCACGCGGCCGAGCAGTTCCGGGCCGGTCGGCACTTCGAGGATGCGGCCGGTGGTCTTGGCCACGTCGCCTTCGCGCAGGTGCTCGTAGTCGCCCAGCACCACGGCACCGACCGAGTCGCGCTCCAGGTTCAGCGCCAGGGCGTAGGTGTCGCCGGGCAGTTCGATCATTTCGCCCTGCATCGCGTCGGCCAGGCCGTGGATGCGCACGATGCCGTCGGAGACGCTGGTGACGATGCCTTCGTTGCGGGCTTCCGCGGCGAGCTTGACCTTCTCGATGCGGGTCTTGATCAGTTCACTGATCTCGGACGGATTGAGCGTGGTGGTGGCCATCTTGGTTTCCTGTGCGGCGGAACCGGGGTCCGCCCTTGAATGTGGTGCGTGTCCGGGCGAGGGGCCGTGGCCCGCCGCGCGGGGTCGGATCAATGTGCCAGTTCGGTCTGCAACCGCGACAGCTTGCCGCGCAACGAGCCGTCGATGACCAGGTCGCCGGCGTCGATGATCGCGCCGCCGAGCAGGTCGGGATCGACTTCGTGGCGCATGTCGACCTCGCGGTCGAAGCGGCGGCGCAGCGAGTCGGCCAGGCGGGCGCGTTCCGCGTCCTGCATCGGTGCGGCGGAGGTGACGGTGACGCGGACCACCTGTTCCGCCTGCGCCCGCATCAGTTCGAACTGCGCGGAGATTTCCGTCAGCACGGACAGCCGGCGGTTCTCGGCCAGCACGTGCAGGAACTGGCGGAAGGTCGGGTCGACGTCGCCCTCGGGCAGCAGCAGGCCGACCAGGGTGTCGTCGTCGATGCCGGGGTGATCCAGCAGGGCGGCGACCCGATCATCGGCGGCGATGGCCGCGGCGAAGGCGATCAGCGACGACCACGGCCGCAGCCGGCCATGGGAGTGGGCCAGCGAGAACGCCGCGCGGGCGTACGGGCGGGCCAGGGTGGACGCGTTGCTGTTCATCGTCGAAGCGCTCCGGGCCGGCGATCAGAGCTGCGCGGCGAGGTCGTCGAGCAGCGCCTTGTGGGCGCTGGCGTCGATCTCGCGGCGAAGCAGCTTCTCGGCACCGGCAACGACCAGCGCGGAGACTTCTTGACGCAGGCTCTCGCGGGCGTGGTTGGCGGAGGTTTCGATCTCCGACTCGACCAGCGCCTTCTGCCGCGCGCCTTCGGCGAGGGCCTCGCTGCGGGCGGCGTCGACGATCTGGTTGGCGCGCTGGTGTGCCTGTTCGATGATCTCGTTGGCCTTGCTGCGCGCGGCCTTGAGTTCCTCGGCGACGGTTTCTTCCGCCTGCGCCAGCGCGCGCTGGCTGTTGTCGGCGGCCGCTAGGCCCTCGGCGATCTTCTGCTGGCGCTCTTCGATGGCCTTGAGCAACGGCGGCCAGATGAAGGTGGCGATCAGCCAGATCAGCGAGGCAAAAGCCAGTGCCTGGGCAATCAGGGTCAGATTGAGATTCATGGGTGCGCTCTGCCTGTGCTCGGGAAGCCGTCGGGCCTGGGCCGTCGGGCTTCCCAATCAACCTGCCGCATGCCGCAAGGGCGGGCGGCAGGCCCGTCGGGTTCGTTCCGGAACCTTACGGTGCCAGTCCGCCAACCAGGAACGGGCTGGCGAAGGCGAACAGCAGGCCGACGGCGACGCTGATGATGAAGGCGGCGTCGATCAGGCCGGCGGTGATGAACATGCGCACCTGCAGCACCGGGATCAGCTCGGGCTGGCGGGCGGCCGACTCCAGGAACTTGCCGGCCATGATGGCCAGACCCAGACCGGCGCCCAGCGCGGCCAGGCCGATCATGATGCCGATGGCCAGAACGGTGGAGGCCTGGACGGAAGCGAGGGCGGACAAAGTTTCCATGGTTTTCTCCGGAACGGATATCTAGGGGGTGAAAGACGAAGGGTGAAGCGGAAAAGCGTCAGTGACTGTCCTCGGACAGGCTGAGGTACACGATCGACAGCATCATGAAGATGAACGCCTGCAGCGGCACCACGAGGATGTGGAAGATCATCCAGCCGAGGCCGAACACGCTGCCGCCGATCAGGCCGAGGAGGCTGGCGCCGCCGAGTACCCAGATCAGCAGGAAGACGATCTCGCCGCCGAACATGTTGCCGAACAGTCGCATCGCCAGCGAGATCGGCTTGGACACCCACTCGACGATGTTGAGGATCAGGTTGAACGGCATCATCCACTTGCCGAACGGGGCGACCAGGAATTCCTTGGTGAAGCCGCCGAGACCCTTCGCGCGCAGGGCGAAGAACAGCATCAGGAAGAACACGCTGATCGAGATGCCGAGGGTGGCGTTGACGTCGGCGGTCGGCACCGGCTTCCAGTACGCCACGCCGAGCAGTTCCAGCGGCTTGGCGATGAAATCGGCGGGGATGAACTTCATCATGTTCATCAGCAGGATCCAGAAGAACAGGGTGATCGCGATCGGCGTCACCAGCTTGCTCGACCCGTGGTAGGTGTCGCGCGCCTGCTTGTCGACGAATTCGAGCAGGATTTCGACGAAGGCCTGCCATTTGCCGGGGACGCCGGCGGTGGCCTTGCGCGTCGCCAGCCAGAACAGGAAGACCAGCAGCAGACCGAGCAGCACCGAGCTGATCAGGGTGTCGACGTGCAGGGTGAAGAAGCCGCCATCGCCGACCTGATGGGTCAGGTTCTGCAGATGGTGCTGGATGTAGCTGGTGGGAGTCAGTTGTTCGTTGCTTGCCATGATCAGCACACCGCCTGAGCGCACGTCGGGCGCGTCGCGCCCACGCCGAAGCGCCCGACACTCGACGGGCGCTTGTCTTGAATGAACCGAGCACCACCCTCACCAAGCGGGAGGCAGGCGCGCATGGAACGGAACGGTTCGGCGCAGGCCGGACCATTCCTGAAACCGGACTGGATCGTCACGGTCATGCCCTTCAATTTTTGAATGCCATCGCGACCAGGTTCGCGACCAGGGCAGCCAGGACACCGCACACTACCGCCAGCGGGTCCAGCGCCATCACGGCCAGCGCCAGGTACAACATCACCGCGAGTACCGCCCATTTGAGGGCGACCCCGCCGAGCAGCCGCATCAGCGCGCCATCCGCGCCGGACACGGCTCCGGAAAACGTCCGCCAGGCCAGCATCACCGCGCCCAGCATGACCGCCAGCCCGCCCATTGCAGCGCCCAGTGCGGCCCGGCCGCCGACGAAGGCGAAACCGGCAGCGACCAGCGCAGTGGCGACAACCTGGGCCAGCATGATGCGTCTGGCGAGTTGCCCGCTGCGGGCGGCAAGATCGGACACGCGACGACTCCGGTAGGAATCGGACGCGACGGCAACGCGGGACGCCTCGCCATCGAATCAAGACTCGGAATTTTAACAGGCGCACAACGAAACTGGCAAGTCGCCCGAGCGGCGCATGGTCGGCCACACCGGCGCTCCGGCCACCGCCGGGCGGAACATCGACACGCCCGCGCGGACTACACTAGCCGGTGGAACAACCTTAGAGCCAGAGGACGGACAAGCATCATGTGTGGAATCGTCGGCATCAGCGCACAGCGCAACATCGCCCGGGATCTGATTTCGGGCCTGCGGTCCCTGGAATACCGTGGCTACGACTCCGCCGGCTTCGCCGTGCTCGGTGCCGACGGCATCGAGCGCCGCCGCGCCAAGGGCAAGGTGCGTGACCTGGAAGCGCTGCAGGCCGCCGCGCCGCTGGACGGCCACAGCGGCATCGCGCATACCCGCTGGGCGACCCACGGCGTGCCGAACGAGGCCAACGCGCATCCGCACGTGTCCGGCAACAGCCTGTCGGTGGTCCACAACGGCATCATCGAGAACCACGCCGAGCTGCGCGAGGAACTGCTCGCCGCCGGCTACACGTTCAGTTCCGACACCGACACCGAAGTGGTCGCCCACCTGATCGAGCACTACCAGCGCGGCGGCGACAGCCTGCTGCTCGCCACGCAGAAGACCCTGGATCGTCTGCACGGTGCCTATGCGCTGGCAGTGATGTCCAAGCGTGAGCCGGGCGTGCTGATCGGTGCCCGCAGTGGCTCGCCGCTGGTGCTCGGGCATGGCGAAGGCGAGTACTACATCGCCTCCGACATCCATGCCCTGCTGCCGCTGACGCGGCGCTTCAGCTATCTGGCCGAGGGCGACGTGGTCGAGTTGCGCCACGACGGCGCGCGGGTGTTCGACGCCGCGCGACAGCAAGTGCAGCGGCCGATCAAGGAATCGACGTTCAGCCTCGACGCCGTCGAGCGCGGCGAATACCGCCACTACATGCTGAAGGAAATCCACGAACAGCCGCAGGCCATCGCCGACACCCTGGAAGGGCGCATCGCCAATGGCCGCGTGCTGTCCAACGTGTTCGGCGTCGGTGCCGACGAATTGCTCGCCCGCGCCCGCGCCGTCCACATCGTCGCCTGCGGCACCAGCTTCCACGCCGGCCTGGTCGCCCGCTACTGGATCGAGTCGCTGGCCGGCCTGCCGTGCAGCACCGAGATCGCCAGCGAATACCGTTATCGCCAGCCGGTGGTCGGCGACGACACCCTGTTCGTCACCATCTCGCAATCCGGCGAGACCGCCGACACCCTGGCCGCCCTGCGCATGGCCGGCGAACGCGGCTACCTCGCCCGGCTGGCGGTGTGCAACGTGCCGGAGTCCTCGCTGGTGCGCGAGTCCGAGCTGCAACTGATGACCCGCGCCGGGCCGGAAATCGGCGTCGCCTCGACCAAGGCCTTCACCACCCAGCTCACCGCGCTGGCCCTGCTCGCCCTGCACCTGGGCCGCCTGCGCGGTGCCGACGAGGCGCGCATCGCCGCCGGCGTGCGCGAGCTGGAAACGCTGCCCGGGTTGATCGCCGAGGCGCTGAAACTGGACGCCGACATCCTCGCCCTGGCCGAGCATTTCGTGCCGCGCCAGCATGCCCTGTTCCTCGGCCGCGGCACGCAGTTCCCGGTGGCCCTGGAAGGCGCGCTCAAGCTGAAGGAAATCTCCTACATCCACGCCGAGGGCTACCCGGCCGGCGAGCTCAAGCACGGCCCGCTGGCGCTGGTCGACGAGTCCATGCCGGTGGTGGCGGTGGCTCCCAACGACCACCTGCTGGACAAGCTGAAGTCGAATATGGAGGAAGTGCGCGCCCGCGGCGGCCAGTTGTTCGTCTTCGCCGACAGCCGGGTCCGCCACGGCATGCACCACGAACACGTGCTGGAACTGCCGCCCAGCGGCGAGATCGCCGCGCCGATCCTCTACACCGTGCCGCTGCAGTTGCTGTCCTACCACGTCGCCGTGCTGCGCGGCACCGACGTCGACCAACCGCGCAACCTGGCCAAGAGCGTGACCGTCGAATGAAGCGCGCGGCGCGGCGCGGCCGGCGACCACCGTCTGCTACAGTGCCGGCCTTCGTGTAGGCCATCTCGAGAGCATGTTCGACGCGCTTGCTGCCGACCGCCTGTCCGCACGGCTGGCACTCTGGGCCATCGCGCTGGCCGGCGTCTGGCTGCTGTGGCGGTGCGTCGGGCTGATCTGGTTGCTGGTCGCCGGCCCGGCCATTCCGGTCACGCCGATGGCGGCCCTGCCGGCGGCGGCCACGGGTCTGGCGACGCCGGCGGTGACGCTGTCGAAATGGCATCTGTTCGGCAACCCGGGTGCCGGTGTCAGCCTGGCGCAACTGGCCCAGCAGGCACCGGCGACCAGTCTGCGGCTGACCCTGCATGGCACCTTCAACGAGGATGCCTCCGACGCCGGCTACGCCATCATCGCCGACGAAAGCGGCCAGCATCAGCATTATCGGGTTGGCGACAGCCTGCCCGGGGGCGCGGAGCTGGTCGGCATCCAGGCCGGGCGCGTGCTGCTGCGCCGCAACGGCGCGCAGGAATCGCTGAGCCTGCCGACAGCCGGTGATGGCGCTGCCGCCGCGCCACGTGGCGTGAGTGCCACCGCCGCTCTGCCGGCAGGCGTGCCGCGCAACACCGCTGCGCCGCCGCCCTTCGTCAACCCGGCGATCAATGTCGGCGCGCCCGCCATGGATTCGATCCGCGCCGCCGCCGGCACCGACATCGCCGAACTGGCCAAGCAGGTCAGCGTGTTCCCGGTGCTGGAGAACGGCCGCTTCGCCGGCGTGCGGCTGTCGGTGGGTCGTGATTCCGACCTGCTGGCGCGCAGCGGCCTGCGCCCGACCGACATCATCACCGCCGTCAACGGCATCCCGCTGGACGGCCGCGAACGCGCCAACCAACTGGCCAGCGCGCTGCGCGACGCCCGCCGCGTGGTGCTGACCGTGCAGCGCGACGGCCAGTCCATGCAGATCACCGTCGGCCTCTGAGGCCCGGCACCGTTACCATGCCCATCCACCCGGATTTCCGCCTGCCCATGTCCCGATCCGTGATCCGCGCGCTGGCCGCGCTCTGCCTCACCCTCGCCCTGGCCCCGCTGCTGTCGGCGCAGACGCCGCAGATCGTCGCGCCGACCGTGATGCCGCCCGCGCCCGCCCAGCCGGGCAACGGCCGGCATGCGATCAACCTGCAGAACGCCGACATCAGCGTGCTGATCCAGACCGTCGGCGAGATCACCGGCAAGAGCTTCATCGTCGATCCGCGCGTCGACGGCAAGGTGACGGTGATTTCCGGTCGGCAGATGAATGCCGACGAGGTCTACGAAGTGTTCCAGTCGGTGCTGCGCGTGCACGGCTACGCGGCGGTGCCGTCCGGCAACATGGTCAAGATCCTGCCCGAAGCGGTCGCCGCGCAGGACGCCGGCGCGCTGCTGACCAGCGGCAGCGGCGATGATCTGGTGACCCGGATCATCGACGTCCGCCACGTCCCGGCGCAGGAACTGGCCGCCCTGCTGCGTCCGCTGATGCCGCAGCAGGGCCATCTGCTGGCGCATGCCAACAGCAACTCGCTGCTGGTCACCGACCGCGCCGCCAACGTCGACCGCCTGATCGCCATCATCCGCCGCATCGACACCGCCGCCGATGCGGAAGTGGAAGTGATCGCACTGCGCCACGCCAACGCGGCGGAAATCGTCCGCACGGTGACCGCGCTGGAGCCGGCCGGTGCCGCTGGCGCGGCGGCGGCACCCGGCGGCCTGCGCCTGATCGCCGACGAGCGCACCAATTCGGTGCTGCTGTCCGGCGAGCGCGCCCAGCGCCTGCGCCTGCGTGCCCTGATCGCCCATCTCGACACGCCGCTGGCCTCCGGCGACAACACCCAGGTGGTCTACCTGCGCTACGCCCAGGCCGCCGACCTGGTGCCGATCCTCGAAGGCGTGGCGGCGACGCTGACCGGCACCGCGGCCAAGACCGAAGGTGCCAAGCCGGCCACCATCCAGCCGCACGAGGGCACCAATTCGCTGGTGGTGACCTCCTCGCCGGCGGTGTTCCGCGAGCTGTCCTCGGTGATCCGCCAGCTCGACGTGCCGCGCGCCCAGGTGCTGGTCGAGGCGATCATCGCCGAAGTCACCGACGAGCTGGCCGACGAGCTCGGCGTGCAATGGCAGACCACCAGTGTCGACAACGATGGCCAGGGCGGCCTGACCAATGGCGTCATCGGTGGCACCAATTTCCCCGGCCAGAGCGGTTCCGGCGGCATCGTCGGCGCGCTGACCAACCCTTACGGCGCGGTCGGCAGCGGCCTCAACCTCGGCTATCTCAGCGGCACCGTGACCCTGCCCGGCAGCGACATCCCGCTGTTCCAGATCGGTGCGCTGGTGAAGGCGCTGCGCGGCGACGTGCGCGCCAACATCCTGTCCAACCCGTCCGTGGTCACCCTCGATCACCACGACGCCGAGTTCAAGGTAACCCAGGAAGTGCCCTTCATCACCGGCCAGTACACCAACACCAGCAACGGCGGCAGCAACCTGCCGACGCAGCCGTTCCAGACCATCGAGCGCAAGGATGTCGGCATCATCCTGCAGGTCACCCCGCACATCAACGAGGGTACCAGCGTGCGCCTCGACATCAAGCAGGAAGTGTCCTCGCTGGCCGCCAACGTGCAGGGTGCCTCCGACCTGATCACCAGCAAGCGCGAGCTGACCACCAGCGTGATGGTGGCCGACGGCGGCCTGCTGGTGCTCGGCGGGCTGATCTCCGAGGAGACCCAAGAGAACATCCAGGGCGTACCGGGCCTCAGCCGCATCCCGGTGCTGGGCAACCTGTTCAAGTCGCGCGCCTCCAAGCGCGGCAAGCGCAACCTGATGATCTTCCTGCGCCCGCGCATCCTGCGCGACGCCGCCACCGAGGCGTCGATCTCCAGCGAGAAGTACAATTTCCTGCGCGGCGAGCAACTGCGCCTGCGCGAGAACACCGAGCTGCGCTACCACGGCGACAACCAGCCGTTGCTGCCGGCCCTGCCGGCGGATCTGTTCCGTTCGCCGCCGCCGCTGCGCGCGGACGAGGACGCGGCGGATGAGTGAAGCGTCCGCCGCTGCGGGCGATGCGGCCAGCCCGCCGCCGCGACCCGGCTTCGGCTTCGCCCGCCGGCATGGCGCCACCGTGCTGTCCTGGCAGCCGGATGCCGCCGTGGTCGCCCATCGCCCCGGCGTGCAGCCGGAGGTGATCGCTGAACTGCGCCGCCACTGCGGCGTGCCGATCAGCTTGCAACGGGTGGCGGCGGATGGCTGGGACCGCCTGCTGCGCGACCTCTACGAATCCGGCACCGATGACGCCCGTGCCATGGTCGCCGACTTCGACGAGCGGCTCGACCTGAAGCAGATCGCCGACGCCCTGCCCGAGCCCGAGGATTTGCTGGAGAGCGAGGACGACGCGCCGATCATCCGCCTGATCAACGCCCTGCTCACCGAGGCGGTGAAGGAGAACGCCTCCGACATCCACATCGAGCCGTTCGAGAACCGTCTGGTGGTGCGCTTCCGCATCGATGGCGTGCTGCGCGAGGTGCTCGCCCCGCAGCGCGCCGTGGCGCAGCCGGTGGTCAGCCGCATCAAGGTGATGGCCAAGCTCGACATCGCCGAGAAGCGCCTGCCGCAGGACGGCCGCATCGGCCTGCGCATCGCCGGCCGGCCGGTCGACGTGCGCGTGTCGACGATTCCCGCCGGCCATGGCGAACGCGTCGTGCTGCGCCTGCTCGACAAGCAGGCCGGACGCCTCGACCTGTCGCAACTGGGCATGGACGACGCCACGCTGTCGCGCATCGACCAGCTGATCCATCGCCCGCACGGCATCGTCCTGGTCACCGGCCCGACCGGCAGCGGCAAGACCACCACGCTGTACGCCGCGCTGACCCGCCTCAACGATGCCACCCGCAACATCCTCACCGTCGAGGATCCGATCGAGTACTACCTCGACGGCATCGGTCAGACCCAGGTCAACCCGCGCGTCGACATGACCTTCGCGCGCGGCCTGCGCGCCATCCTGCGGCAGGACCCGGACGTGGTGATGGTGGGCGAAATCCGCGATCTGGAAACCGCCGAGATCGCCGTCCAGGCCAGCCTCACCGGCCACCTCGTGCTGTCCACCCTGCACACCAACAGCGCAGTCGGCGCGGTCACCCGCCTCGCCGACATGGGCATCGAACCGTTCCTGCTCAGTTCCTCCCTGCTCGGCGTGCTGGCGCAGCGGCTGGTGCGCGTGCTCGACCCGGCCACCCGCCAGGCGTATGCGCCGACGGTCACGGAAATCGCCGCCTTCGGCCGTGCCCATCAGGATGGCCTGACCTTCCATCGTCCGCCCGCCGACACCGGCGGCCGCCACGGCGGCTATCGCGGCCGTTCCGGCCTGTACGAACTGGTGATGGTCGACGAGGCGATGCGCCAGGCGATCCATCGCGGTGCCGGCGAAGCCGAGCTGACCCGCCTCGCCCGCCAGCACACCCCGGCGATGATCGACGATGGCTGGGACAAGGTGCTGGCCGGCGTCACCTCGGTCGACGAAGTGCTGCGGGTGACCCGCGACGAGACGTGAAGATCGGCATCCAGACCTGGGGCAGCCACGGGGATATCCGGCCCTTCATGGCACTGGCCGCAGGGCTGCAACGCGCCGGCCACGATGTCACCCTGGCCGCCACCTGCGTCGATGGCGAGCTGCCCGAGGACGCTGGCGACGGCGCCGGCTTCCGCTTCCAGGCGGTGTCTTCGCCGGTGATCGCCGACCGCCAGCGACTGGAGCGGATCGGCGCAGCGATGCAGGGCGAGCGCGATGCCATCCGGCAGACGCAGATCGCCATCGAACAATTGTTGCTGCCGGTAGAGAAGGAACTGTTCGCCACGGCCGAGCGGCTGTGCGCCGACAACGACCTGCTGATCGGCCACTATTTCCTTTATCCGCTGGGCGCGGCGGCGGCCCGGCACGGGCGTGGCCATGTCAGCGTTGCGCTGGTGCACGGCGCGGTGCCGTCCGCGTTCCAGCCACCGGCCGGCGTTCCCGATCTGGGCAGGCTCGGCAATCGTCTGGCCTGGTGGCTTGCCAGGCGGATGCTGAACGCGCGGCTGAAGAAATATTCCGACCGGCTGCGTCGGCAGCACGGAATCGCAGCGGCGCGTGACCTGATCGACGAGGTGTGGGCCTCGCCGCAGCTCACCTTGCTGGCGATCAGCCCGACGATCTGCACGCCACAACCCGACTGGCCGGACTGTTATCGGGTATGCGGCGCGCTGGAACCCGCGCTTTCCGCAGGCGAAGACGCCGTACCGGAGGAGCTCCGGGCCTTCCTGTCCGCCGGCCCCGCGCCGGCCTACATGACCTTCGGCAGCGCGCTGTCGGGCAATGACCCACGGCGCAGCATCGCCCTTTTGACCCAGGCGGCGGAAACCGCGTCCGCCCGTGCCGTCATCCAGGCACCGCGCTGGCGGGAACTGGGCTTGCGCTCCAGCGCCACGGTCCACTATCTGGATTCCGCTCCGCATGCGCGGGTCTTTCCGCAGTGCAGCCTGGTCGTCCATCACGGTGGGGCGGGCACTTCGCATGCCGCATTGTGCGCGGGCAGGCCGTCGGTCGTCGTCGCACACAGCGCCGAGCAGGAATTGTGGGGCTGCGAACTGCAACGGCTCGGCGTCGCCCTCAGCCCCATCCGCCGACGCTCGGCGACCGCCGATCGGATCGCCACCGCCATGCGGCGCATCGCGCAATCGGACGACCTCACCGCGAAGGCCGGCCGCCTCGCCGCGCAGATGGCCGGCGAGGACGGCGTGGCCAGCGCCGTGAAGTTGATCGGCGACCGCTTCGCCGGCTGACAACGTAGCCGGCAGCGGTTCGGCTCAGTTCTCCGCCTGCACGATCCGCTGCGCCAGCCGGCCATGCCGGGCCAGCGGGGTGCTCAGTGCGCGCTCGGTGGACGCCGGCGTGCTCCACAGCTCCAGCGAGCGCCTGGCTCGCGACAGGCCGGTGTAGAGCGTCTGTCGGACCAGCAGCGGCGATTCCGGGTCCGGCGGCAGCAGCACGGCGACGTGGTCGTACTCCGAGCCTTGGCTCTTGTGCACGGTGAGTGCGAAGGCGTCCTCGTGGGCGGGCAGGGTGTAGGGATCGAACAGGCGCACGGCCGCCGCGTCCTGCGCCTCGGCATCGGGCAGGCGCTCGAAGGCGACCTGCAACACCGGCTCACCATGCGCGCCGGCGACCCGCACGCAGAGGCCGACATCGCCGTTGTACAGCCGCGCGACGGGATCGTTGCGGGTGATGATGACGGCGCGGCCCGGATACCAGTGGCGTCCCGTCCACGGGGCCAGTGCCTCCCAAGTTCGCAGCCGCGCGGCGATGCTGGCAGCGGCCTGCAACGCGCCGAACGGTCCTTCAC
>JBAYTD010000093.1:0-11964 GCA_041675805.1 Lysobacteraceae bacterium
CTTCAGCATGGTCGGCAGCATGTCGCGAATGGCCGAGCCGGCATGGGCAAAGGGCTCCAGGGCGACCACGCCGCCGATGCCGGTCTGCGGATCGGCCGCCGTCAGCAGCGCCGTGACCGCGCCATAGGACACCCCGAACAGGTGCACCGGTTCAGTCGCCAGCCCCTGCTCGCGCAGCACCCGCAGCAGCGCCGCCAGGTCCATGGCTTCCCGCGTGCCATACCCGGCGCTCGCCCGCCCGGATCGACCGTGATTGCGCAGATCGACGGCAATCGCCCGATAGCCGGCATTGGCGAAGTGCAGCGACCATGGCAACAGGGCATCGCCGTCCAGACCCCAGCCGTGCAACAGGATCAGCGTGCCGACCGGTGCCGGTGGCGGCAGCGGCGCTGCGCGGAAATCGAAGCCGATGATGAGTGCGGACGCCCGGCGCATCGCCTCGATGTCGATCCGGTAGTCCAGGCGATAGTCCCCCGGCTCGATGGCGTACCAGGCCAGCTCGACGCCGGTATCCAGCGCCGTGCGGCCCTGTCGCGCGCCCGCGATATGCAGGAACCGGGCGCGGGTGGCATCGTCGAAGGTCGCCCGCCCGGCCTGCGTCGGCGGCGTCACGACATGCCGGCTCAGCGATGTCGAGGCGCTGCACGCCGTCAACAGCGCGATGACCAGGGCCGCCACGCCGGCACGCAGCGCCGGCAACCGCGCACGCAACGGATTCACGCGTCCGCTTCGATGCCGCCCGAGCCGGCCCGTTGGAGCACGGCGTCATGGCCTTCGATGCGATAGCGCTGCCAGAAAGTCTGCGCGATGGCCATCGCCCGCTGGTCGGCTTCGGCCTTCAGCGCCGCGTTGCCGCTGGCCTCGGTGGCCTGGCCGAACAGCGCCAGCCAGCGCTGGAACAGCATCGGCCGCAGGCCCGGCAGGGCCATGTGCCTGGCCATCGGCGCGCCGCGAAAACGCCGTGTGCCACGCAGCACGGCCGACCAGAAGTCGGTCAGATGCGCCAGATGGGCGTCCCAGTCGTCGATGTGCTGGTCGAAGATCGGCCCGAGCAGCGGATCGCGGCGCACACGGGCGTAGAAGTCGTGGACCAGGGCGACGACTTCCTCCTCGCTGCACGGCGCGCTGAATGGCGGTGCTTCGGAGGCGGCGGAAAGACGGTTCATCGCGCCATTCTCGGCCAATCGCCGGGGAAGCGGAAATCGCAGGTCCGGCGCACGGCCCTTACCAGCCGAGGTGGAACATCAGCTTGGCCAGCGTGACGATGCCGAGCATGTGCAGGAACAGGCTGACGTGGATGCGGCGGAACGTCCCGGCCACCAGCGCGCCGCGATGGTGCAGCGTCATCGCGTAGAGGAAATGCCCGAACACGCTCAGCGCCAACACGATCTTGGCGCTTATCAGCAGCGCCACGCTGCTGTGCAGCGGATGCGCCAGCAGCGCCCGGTACGACCAGGCCAGCCCGATGCCGCTGCCGTACAGCAGCAGCAACACCCACGGCATCAACCGGCGCGCACGCCGACCGATGCCGATCTCCACCGCCTGCATCGCCCGCGCCGGCACATGCCGGCGCACCGACTCCAGAATCAGCACCTCGAAGAACACCGTGCCGACAAACACGAAAGCGGCCAGCAGATGCAGCAGCTTGAGCACGACATGACCGGTCATCGGCAGGCACGGACGATACGCATTCGCATGGAGGCAGGATCGTGCTGCCGGGGGCGGCGGCCAATGATCCAGGTCAAACGGGGGGCGGTCTTGTGGTGGGAGCGGGATTGGATGATTGGTGATTGGTGGCAGGAGCTTCGCCAACGTCCGTGCTGGAGATCAGTCCGCGCGAGTCGGCGTTGAACCTCTTTCGTACGGCTTTGCCGTATAATCTGGGCATGCTTACCGTGGCCGAAACCGACATCTTCAAGGCACGCGCAGCCATTCTCTGGACGGAAGAGGAACGCATCGAGTTCTGCACGTGGATCGCCGCCAACCCGGAAGCGGGCGAGGTGATTTCCGGCAGCGGCGGGTGTCGAAAGGTGCGCTGGCAGCGCGCAGGCACCGGCAAGCGTGGCGGCGTCCGGGTGATCTATTTCAACCGTCTGGCCGAGGGAGAAATCTGGCTGTTGACGATGTATGCCAAGGCGGTACGCGGAAACATCCCGGCGCACCTGCTGAAGGCGATCAAGGAGGCGCTATGAGCACGAAGGACAAGGCAATGACGGGCCGCGAGTTGGGCGAGGAACTCCTTGCCGCCGTGAGGCAGATGAATTCGGGCAAGGCTGCCCGCGAGACGCAGGTTGAACTGACTGCCGCAGCGCAGGCGCGCGCCAGCGTGGGGCTGTCGCAGAGCCAGTTTGCCGCCCTGCTCGGGGTGTCGGTGCGCACCTTGCAGGATTGGGAACAGGGGCGACGCGAGCCGACCGGGGCCGCCCGGACCTTGCTGCGGGTGGCGGTGGTTCACCCTGAAGCGCTGCGCGCGGCGGCGGCTTGATCCGGGCGATGGACGAAACGCGGCGTATGGCTGCGCACGTGCCTATCGGCCGTCAATGATCCAGGTTGACCGGAGCCGGTCTTGTGGCGGGGCCCCTGTAATCCGGCTGGGGTATGCAAGCGCTTGAATTCTTTGCTGAATTGGCTTCACTCGCCTGCTGGTGCCTTGTGGCTCGGGTTTCGTCCGCCTAGGCGGCGGCCGAGTCGCTTTTCTTTGTTTCGCCAAAGAAAAGTGACCAAAAGAAAGGCGACCCGGGCATCGCGCCGTTGCCTTCGACAAGCGTCAAGGCCGGCATCCATCCGTGGAACGTTGACCTGCCCGCACATCCCTGTGCGGGCGTTCGCCGGGATGTTCCCCCTGATGGCGAAACATCAAGCCCCGGCTCACCCTGCGCTACTCGCCGGCTTCGGGCCGGCGCGTTCGAGCGCAGCTCGACGTAGACGCGCAGCGGCCGAGCTCGGCCATCCATGCGCTCGAACATTCGCGCCTTTCCCCCGAAGTCGGCTGCGTTGCTCGGCGCGATGACGGGGAAGGAAGGTCAAGAGCCGGAGCAAGAGCCGGCAGGCGGCAGGCTGTCGCGAATCACCAATCCCCAATCACCCACCACAATCAACATTGATCAACGTTTCGCCGCCTTTCTCCGCTGCCGAAAGCCCGTCGTCGCGGTCCGGGCTGTCGCCGGTTTGCAGTCGCCACAGGGCGGCATAGGCGCCGTTGCGGGCGAGCAGGGCGTGGTGGGTGCCGGATTCGCGCAGTTGTCCGGCTTCGATGACGTGGATGCAGTCGGCCTGGCGCACGGTGGACAGGCGGTGGGCGACGACCAGGACGGTGCGGCCGGCGGCGGCGTGTTCCAGTGAGCGCTGGATGGCGGCTTCGGTTTCGTTGTCCACGGCCGAGGTGGCTTCGTCGAGGATCAGCACGCGCGGGTCGCGGTACAGGGCGCGCGCCAGGGCAATGCGCTGGCGCTGGCCGCCGGACAGGTTCAGGCCGCGCTCGCCGACCGGGCTGTCCAGGCCCTGCGGCAGGGCGTCGATGAAATCCATCGCCTCCGCTTCGCGCGCGGCGCGCAGGGCGCGGGGGCGATCCGGCGCGGCGTCGCCGTAGGCGATGTTTTCCAGCAGCGTGCCGTCGGTGAGGAAGGCGTCCTGGGCGACGTAGCCGATTTGCCGGCGCAGTTCGGCCGGGTCCAGCGCGGCGATGTCGACGCCGTCGAACAGCACGCGGCCGCCATCGGGGCGGACGAAGCGCAGCAGCACCTTGAGCAGGCTGCTCTTGCCGCTGCCGGTGCCGCCGACCAGGGCGATGGTGGCTCCGGCCGGGGCGTCCAGCGTCACGCCGCGCAGCGCCGGACGGCCGTCGTAGCTCAGCGAGACGTTATCGAAACGCAGTTCGCCGCGCACCGGCTGCGCCAGTTCGGCGCTGGCCGGCGGATGCTCGACCGGGGTGTCGAGCAGGCCGAACACGCGCTGCACCGAGGCCATGCTGCGCTGGTAGAGGTCGGTCATCTCGGCCAGATGGGTGAGCGGCCAGAGCAGGCGCTGGGTCAGGTAGACCAAGGCGGAATAGCTGCCGACACCCAGTTCCCCGCGCAGGGTGAGCAGGCCGCCGTAGAGCAGGGTGGCGACGAAGCCGGCAAGGATCGCCATGCGGATCACCGGGGTGATCGCGGCGGCGAAGCGGATCGCTTCGGCATTGCGATGGCGATAGGCGGCCGAGGCCTGCGCCAGGTGTTCGGCCTCGAAGGCTTCCGCCGTGTAGGCCTGGATGGTCGGCATGCCGATCAGGTTGTTGGCGATGCGCTGCGACAGCCCGGCGGCGGCTTCGCGGGCGGCGGCATAGCGCGGCGCGAGGCGGCGCTGGAACCAGAATGCGCCGACCACGATCAGCGGCACCGGCAGGATCGCCAGCACGGCCAGTTTCGCTGTCAGCAGGAAGAACACCGCGCCGACCAGCAGCGAGGACAGCGCCACCTGGATCAGCTCGTTGACGCCGGTGTTGACGAAGCGCTCGATCTGGTTCACGTCCTCGTTCAGCAGCGCCATCAACCGGCCGCTGCGGGCGCGCTCGATGGTGGCCGGGGCGAGCTTCTGCACGTGCTCGTAGGCGGCCTGGCGCAGGCTGTGTTGCAGGTCCTGGGCCAGCGTGCGCCAGTTCAGCGCCAGCAGGTACTCGAACAGCGACTCCAGCGCCCACACCACGATGCTCAGCCCGGCCAGCAGCCAGAGCTGGTCGACCGGATCGACCACGCCCATCCGCGCCAGGAAGGAGTCCTTCCGGTTCACCACCACGTCGACGGCGACGCCGATCAAGATCTCCGGCAGCACGTCGAAGACCTTGTTCAGCGCGGAATAGACCGACGCCCGCAGGGCACGTCGGCGAAACGGTCGGCCGTAGCCGATCAGGCGGGAGAACGGATGCATGGGCGACAGGGTAACGGGTCCGTCAACCGTCGCGCCGGTGCCGTGTTCAGTCGCAGTGTTCCATCTCGATGATGGCGAAGCCGCTGCGCTCGATTTCCGCCTGCACCGCCGGCGGCGCGGTTTCGATGTGGCAGAAGCGGCAATGGCGGGCGTTCAGGATCTCGGCCGGGATGCCCTTGGCGGCCAGATAGCGACGGCCGTGCGCCTCGACCACTTCAGGCGCGCGGTCGGCGGCCTGGTCGCGGACCAGGATATCGAAATGCATGCGGCGGCCGTCGGGGCGCTGCACGTAGGTGTCGAGAACGGCGATCTTCATCGGTCTGTCTCCTTGGCAAGGTGGCGGCGCGGACCAGAGGACGGCCCGCGCCGCCGGGTTTTCACTTCAGGTCGATGAGCGGGAAATCGACCGGAACGTCCAGTGCCACGTTGATGTAGTTGGTGAACAGGTTGAGCGCGACGTGGGCGATCAGCTCGACGATCTCGCCGTCATCGAAACCCGCCTCGCGCAGGCGCGCGACATCGGCGGCGTCGACCTGGGCGCGCTGCTCGACCACCTTGAGCGCGAAGGCCAGCGCGGCGGCGGTGCGCGGATCGTCGGACTGGCCGACCTGCGCCTTGCCCATCTCGGCGGCCGAGGCACCGGCATTCTGGCCGAGCACGGTGTGCGCCGACAGGCAGTACTGGCAGCGGTTGCGATTGGCGATGGCGACGGCGATCTGCTCGCCGAGCCGGGCACCGAGACGGCCCTTGCCGAGGGCACCGAAGGCCGCCCACATGCTCTGCAGGGCGGCCGGCGAATTGGCCACCGCGCGGAACATGTTGGGCGTGGCACCAAAGGCTTGATGGATCTGCGCCAGCAGCGGCTGGCTGGCGGCGGGAGCGTCGGTGGCGGTGGGCAATTGGACGTGGGACATGGGAAACCTCCTTGATGTCGGGGATGGGGGACTTGCGGGACATAGTGTGCGCCGATCTTCTGTACAATCGGGATCAATCCGTACACGAAACATATCTATTCGTGCAAACCTTGCCTGACTCCACCGATCGCCTGTCCGGCATCCTGCAACGCTTCCGCGTCCGCGCCGAACTGCACCACAGCGGCGCGCTGTGCGTCCCGCAGCGCTTCGACGCCGATGACGGCCACGGCTACCTTCATGTGCTGCGTCGCGGCCGACTCGACCTCGGCCATCCCGGCAGCCGCGAACTGCCGCGACGCATGCAGTTCGACCAGCCCAGCGTGCTGCTGTACCCGCGTCCGTGTACGCATCTTTTTCTCCAGTCGCCGGCGCGCGGTGCCGACCTGACCTGCGCCCGCCTGCAATTCGAAGGCGGCGCACGCAACCCGCTGGCGCGCGCCCTGCCGCCGCTGATCGCCCTGCCGCTGCACCGCGTGCCCGGCCTGCACGCCGCACTCGACCTGCTGTTTGCCGAAACCGACCAGGCACGCTGCGGCCATCGCCTGCTTGCCGACCGCTTGTTCGAGGTGGTCCTGCTGCAACTGCTGCGCTGGCTGCTCGACCATCCCGAGGAAGCCGGCGTGCGTCCCGGCCTGATCGCCGGCCTGTCCGAGCCGCGCCTGGCGCGCGCCCTGATCGCCCTGCACGACGCCCCCGGCCAGCACTGGACCCTGGCCAGCCTGGCCGCCCGCGCCGGCATGTCGCGCACCGCCTTCGCCAACCGCTTCCGCGAAGTGATCGGCCAGACCCCGGCCGACTACCTCGGCGACTGGCGCATCGCCCTGGCCCAGGAACGCCTGCGCGAAGGCCACCCCGTCAAACGCCTGGCCGAAGACCTCGGCTACGCCAACCCCTCCGCCCTGTCCCGCGCCTTCAGCGCCCGCACCGGCCGCTCCCCCCGCGACTGGCTGGCCAGCGCAAAACGCTGAAAGGACATGCGGGAGCGAGGAAGCGCATTGCCAGCGGTGTATTGAAGTGTCCAGGCATACGCTTCCTCACTCCCAAGGCAGGGCCGTCCATGGCCCTTCCCGCGTGCGATACCTCAGCGCGAACGGGTGTGGGGATTTCAAGCCTTCGATATCAATGCGAATGGTGTGGTGCCTCCAAGCCTCTGTCGGCTCCACCGCTTCGCGGTTTGAGCCGACCTACACGGGCTTCGGCTCTGGCTCTCCGCTCCACCACCCCGTCATCGCGCCGAGCAACGCAGCCGGCTTCGGGGGAAAGGCGCGAATGTTCGAGGCCATGGATGGCCGAGTTTGCGCCGGCCCGAAGGCGGCGAGTAGCGCAGGGCACCGTTGCCGCTGTGCGGCAACGGCGCGATGCCCGGGTCGCCATCTCTTTGCCTCCTTTCTCTTGGCGACTCAAGAGAAAGGAGGTCGGACGCCGCCGAGGCGGACGAAACCCAAGCCACAACGCACAGTCAGGCGAGTGAAGCCACACCCCCAAACGACAACCTGCCACGCCAGGACAACAGAAACCCGGACGACAACCCCAAGTCAGGCAGGTTCAGGGCAACCCCGTGAACCCATCATCCGGCAGAAAAACCCCGCTTCAACGCAATCAACGCCGAAATATCATCATCCCCGCGCCCCAGCGCCATCAATTCCGCATAATCGGCCAGCGACTGCTCGATGATGACCGGCCGGATGCCGGCCTGTTTCGCCATCTCGGCGACGATGCGCAAATCCTTGTGCAGCAGGGCGAGCTTGAAGCCGACGGCGAACTCGTCGCGCAGCATGGTCGCGCCGCGCTTGTCGAGGAACCAGTTGCCGGCGGCACCGGCGAGCAGGGTCGGGATCAGCTTGTCCGGGTCGAGGCCGAGTTTTTCGCCCAGCGCGAGGCCCTCGGTCACGCCCTGGGCGATGCCGGCGACCAGCACCTGATTGACCGCCTTGGTGGCCTGCCCGCTGCCGACCGCGCCCATGTGGGTGACACGCTGGGCGTAGGTGTCCAGCAGCGGACCGGCAAGCGCGACATCGGCCTCGCTGCCGCCGGCCATCACCGACAACTTTCCGTTTTTCGCCCCTTCCACGCCGCCGGACACCGGCGCATCGACAAAGCCGATGCCGGCTTCGCCCAGCCGTTGCGCGGCTGCGTGGGCGGTGTCGGCCGACACCGTGCTGTGGTCGATGACGACGCTGCCCGGGCGCAGTGCGGCGGCCAGTGCGTCGACCTGTTGCAGCACGTCGGCGTCGGCGCTGACGCACAGGGCGACGGCGTCGCAGATTCGGAAGGCGGCGGCATCGGCCGCGGCGACGACGCCCAGTTCGGCGGCGATGCGCTGCGCCTTGTCCGTGCTGCGGTTGCCGACCACGGCGAGCAGGCCGGCGCGGGCCAGATGTCCGGCCATCGGCTCGCCCATCGCGCCCAGACCAATGAACCCTGCCTTCATGACGAAGCCTCCGGATGCGCCGCGCCGACATCGGCAAGATAGGTGTAGCCGGTCAGTCCTGCCTCCAGCGCGGCGGCGAGGCGCTCGCCCTCGGCCTGCGGCAGGTCGGCGGCGGCGACCATCTCGGCGAAGCGTCGACGCAGTGCGGCGAGGTCGTAGCCGACGTAGTCGAGCATCACGTCGGCGCTGTCGCCGCGCCGCGAGCGGGTCAATGCGTAGCCTTCGCCGTGCAGCGCGATGTCGATGGTGTCGGTGTCGCCGAACAGGTTGTGGATGTCGCCGAGGGCGTCCTGGTAGGCCCCGACGAGGAAGAAGCCGATGCGGTAGCTCTCGCCCGGCTGCGGCGCGTGCAGCGGCAGGGCGCTGTCCAGCTCGCCGTGGTCGACATAGGTTTCGATCTGGCCGTCGGAGTCGCAGGTCAGGTCGGCGATGCGGCCGCGCCGCGTCGGTGCCTCGTCCAGCCGGGCAATCGGCGCGATCGGGAACACCTGGTCGATGGCCCAGACATCGGGCATCGACTCGAACACGGAAAAATTGACGAAATACTTGTCCACCAGCCGCTCGTTGAGGTCATCGAGCACGGCGCGATGGCTTTTTTCCTCGCCGCGCAGGCGCGCCCGCACACCCTGGGCGACGAGGTGGAACAGGTCGTCGACGGCGGCGCGCTCGGCGAGGTCGATCTGGCCCAGCGCGTACATCGCCTGGCCTTCGCCGTGGTGGTGTTCGGCCTCGTGGAACACCTCGACCGGCGAGCGCTCGTCGAGCGCGGCGTGCAACTCGCGCAGGTGGCGGATCGGCGCGCATTCGCCCTCGCCCGGCGGCGGCATCGCGCCTTCCGGGGCGCGCTCCACTTCACTGACGTTGGCCACCAGCACGGCGTGGTGGGCGGTCAGCGCGCGACCGGATTCGGTCAGCACGCGCGGCGGCGCGAGGCCGTGCTCGGCGCAGGCATCGGCCAGCGGCTGGACGATGGTGGCGGCGTACTGGTCGAGGCCGTAGTTGATCGAACAACTGCTGCGCGAACGGGTGCCTTCGTAGTCCACACCGAGGCCGCCGCCGACATCCATGTAGCGGATCGGACAGCCGAGCCGGCTGACCTCGACGAAATAGCGCACCGCCTCGCGCATGCCGGCGGCAAAGTCGCGGACGTTGGAAATCTGGCTGCCCATGTGGAAGTGCAGCAGCTCCAGGCAATCGGCCATGCCGTGCCGGCGCAGTTGCTCGACCAGGTCCAGCAACTGCCGCGGCGACAGGCCGAACTTGGCCTTCTCGCCGCCGGAGTTCTGCCATTTGCCCTTGCCCAGCGAGGCCAGCCGCATGCGCACGCCCAGCCCCGGGCGCACGCCCAGTGCGCGCGATTCCTCGATCACCGCCGCCAGTTCGGATGCCTTCTCGACCACGATGTAGGTGTCGAGGCCGAGCCGGCGGCCGATCAGGGCGAGGCGGATGTACTCGCGATCCTTGTAGCCGTTGCAGATGACCAGCGCGCCGGGCCGCGACAGCGCCAGCACCGCCATCAGCTCCGGCTTGGAGCCGGCCTCCAGGCCGAAATCCGCCACGCTGCCGCGCGTCGCCAACTCGCCGGCCACGCTGCGATGCTGGTTGACCTTGATCGGATAGATCGCGGTGTAGCCGCCGGCATAGCCGGCATCGGCCATCGCCTGGGCGAAGGCACCCTGCAGGCGGCCCAGACGGTCGCCGAGGATGTCGGTGAAGCGCAGCAGCAGCGGCAGCTTGCAGCCGGCCTGCAGGGCGCGATCGACGACTTCGGGCAGGACGATGGCGCTGGCCGGATCGCGCTGCGGCAGCACACGCATGCGGCCTTGCGCGTCGACATCGAAATAGCCCTCGCCCCAGTTCGGGATCGAATAGGTGCGCAGGGCGCGGTCGATGGACCACTGGCTCATGGACGTTCCGGGGGTTGGAGACAGCGGCGAATGGTAGCAAGGGGCAATGGGTGGCGCGTGTCGGCCCCACCGCACCGTTCGGCCTTGAGGTATCGCACGCGGGAAGGGCCACGGATGGCCCTAGCGAGGAAGGCCAGCCGTACTTCTGTCGGCTCCACCGCACCGTTCGGCCTGAGGTATCGAAGGCCAGCAGTCACACCGTTCGGCCTGAGGTATCGCACGCGGAAAGGGCCACGGATGGCCCTGCTTTGGGAGCGAGGAAGGCCAAACAGTGCTTCTGGACCACAGCCTCGCTCGGGTTTCGTCCGCCTCGCGGTATCCTCCGGTTGCACAGGGGAGCAGCCATGCCGTTGAGCCTGAACGAAATCCGTGATCGCGCACGCGCCTTTGCCCGCGAATGGGACGGCGAAACCTCCGAGCGCGCCGAGGCGCAGAGTTTCTGGAACGACTTCTTCCACGTGTTCGGCAAGAAGCGCCGCAGCGTGGCCGTGTACGAGCAGAAGGCCAGGCGCTTCACCGGCAAGGGCAGCGGCCGCATCGACGTGTTCTGGCCCGGCGTGATGCTGGCCGAGCACAAGAGCGCCGGGGTCGATCTGGATGCGGCGTTCGATCAGGCCACCGACTACTTCGCCGGGCTGAAGGAGTCGGAAAAACCGCAATACATTCTGGTCAGCGACTTCCAGCGCTTCCGTCTTTACGACCTGGATGGTGACGCCGCGCCGGTGGAGTTCGCGCTGGTCGAGTTGCACAAGGAAATCGGCCGCTTCGGCTTCATCAGCGGCTACCAGACGCGCAGCTACAAGGAAGAAGACCCCGTCAACGTGCTGGCGGCCGAGCGCATGGGCAAGCTGTACGACGCGCTCAAAGCCGCCGGCTATCAGGGCCACGCGCTGGAAGTGCTGCTGGTGCGGCTGCTGTTCTGCCTGTTCGCCGACGACACCGGCATCTTCCCGCGCCACGCCTTCCACGACCTGATCGAACAGCGCACCGGCGAAGACGGCGGCGATCTCGGCGGCTGGCTGGCGCGCCTGTTCCAGGTGCTCAACACACCGGTCGAAAAACGCCAGTCCACACTCGACGAACAACTGGCCGAACTGCCCTACGTCAACGGCCGACTGTTCGGGGAAATGCTGCCGCTGGCCGATTTCAACGCGCCGATGCGCGCCCTGCTGCTGGACGCCAGCACGCTGGACTGGAGCCGCATCAGCCCGGCCATCTTCGGATCGATGTTCCAGTCGGTGATGGACGCCAAGGCCCGCCGCAACCTCGGCGCGCACTACACCAGCGAGAAGAACATCCTCAAGCTGATCGGCCCGCTGTTTCTCGACGAACTGAAAACCGAACTGGACAAGGCGCGCAACGACGCGCGCAAGCTGGCGCAACTGCACCGCAAACTGGCGACGCTGAAGTTCCTCGATCCGGCCTGCGGCTGCGGCAATTTTCTCGTCATCGCCTATCGCGAACTGCGCGCGCTGGAACTGGAAGTGCTCAAGCGCCAGTTCGCCACCCAGCAATCGGTGCTGGCCCACGTGCAGGACCACGTGCTGGTGGACGTGGACCAGTTCCATGGCATCGAGATCGAGGAATTCCCGGCCCAGATCGCACAAGTGGCGATGTGGCTGATGGACCACCAGATGAACCTGCGTGTGGCCGAGCAGTTCGGCGAAAACGTCGTGCGCCTGCCGCTGAAGAAGTCGGCGGCGATCATCCATGGCAATGCGCTGCGGATTGACTGGAACGAGGTGGTGCCGGCGGGGGAACTGGATTACATCCTGGGGAATCCGCCGTTCATCGGGCATCACTACCA
>JBAYTD010000094.1:0-11894 GCA_041675805.1 Lysobacteraceae bacterium
ATACAGGCTGTCCCACATGCGCGCGGGCAGGCCGCGGGTGTTGCGGGTGCGGCTGTGGACGATGCCGTTGCCGTAGCTGAAGCCGGCCAGGCTGCCATCGGGGTGATAGGTGGCGCTGCTGGCGTAGCTGCCGACCTGACGCGGTTGACCCAGGGCGTTGGGGTTGAAGCTGACGCTCAGGCCGCTGGGGTAGGTGAGTGTGTTGACCTGGCCCAGGCTGTTGTAGGCATAGCCGATGGCAAAGGTCTTGCCGTCGATGGAAAGGGTTTCGGCGGTGGGCAGGCGGCGCTTGTTGTAGCCGTAGGTCCAGACGCCGCCATCGGTGGTGCTGGCGGTGAACAGCGCGCCGTCGGCGTGATAGCTGTAGCTCTCGTCGGCGGTGCCGGCGGGATGATCCACGGCGGTGAGGCGGTTGCGGGTGTCGTAGGTGCGCCATGACCGGGAGCCGGACGGTACCGAGGCACGCTGGCAATCGCTGGTGCTGGTGAGGGTGCCGTGGCGGGCGCTCCAGGCAAGGTTGCCGGCGGCGTCGTAATCGAGAATCGATGCGCCGGACTCCGGATCGACCCGCTTGCACAGGCGCTGCTGGGCATCGTAGACAAAGTGGCGGGTGGCGGACTGCCAGGCGCTGTTCCAGTAGCCGCTGCGGGTGATGGCGGTGGGCTTGCCGTAGGCATCGCGGTCGATGTAGGTGCTGACGCCGCCGGGTTCGCTGAGGCTGACGGGGTAGTCGAGCGTCGGCTCGTCCAGAGTTTGATAGTACGTGGTGGTCTGATAACCACGCGGGTTGGTGACGCGGGTGGCAAAGCTGCCGGTGAGGAATTCGGTGGTGGTGAGGAGGGTGCCGATTTCACTGCTTTGGCTGCGCTGGATGGCCCGACCCAGCGCGTCGTAGAGGGTCCACGTACCGTCGGTCGGGTTGCTGCTGGCCCCGGGGTAGGACGCGAAGGTCTCTCGTCCGTTCCCGTCGAAACTGCGTTTGATGAAGCGTTCCGTTCCCGATGGGTCGGTGCTGTCGTACTCGCGCGTCAACACGGGTTGCCACATGGCGTTGAGGTAGGTGACTTTGACCGCGTTGCCGGTGGTCTCCGTCATCTGCCAATGACCCGCCGCGATGCCGTAGGCGGCAGTGAAGGATTTGGTGAAGCTTCTGGAGGTGGATGTCCAGACCGTGCTGTCACCGGTTGGCCACGTGATGCTGGTCAGCCGGCCAAGGCTGTCATAACCGTAATTTGTGCTGTTGAAGAGTTCGTCGGTGACTTGCGTGATCCAGCCGTGACTGTTCACGACCGCCTGTTGGGAGGTGGCATCGGGATGGGTAACGAGTTGCGGCACGCCCCGGTACCAGTTGGCCAGTGTGGTGGTGTGGTAGTGGCCATCCTGGATGGTGCTGACGGTGCCGCGCTGCCCGCTGGCGATGGAGGCGCTGGTGTTGTAGGTGAGCGTCTGCAACACCTGGCCGAAGGCGCTGTAGGTCAATTGCGAGGCATGCACGGGGTCATAGGTGGCTGCGGCCGTGATTTGTCCAGTGCAGCCGGGCTGCGAGGCACTCAGGCAGGTGACGGTCTTGATTTGGCCCATCACCCATTTGCTGGTGTTGTCCTCGTAGGTATAGGACTCGGTCTTGTGTCCGGTTGCGCTTTCCCGGCGGGTGGTAGTGGGTCGGGCAAAATAATCCAGCGTCTGATGGGTGCGCAGGAAACTGGTGCCCTGCTGGATGGTCTGCGTGCTCAGCAGCGGGCGTGGAAAATGGTTGGCAAAGCCATCATTGTTCAAACGCAGACTGGCACCATACCAGGCTGGGTAAGTCGAGGTGTCGGTCACCGACAGGTCGTAGGTGTTGACGACAGTACGCAAGATGTTGCCGGGGCCAGTACCGGATTCGATGTTGAGCAGTTTTCCCTCGTTGTAGCCATAGGTGTTGCCATGGCGGTAGCGGACCCATTCGCCGTTGGGGCCGGTGACGGTGGTGACGCTGGCGCTGGCACATGATTCCGATGTGCAGGGCGGATCCGCACAGGCTAGCCCCAGCGTGCAGACCGGATAGTTGAAGGTAACGCCGGGGTACAGGTGCACACTCTTGTTGGGGGTGTAGCTGTATTCCCAGGTGGCCGGAGTGGTGGCGGGGCCGCTGAGCGATTTCTGTTTGAGGGTGAAGGCGTAATAGGCGGTGGCATGCAGGTTGACGTCGTCGGCGGGATGATTGGACAGTCTGCCTCCCCCGGGGCCGCCGATGAGCCGTACATTGCTACAGTTCAACGGGACACTGGCGCGCCCATGCTCGCGAATGTCGGTCACGAAAACGCCCTGAGCGCCAGAGGGGTGCGTGATGGTGCCGGTCGGCTGCTCTGCATAGTTCAGAGGCAGTTCGTTGATCCGGCATGTGCGCAGGATTTCTCCTCCAGGTGCCTCGTTGTAATAGAGAATGGCGTCGGTGAACTGGGAAAAATCGATTGTCCAGGAGCTGTAATCCGGCAGCGTGACCGTCGTCAGCGTGGGGCGCTGTGGCTGGTTTGGAGCGTTCGTCAAAACCCTGCCGGGAGTCATTCCATAGGCGTAGGTCCAGGTGCGCACGCCGTCGCTGACACTGCTGATCCGGTTGTTTGTGTAGTTGACCGTGATGGTGCGGCCATCGCTGGAGCTGATTTGTGTCAGGCGTGGAGGTTGGTTCCAGGCGTTTGTGTAGGTGTAATCAACGTAATTTCCAAAGCGATCTTCCACGCGGGTTGCATAGAGATAGTTCTTTCGGCGATCCATGTCGTCCCAGGAACGGCTTCCACCCAGCTCTATCTTCAGGGATTTCAGCGGCGCTTCGCCCGTCTGCGCCATCCAATCAAATCGGTAGCGTGTGCCATCGGGTGTGACGGCGACAAAACCTTCACCTGACGAGTCATTTTGAATGCTGGGCAGACAGTGTACGTGGACCTGATCGTTGGTGACCCAGTAGTAGGTCGGTCCATCGCTGGGTGTGAGCGTGGTGGAGCGGGTGCGCAACAACTCTCCACCGCCACCACCTTGAAGCCTGATTTCCGGACCCTGCCAGAAGTCACTCAGGGAAAATCCCGAGACCAGTGGCTTGTCAGCGCTGGTACAGCGATTTTTTGTCAGCGGGTTGCCGACTTCCCAATCCGGGTTGAAGACTGCGCTGATGCTGGGAGTGTCGAGCTCCCAATCACCGAGAGGCGTGTTCTCTACCGGGTAATCCCGGCGGTTGAAGAGGGAATAGCTGCGAGAAAACTCCACCGCCAACGTGTTGTTGCCCGGCAGACTTACGTCGGTGACGCGAAACGTAAGCGCCCCGTTGGCCAAGCTGACGTGATCTCCCATCAGTTCCGGCCCAAGGGCAGGCACTTCCTGACTTTTCTTGATGCGTTTGCCGAACTCTTCCCAGTCGTACTGGCCTGGACCCGGTGCGCTCTGCGAGAACACGGCTGATGCATACAGCCAGGCCAACGCGATCAGCAACAGGCGGCTCATTGCATGTCTCCCGAATGTGAGGCGTGAGCGTCGGCAGTGGCCGAGCGGTCCTCTCGGGGGGCACGGGGGTGCATGCCATCTTCACCGACCACCTGACCGGTACGGGTATCGAGGAAGACGAGGAAGCGCTTGTCCACCTCGGTAACTTCTTCATCCGGGCGGGTGCCCGACCATTCGATCAGGAAAGTCGGTCTGTCCAGTTCGCCTCTGGCCAGGTCGGGGCGGATTTCGCGCATCACGTAGTCGGTGCGCGGCCAGGCCCGCGTTCTGTCGACATAGGCATGCACCGTTTCCGCCTGCTCTCGCGGCAGGGGCCTGCCGTCGGCATGCGCCATGGGTGCGTGGAGCGCCAACAACGCCAGTGGGAACAACCAGCGTGCCATCAGGGAAAGCATCGAGCCTGACATGACCCCTCCATTCCAATGCGGACTTTGGCGCAGTCTGGACGTGGAACGCAAAGGAAAGCGTGACCACGGACACGCTTCGGGCGTTTGACGCGGGCGTGTGAGTGCGTCCGACTTCAGTCAGGAGCCGATGCCGAACGGCGGGCGGGTCAATCTCGGTGCCCACGGCAACACCGCTCAGGCCAGCCGCAGCCCCGGCGGCGCGCCGTCGACGATGATCTTCGGCAACGGCTTCGAGTGACTTCCGGCGCTTCGCGCGTGCCGCCGATGCCGTCACAATGACGCCGTGCGCCGCGTCGCTGCCTGCATCGGGTCGCGTTGGCGGCTGCCCATCGTTGATCGGGGAGGGTTCATGGACTGGCGTCGTCTGGGCAAGGAAACCTTGCAGTTCGCCGCGCCGTCGGGCAGCACGCTCAGACGCGAGCACTGGATCATGCTGGGCGTTGCCGCCGCGCTCGGCCTGCTGCTGTGGCTGCTCGGCGCGCTGTTCTTCGGCATGCGCTGGCTGCCGGGCATGTTCGGCCTGTTCCTCATCACCCATGCCGGCGTGGTGGCCGCCGGCAGCCTGCCGGACGAGTGGATTTCGCGCCGCCTCGATGCGGTGCTGGACCGCTGGGTGCGCGACAAGACCGGCGGCGGCTTCTACGGCATGATGGCGCTGTCGGTGTTCGTCGGCCTGGAGGTCCAAGCGCTGCTGGATTCCCGCGACGGCCTGCTGTCCGGCTGGCGCTTCGTCGAAGGGCAGATCATCCAGTACCTGATCGGCTTCAGCGTGGACTCGCTGAAGAACATGATCTTCGCGATGATCTGGCCGTGGCCGCTGATCTCGCGCGCCGGACTCGCCGGTGCCGGCTTCCTGGTGGCCGCATGCTGGGGCGCGTTCGCCCTGGGGCGCGCCTGCCTGCCGATGCCCAGCCTGACCAGGAAGCCCGAGCCGGCCGACGCCGACGCCGACGACGGTACGGAATGAGCACCGTCGTCCGTCCTTGGCGCGCGATCCGGGCGCGTGATACAAAGCCAGCCTTCCTCCGGAACCGACGATGAGCAAGCGAGACGGCCTACATCCTCTGCGTCGGAGCCATTCGCTGCGGCCTTCGCCCGACCAGTGGCGTTTCTTCCGCCAGTGGCTGAAGAATCCGCTGGCGATCGCCGCGATCTCGCCGTCCAGCCACCATCTCGCCCGCCAGATGGTGGCCGAGCTGCCGTCCGGCGCGCGCCGCGTCATCGAACTGGGTGGCGGCACCGGCGTGTTCACCCAGGCCCTGATCGAGCACGGCATCGCCGCGCCGGACCTGCTGGTGCTGGAACTGAACGAGGAACTGCACCGCCACCTGCAGGCGCGCTTTCCCGATGCCCGCGTGATCTGCGGCGACGCCCGCGAGCTGCCCGCCATCGTCGCGCTCAGCGGCTATGCCGAGGGTGGCCCGGCCGACGCGGTGGTGTCCGGGCTTGGCCTGCTGTCGATGAACCGGACGATGCAGCAGGGCATTCTGGAGGCGGTGTTCGCCGTGCTGCGGGCGGATGGTCGCTTCATCCAGTTCACCTACGGGCCGCGCTCGCCGGTCAATCGCGAGGTGCTGGCCGAACTCGGCCTGCACGTGCGCCGGGCCAGCATGACCTTGCGCAACATGCCGCCGGCCACGGTCTACGTCTACACCCGACAGCGCTCGCGTGCCATCCGGCCGACGCCGATGCGCTGAACGCCGCCGCGCAGGCGGCAGCCCGATTTGCGACAATCCGCGGCCGTTTTGCCGCCATGCCGCCCGTGACCCAGGAATTCGAACTCGACATCGTCGACCTCAGCCACGACGGTCGCGGTGTCGGCCGCCTCGACGGCAAGGCCATCTTCGTCACCGGCGCGCTGGCCGGCGAGCGCGTCCGCGTGCGTTTCACCCGGCGCAAGCGCAAGTTCGACCAGGCCGAACTGGTCGAGGTGTTGAGCGCCTCGCCGGATCGCGTGACGCCGCGCTGCCCGCATTTCGGCCTGTGCGGCGGCTGCGCCCTGCAACACCTCGATCCGATGGCGCAGATCGCCGCCAAGCAGCGCATCCTGCTGGAGAACCTGGAGCGCATCGGCCAGGTGGTCCCGGCGCGCGTGCTCGATCCGCTGACCGGGCCGGTCTGGGGCTATCGGCGCAAGGCGCGGCTGGGCGTGAAGTACGTGCGCCCCAAGGAGCGCGTGCTGGTCGGCTTCCGCGAGGCCGCCGATCCGCGTTTCATCGCCGACATCCAGCGCTGCGAAGTACTGGTTCCCGCCGTCGGCGAGCGCATTGCCGATCTCGCCGCGCTGGTCGCCGGCCTCGACGCGCGCGAGCGCATCGCGCAGATCGAAGTCGCCGCCGGCGATGACGGCGCGGTGCTGGTGTTCCGCCATCTCGATCCGCTCGGCGAGGCCGACCGCGACCGGCTGGTCGCCTTCGGTCAGCGGCATCGGCTGGGCATCTTCCTGCAACCGGGCGGCAACGATTCCGTGCATCCGCTGTGGCCGGAAAACCCGTCGCTGTCTTTCGAGTTGCCGCAGGCGCAGGCGCGGCTGGCGTTCCGGCCTCTCGACTTCGTGCAGGTCAACGCCGAGTTGAATCTGAAGATGATCGACCACGCGCTGGCGCTGCTCGACCCGCAGCCGGACGAGCGCGTGCTCGACCTGTTCTGCGGCCTCGGCAATTTCACCCTGCCGCTGGCCCGCCGCGCGGCCGAAGTAGTGGGCGTGGAAGGCGAGGCCGGGCTGGTCCAGCGTGCCCGCGACAACGCCGCCGGAAACGGCATCGGCAACGTCCGCTTCCACGCCGCCGACCTGAGCAAGCCGCTGGCCGGCGAACCCTGGCTGCACGAGGACTACCAGCGCATCCTGCTGGACCCGCCGCGCACCGGTGCCGACGCCCTGATCGCGCAACTGCCGACCCGGCGCGTCCGCCGCATCGTCTACGTTTCCTGCCATCCCGGTTCGCTGGCCCGCGACGCCGGCCTGTTGGTGCGCGAACACGGTTTCCGGCTCAGCGCCGCCGGCGCGATGGACATGTTTCCGCATACCGCCCATGTCGAATCGATTGCGGTGTTCGACCGGGGTTAGGCCGCTCGGCGTTCCAGCATCCAGCGTTCGATCCGATGGAAGAATTTCGGGTGATGGATCACCCAGCCGCCGACGTAGCCGATCAGGCCGCCCAGCACGATATCGACCAGGCGCGCCAGGATCAGCCACTCGGTGTCGATGGCGGCGATGGCGGAATCGGCAAAGATCACCGTCAGCGGGGTGATGAAGATGACGGCGAGGCCGTAGTTGCGCGTCACCAGGGCTTCGATGATGAAGCTCAGCAGCATGATCAGCGCCGCCAGCACCCAGACGTTGGGCGAGAACGAGAAGATCAGCCAGGCCAGGCCCATGCCGATCACCGTGCCGAGGGTGCGATGCACGTTGCGATGCCAGACGGCGCGGAAGGTCGCGCCCTGCATGATCGCGGCGGTGGAGATCGGTACCCAGTACGGGTTGTTCAGTTGCATCAGCAGGGCCAGCAGGTAGCCGCCGCCGACGAACAGGCTGATTACCGCCGATTCCAGGAGGATGGCGGCGATGCGGCGGTCCCGCGCCGGCTCCGGCGGTGGCTGGATCGGGCGCTTCAGCAGAGCCTGCACGCTGCCGTGCAGCAGGGCCAGCAGACAGGCACCCATGCAGCCGAACAGCAGGATGCCGGTGCGTTCCGCCGCCAGTGTCAGATCGAAGGGCAGGGTGCGCGCCATGCAGGCGACGAGGATGAAGAAGAAGCTGCCCGGTGGCGGCACGGCGTGGAAACGGCAGGTCGCGGTGACCAGGAAAACGGTCAGGGCCAGCGTGGCGGCGGAGAAGACCGGGTCGAAGCTGCTGAACACGCCGAGCGCGAAGCTCATCGCGAAGCCGAACGAGCAGACCATCAGGGTGGTCATGCGGTGGCTGATGCCGGTCTGCTGCATGTACAGGATGACCAGCCCGCCCATGCTGGCGGTGATGGCGGAGGAAAAACGCCCCAGCCAGGCACCGGCGAACACCGGCAGGCCGACCGAGATTGCCGCGATCAGGAGGAAACCCCAGGAGCGCTTGCGGTCGCTCCAGGCCAGCAGTGGCTTGGCGTATCCCCACAGCCGGGAGCCGCTGGCGGCGGGCGCTTGCGCGTTGTCCAATGTCCTTCCTCGGGTTGTGCCCGCGCCGGGCGGCGGCCTGGCGGGCAGTCTATTCCCTTGCGCGGTGCCGGTGCGAAGTCGGCGCAGGCGCTACACTCTGGCCCCGTTTTGCCTGCCGGATGCTGCATGGCGATTGAAATCGAACGCAAGTTCCTGCTGGCCAGCGACGACTGGCGCGACGCGGTGGAGGCCAGCCAGCGCCTGGCGCAGGGCTATCTGGGCGGCGACAAGGCATCGGTGCGGGTGCGCATCGGCGGCGAACAGGCGTGGCTGAACATCAAGTCGCGCCAGCGCGGCGTGGCGCGGCAGGAGTTCGAATACGCCGTGCCGGCGGCCGATGCCGAGTGCATGCTGGCCGAACTGTGCCTGCCCGGGCGGATCGAGAAGCTGCGCCACCATGTCCGCTTCGCCGGCATGCTGTGGGAGATCGACGAGTTTCTCGACGACAATGCCGGGCTGGTGGTGGCTGAAATCGAGCTGCCGGCCGTCGATGCGACATTTGCCCGCCCGTCCTGGCTCGGCCGCGAAATCACCGACGACATCCGCTATTACAACAACGCGCTGGCGCAGCGACCGTTCTGCCAATGGTCGGCCGACGAGCGCGAACACCGGGAAACCCCTGCATGCTGATCATCGGCATCGCCGGCACGCAGTTGCTGGCCGAGGAACGCGACTGGCTGGCCCATCCGGCGGTCAGCGGCGTGATCCTGTTCAGCCGCAACTTCGCCAGCCGCGAGCAGGTCACGGCGCTGGCGGCCGAGATCCGCGCCGCCGCACCGCGGCCGATGCTGCTCTGCGTCGATCAGGAAGGCGGCCCGGTGCAGCGCTTCCGCGACGGCTTCAGCACCTTGCCGGCGCTGGCCGGTTTCGGCGAGCGCGTGCGCGTCGACGCCGACGGCGCACTGGCCGCCGCGCGCCAGCACGCCTACCTCATGGCCAGCGAAATCCGTGCGCTGGGCATCGACCTCAGTTTCGCCCCCGTGGTCGATCTCGGGCGCGGCAACCGCGCCATCGGCGAGCGCGCCTTTTCCGCCGATCCGGCCACCGTCGCCGCCTTCACGAAGGCCTACGTGCAGGGCATGCACGAGGCCGGCATGGCGGCGACGCTGAAACACTTCCCCGGCCACGGTTCGGTGCTCGAAGACACCCATTTCGACGACGCCATCGACCCGCGTCCGTTGCCGACGCTGGAGGCCGAGGACCTGTTGCCGTTCCGCGCCGGCATCGCCGCCGGGGCCGAGGCGGTGATGCTGGCGCACGTGCGCTATCCGGCGGTCGATGCCGATCCGGCCGGTTACTCGCGGCGCTGGATCGGCGACATCCTGCGTCGGCAGATGGGCTTTTCCGGCATCGCCATCAGCGACGACATCGGCATGGCGGCGGCGCATTCTGCCGGCGGCGTCGCGGCGCGCCTCAGCGCCCACATCGATGCCGGTTGCGATCTGGTACTGGTCTGCGCGCCGGATCTGGTCGCCGATTCGCTGGCCGCCGTCGAGCGCATCGCCGATCCGCGCGTCGTCGCCCGTCTCGCCGGCCGCCCGGCAGCGGACTGGCAGCGCCTGCAAACCGACCCGCGCTATCTCGCCGCGCAGCGCGCGGTCCTCGATCCCGAGACCCGACTGGCCTGATGATGACTTCGACACCGTCCCTGCGCGACGCCCTGGCGCACGCCGAACTGATCCACGACCGCGCCGCCCTCGACGCCGCCATCGTCCGCATGGCGGCCGAGATCGACGCCGTTTACGGTGCCGACCGGCCGCTGTTCCTCACCGTGATGCACGGCGGCATGTTCTTCGCCGCGCAACTGGCGCTGGCGATGCGCATCGACGCCGATTTCGACTACCTGCACGCCACCCGCTATCGGGGCAGCACCGAAGGGGCGACGCTGCACTGGCTGCATCATCCGGCCAGCGCGCTGGCCGGCCGGCGCGTGCTGCTGGTCGACGACATCCTCGACGAAGGCCCGACGCTGGCGGCGATCCGCCAGTGGTGCCGCCAGCAGGGTGCCGCCGAGGTACGCATCGCCGTGCTGGCCTGGAAGCGCCACGACCGCCTAGTGCCCGACTTGCTGCCCGATCACGTCGGCGTCGAGACGCCGGATCGCTACGTGTTCGGCTACGGCATGGATTTCCACGAGCAGGGCCGCAACCTGCCGGCGATCTACGCGCTGAAGGACTGACTGCAGCGCTGCGCGGCGGCGCTCAGAAGCCGTCGCCCAGATACAGCCCCATCGCCAGGCCGACCGAGCCGAGCAGCACGCCGAGAATCAGGCCGACCCAGGCGTGCTGGCGCTCCTGCGCGCGGGCGCGGGCGGCGGCGCGTGGCTGCACCCGCGCCTCGATGGCGTGGCGACGGGCGAGGATGCGCGGCAGCCAGGTCAGGTTGAACACGCCGATGGCGACGATCAGGCCGATGAAGCTGAGCAGCGACAGCACCGGGCTGTTGGTCATCGAACTGAACACCATCAGCGCGGTGAACACCACCGAGACGCCGATGCCGGCGACGGCGAACCAGGACAACTGGCGCTTTTCCTCGTCGTCGATGGCGGTGACCCAGTAGCGGCGGATGCCGAACACGATGGCGGTGATGCTGACCACCAGGGCAAACAGGATGCCGCCGGCGAGGCCGAAGGCCAGCTTGGAGGCACCGCGCCCGGCCGCGCCGGCACCGAGGGCGAACTTGCTCAGCCCGCGTCCGGCCGCCGCCGCGCCGCCGGCCGCTGCGGTGCTGGCCATGCTCTGCGCGCTGAAGCTCAGGCTGCCCAGCACGATGGCGGTGAAGGCCAGCGTCGGCGCGGTCGCCAGCGCCGCCTTGCCGAGACGTTCGAGCAGTTCGTTGCGCAGGCTCTGCCGGGCCCGCGACAGGCGCTTGCGCACGGCGGCGTCGCGCATCCCGAGCAGGCTGGCGACCTGCTTGGAGGACTGCCCTTCGCGGTAGTAGATCAGCAGGATTTCGCGGGTGTCCTCGGGCAGTTCGTCGATCAGCTCGGCGACCACGCTCTCCTCGTGCTGGCGCGACAGGAGTTCGGGGTGGTCCGGGGTCGGATCGGCGACGATGGCGAGGATGGTGTCCATGTCGCCGTCGTAGCGCTTCTCGCTGCCGCGCCGGCGCAGGTGGTCGCGGGCCAGGTTGCGGGTGATCTGGCGCAGCCAGGGCAGGAAGCTGGCGCTGCTGCGCAGCGACTTGAGGTTGGTCCAGGCGTTGAGGAAGGCCTCCTGGGCGATGTCCTCGCTGGTCTGGATGTCGCGCACGATGGACAGCGCGATGGCGGTGATGCCGCTCTGGCAGCCGCTGACGATCAATCCGAAGGCCTGACGGTCGCCGGCCTGTGCGGGGTCGAAGACGGGGCATCGATCCTCGTCACCGGCAGTGTCACCGTCACCAGCGGCGCGATGCTGAACGTCGAAGACGCCGCCTCCTTCACCGTCGCGAAGAACGTCACGGCGATGGAGCACTCGCTGCTGCTCCTCGGCGATGATCTGGGCGATCCCATCGTCTCGGTCGCGGGCAATGTCGCGGCCACCGATGCCGTCTCACTCCTCATCAACCGCGCATCCATCGGCGGCAACGTCACCCTCCGCGGCGGCGGCAACGACCTGAGCGGAGGTGCCGCGCTCCCGTGGGCGGTCGCTCACTCCACGATCGGCGGCAACCTCACCGTGAGCGGGCAGAGCACCACCTACCTCGCCGTGTTCGACAATGTGGTCCAAGGCAACGTGACCCTGTCCGACATCACCGTCGACGAGAGCGGCTTCGTGACCGTCGCCGGCAACGACGTCACACGAAACCTCTCGTGCACCGGGCTCGCGCCTGCAGTCTCGTCGGACGACCCGGAGACCTCCGCGCCCGACCCCAACACCG
>JBAYTD010000095.1:0-11752 GCA_041675805.1 Lysobacteraceae bacterium
GCTCGGTCGCGCCGCGCATCTGCGGCGTCCCGGCGGACGTTTGCGCGAGTTCGCCGACAACACCGCCGATGCCGTCCACTCCGGCTCGCTGCTGGCCGCCGCCGTGCTGGTGGAACGCCTGCACGAGCAACTGGCGCGCCGCCTCGATCAATCGCCCGCGCTGATCCTCGGCGGCGGCGGTGCCGACGAACTGCGCCCGGCGCTGCGCATCGAATCGCGCATCCAGCCCGATCTGGTGCTGCATGGCCTGGCCGACTGGCTGACCTTCGAACCGCCTTGAGGGAATCGCGGCGCGACGTGCGTCGCCCAGCAGCCCCGGTTACGACGCGCTCGCGCCCGGTTCCAGCGCGGCGGCGACCTGCTCGCGCAGGGCCGGCAGCACCTCGGTGTCGAACCACGGATTGGCCTTCAGCCAAAGCTGGTTGCGCGGACTGGGATGCGGCAGCGGGAAATGCGCGGGCAGATGGTCGCGGAAGGCGCGGACGGTGTCGGTGAGGGTGCGCTGGCGCGATTTTCCGAGAAAATGCGCCTGGGCGTAATGGCCGATCAGCAGGGTCAGCCGCACGCCGGTCAACAGCGGCATCAGGCGCGGATGCCAGGTGGCGGAACACTCCGGTCGCGGCGGCAGATCGCCGGAGCGCGCGGCACCGGGATAGCAGAAGCCCATCGGCACGATGGCCACTTCGCGCTCGTCGTAAAACTGTTCACGTTCCATGCCCAGCCAGGCGCGCAGACGGATACCGCTGGCGTCGTTCCACGGGATGCCGGACTCGTGGACGCGCGTGCCGGGTGCCTGGCCGACGATCATCAGCCGTGCGCTGGTGCTGGCGCGCAGCACTGGGTTGGGGCCGCGCGGCAATTGCGAGGCGCACAGGCGGCAGGCGCGGATGTCGCCAAGCAGGGCGGCGAGATCGGCTTCGGCGGCGCTCATGGCGTGGCATCCGGCAGCAGCTTGCCGGGATTGAGCAGGCCGGCGGGGTCGAACTGGCGCTTGATCGCGCGCATCAGGTCGAGCGTGGCCGGTTGCAGCGCGCGGGCCATGAAGTCGCGCTTGCCAAGGCCGATGCCGTGCTCGCCGGACAGCGCGCCGCCCAGCGCCAGCACGCGCTCGAACACGGCGTCCAGACACTGTGCCGCGGCGGCGGCCTGGACCGGGTCGGCGCGGTCGAACATCAGGTTGACGTGCAGATTGCCGTTGCCGGCGTGGCCGAAACAGACGATGGCGATGGGATGCGCGGCGGCCAGTTGCCGGCAGGCGGCGACCAGATCGGGCAGGCGTGACACCGGCACCACGACATCCTCGTTGATCTTGTCCGGGGCCAGCGATTTCAGCGCCGGCGACAATGCCTTGCGCGCCGCCCAAAGATCGGCCAGGGCGCTGGCATCGGCGGCGCTGTCGAGGGCGATCAGCCCCTCGCCGCGCGCGGCCTCGGTGATTGCGCCGACATCCTCGTCCAGTGTGGCGGCACGGCCATCGACCTCCAGCAGCAGCAGCGCGCCGGCCTCATCCGGCAGGTCGACGCCGCGCTGGCGCACCAGGGCCAATGCCGCCTCGTCCATGAACTCGACGGCGGCCGGTGTCACCGGCTGCGCCATCAACCGCGCCACCGCCTCGGCGGCGGCCACGGTGTCCCGATAGACGGCGCGCAGGCCGCGCCGCGCCTGCGGCAAGGGACGCAGCAGCAGGGTCGCCTCGGTGATCAGCGCCAGCGTGCCTTCGCTGCCGACCAGCAGACGGGCGAGGTCGAAGCCGGTGGCGTTCTTGGTCACCGCCGCGCCGCTGCGAAAGCCGCGTCCGCGACCGTCCACGGCGCGCAGGGCGAGCAGGTTGTCGCGGCAGGCACCGTACTTCACCGCGCGCGGCCCGCCGGCGTTGCAGGCCAGGTTGCCGCCGATGCTCGACCACGGCGCGGAAGTCGGATCCGGTGCCCAGAACAAGCCGTGCGGGGCCAGCGCCCGTTGCAGGTCGCCATTGAGCAGGCCCGGCTCGACCACGGCGGCGCGGTTGCCGGGATCGATGGCGAGGATGCGGTTCATGCGCTCGAAGGACAGCACCAGCCCGCCGTGGACCGGCACGCTGGCCCCGGTGGTATTGCTGCCGCGCCCGCGCGCGACCACCGGCACGCCATGCGCATGGCAGGCGGCGAGGATGGCTTCGACCTGCTCGTGCCCGGTCGGCCAGGCCACCGCCTGCGCCTCGCCGTGGAAGGCGGAATTGTCGACGCCGTAGGCCAGCGTCGCGGCGCGCCCGGTTTGCAGCGCGTCGTCGGGCAGCGCGGCGCGCAGGGCTTCGAGGAAGGCCGTCGGCAACGCTTTCATGGTGCCTCGTCGACGCGGAAGGCGTCGCGGATCCATTGCGGATCATTGCTGCCCAGCGCCACCACGTCGAAGCGGCAGGGCCGCTGCGCCAGGGTCGGATGGGCGGCCAGCCAGGCGGAGGCAGCGCGGATCAGCCGGCGCTGCTTGCCGGCCGTCACCGACGACAACGCGCCGCCGTAGCGCTCGGAGTCGCGATAGCGCACCTCGACGAACACCAACGCCTCGCCGTCGTCCATGATCAGGTCGATCTCGCCGACCCGAAAGCGCGCGTTGGCGGCGCGAAAGCGCAGGCCGGCGCGTTCCAGCAGGCGGCGCGCCTGCGATTCGCGCGCCGCGCCTTCGGCCTGGCGGTCCATCGGCCCGGCGTCAGTCCGGGCGCAGTCCGCCGGTTTCCAGCGGACGTGCCTGGCCGTTGCGGAAGCGCGCGATCACCGGCTGGCTGCGCACCTCGCCGAAGGCATCCATGCTCAGGTCGCCGGTGGCACCGGCCAGCGGCAGGTCGGCATCGACCAGGGCATGGCGGGCCGACAGCAGCCGCCAGGCATCGATGCCGAAGGCGAACAGCCGCGCCGCCGAGCCGTTGGCGCTGTCGAGCTGGCCTTGCAGAGCGCTGCGCGCCGGCAGGCCGGGCAGGTCGGCGACCACCCAGGGCAGTTCGGCGAATTCGATGCCGTCGAGGTCGCGGTCGAGCCGGCTGCCATCGTCCAGCGCATGCAGCATCGAGGTGCCGAGCATCGGCATGCCGGTCAGGCCGAACAGCTTGAGCTGCGGCACCAGCAGACGCGATTGCTGCGGCCGCACCGCCATGAACACGGCGTCGAAGCCGGGATCGTGCGGGATGGTCAGGTCGATCGGCGCGGAAGTCGGCAGGCCGGCGGCGGCCAGCGCGGCGCGGATCTGCGGCTGGTAGTCGACGCCGCTGACCGGCAGGATCACCGTCGCCATCACTTCGCCGCCGGCCTGCTGGTGGCGGCTGCGGAAGGCGTCCAGACTGCGCTGCGCCAGTTCCTCCGGCGCGGCCACCGCCAGCACGCGGCGCAGGTCGCGCTGGGCCAGCAGGCGGGCGGCGGCGGCGGCCTCGTCCTCGGGTGCCAGGGCAAAGCTCATGTGGCCGGGCGGCAACGGCCCGGCGGGGCGGTTGAGGGCGAGCACCGGTGCCGGCAGGTCGCGTTCGGCGAACAGTGCGGTGACCGCCTCGCGCGACAGCGGGCCGACCACCTGCGCCGCGCCCTGCGCCAGCGCCTGGCGATAACCGGCGATGGCCGATTCCGGCGTCTCGCCGGCATCGACCAGGAACACGTCCGGCGCGCCGTCGCCGCTCTGGAAGCGAGCAGCGAGAAAGCCGTCGCGGACGGCGGCAGCGGCGCTGCTGAACGGGCCGCTGGTGGGCAGCAGCAGGGCGATGCGCTGTCCGAGGCCGAGCGTCAGCGCCGACGGACGCGACTCGCCGCCGCGCGCCAGGTTGTCGGGCACGGCGAGGCCACGCGCGCTCAGGGCGCGGGCGAGGAAACGGCGCAGCGGATTCTCGTCGTCGATGCCTGCGGCGACCTGCTGCAAGGTGGCGTCGTCGAGGCCGTCGAGCAGGCCGCGCAGACGCCGTGTGTTGTCGCGCCGCTCGTGGCTGTCGAGCAGGGCGTCGAGGCGGGCGTAGGCCAGCGCCGCACCGAGCGGGTCGCCGTTGGCCTCGGCGGCGCGGCCGCGTAGTTCGTGGAAGCGGGCACGCCAGGCAGGGGCGACGGTCGCCGGATCGAACTGCAACTGGCGCACCGCCTGCGCCGGGTCGCCGGCGTCCAGCGCCAGTTCCGCCCGCAGCAGCGACAGGCGCAGCGCGGATTCCGCGCTCAGGCGACGGGCGTCGATGCCGGCCAGCGCGGCGCGCGCGTTGTCGGCGTCGCCGTTCTCGCGCCAGGCTTCGGCGGCGCGCAGCAGATAGTGATCGCGGTTGCGCCGGCTGGCCTGCGCGGCGTCCAGATAGGCTTCCGCCGCCGCCGCGAGATCGCCGTCGCGGAACAGTTCGTCGGCCATTTGCGCGGCGGCCGGATCGCCACCGCCGGGCAGGGTGGCGCAGCCGGCGGCAAACAGCATGGCGGACAGCAGGAAGATCGGCAGGCGACGCAGGATCGGATTCATGCGGGGCATCGGCAGCGGTGAATGGCATCATCATAGCGAAAGGCCCGTCGCGGCCGGCCCGCCGGGCCGGGGACGCGGGCGAGGAGCCCCGCAGTGAGCCAGTACGCAGCCGGCAGCGGCGTGTTGTTCGTGGTCGCCACGCCCATCGGCCATCTGGGCGATCTGTCGCCGCGCGCAGTGGATACGCTGCGCGGCGTCGCCGCGATCTGCGCCGAGGACACCCGCCACAGCCGCCCGTTGCTGCTGCATTTCGGCATCGAGCGCCCGCTGCTGGCCCTGCACGAGCACAACGAGGCGGCGCAGGCGGCCGGCCTGGTGGCGCGGCTGGCCGGCGGCGAATCGCTGGCGCTGATCAGCGATGCCGGCACGCCCTTGGTCAGCGATCCCGGTTTCCGCCTGGTCGCCGCAGCACGCGCCGCCGGCATCCGGGTCAGCCCGATTCCAGGCCCCTGCGCAGCGATTGCCGCCTTGTCGGCGGCGGGGTTGCCCAGTGACCGCTTCTGCTTCGAAGGCTTCCTGCCGGCCAAGCCGGCGGCGCGGCGCGCCCGCATCGCCGAACTGGCCGCCGAGCCGCGCACCCTGGTGTTCTACGAGAGCGCGCACCGCATCGAAGAATCGCTCGATGACCTCTCCACCGGCTTCGGCCCGACGCGCCGCGCCGTGCTGGCGCGCGAACTGACCAAGCGCTTCGAGACCCTCCTCGACGGCGACCTCGACGCCCTGCGCCGGCGGCTGGCCGAGGACGCCGACCAGCGCCGTGGCGAATTCGTCCTGATCGTGACCGGCGCGAGCGACGACGCCGAGGCAAAACTGGCCGCAGGCCGCCGCCTGTACGCGCGGCTGGTGCAGGAACTGCCACCGTCACGGGCGGCCAAACTGGCGGCCGAACTCAGCGGCGCGCCGCGCCAGGCCCTGTATTCGGCATAGCCGGGCCGCGTCACATGCTGCGGCAAGCGCCGTCATGCACGGTCAGCCCGTCGACGGCGGGCGCTGGTCGCAGAGGCAGGAGGACAGGTCATGAAAAACGCATGGGTGATCGTCGCCATCGTGTTGGCGTCGCTGATCGTCGGGTCGATGCTGTCGCCGTGGTGGGCGCTGGAGGCTACCGGCGGCATCCTGTCCGGCATTGCCGGGATGGGCGCGGGCCTGCTGTCCGGCCTCGCCGGCCTGTGGGGCGGAATGATCGGCCTCGCCGCCGGACTGTTCGGCGCGCTGGTCGGCATCATCGTGGCGGTCGGCGCGGCACTGCTGGCGATCCCGCTGGCGCTGTTCGGCGTGATGCTGTCGGTGTTCTTCAGCCTGCTTCCGGTGATGATTCCGCTGCTGCTGGTGGTCGGCTTCGCCGCCTGGATGGTGCACATCGGCCTGCGCGGCGGCCGTGACCGGCCGGCCGCTATCGCCCCGCCGCCATCGCTGCCGCCGGTCTGAAGCGCCATTGAACCCGCTTCTCCCGTTCGGGCAGACGCTTCGATACCTCAGCGCGAACGGGTGAGGTGATTTCAACCGTGGGATGGGTTGCAGCGCTTGGTGGCCAATCAGGCGGGCAAAGCCGTCGGCCTCAATCGACCCAACCCGCCGCCATCACCCGCTTGCGATGGACGAGTTGCTCGTAGCCGTCCTCCGGCACGGGCAGGATTTCGACCCGCGAGAAGCCGACCCGCTGCATGATCCAGACCAGTGCCTCGGTGCTCGGCACCAGGCAGATGCCGGTGGTGGAGGCTTCCGGGCCGTGGGTGTCATCGATCTCGTCGATGATGCCGAAGCTGCCCTTCAGCGGGCGGACGAAGCGGTAGCTGCCGTAATCGACCCAGCCGCTGAGGCCGGGCACGACCTGGGTTTCGACCAGGCACAGCCGCCGGGTCAGGGCGCGGGCGACGCGCAGCGCGCCGACCGGGTTTTCCAGGTGGTAGATCAGGCCGAAGCACAGCACCAGGTCTTCCGCCGGCAGATCGAGCAGGGCGGGATCGTGGACATCACTGCGCCGCAGCGTCCAGTTGGACAGGCCCAGCGCGTCGCGGATCAGGGTGGAATCGGCGATGTGCTCGGGCCGGGTGTCGACCCCGGTGACGCGGGCGAAGCCGTGCTGCGCGAGATGCGCGGAAAACCAGCCCTGATGGCAGGCCAGATCGATCGCCCCGCGCCCGCCGACGCCATCGGGAAAGGCCTGCGCCAGCGCCGCGTCCAGCATCTGCGTGCGGGTGTGGTGGATCAGGTCCAGCGCGCCGCCGTCATAGGTCGGCGTCCGTGCGCCGGAGGGCAGGCGGAAGGGGTAGAACCAGGTTTTGGCCAGGGCCTGCGCTTCCAGCGCGCTGACGGGGGACTCGGACATGATCGCTCCTGTTCGGGGCCGCGAGTGTAAACGCTGCCGGCGACCGGGCGACGACGCCCGGCCCGCCATTCCGCCACTTCGCCGCGCTCAACCTGCCTCGCCGGCCCCCGTCTGCGCGCCCTCGACCACCCGTGGCGGCAGCAGAAAACGGATCGTGCCGGCCTGCACCAGCAGCGAGAACAACACCACCGCATAGGTGACGAACAGAATCTGCTCGCGGATCGGTCCCGGCGGCAGCGACAGCGCCAACGCCACCGAAACGCCACCGCGCAATCCGCTCCAGGTCAGGATGCGGATGGTCTTGCCCGGCGACAGGCCGACGCGCTGGCCGAACAGCAGCACCGGCGCGCTGACGCTGACCATGCGCGCCAGCAGCACGATCGGAATCAGCAGCAGGCCAAGCAGCATCGACTGCGCGTTCCAGGTCAGCACCAGCACTTCGATGCCGATCAACAGGAACAGCACGGCGTTGAGCATCTCGTCGACCAGTTCCCAGAACTCGTCCAGCCGCCGCCGCGATTGCTCGCTCATCGCCTGGCGGCGACCGACGTTGCCGATCAGCAGACCGGCGACGACGATGGCGATGGGTGCCGACAGGTGCAGGTGATAGGCGGCGCTGTAGCCGCCGGTGACGATGGCCAGGGTCAGCAGCACTTCGACATCGTATTTGTCCACGCTCTTCAGCAGCCAATAGCCGGCATAGCCGAGCAACAGGCCGAAGACGATCCCGCCGACCGCTTCGAGCAGGAAGATTTCCGTGATGTTGGCGGCGTCGCCATCGCTGGTGCCGGTGGCGATGCCGAGCAGCACCACGAACAGCACCACGCCGACGCCGTCGTTGAACAGCGACTCGCCGGCGATCTTCACCTCGATCGGCTTCGGCGCGCCGAGCCGCTTCAGCGTGGCCATCACGGCAATCGGATCGGTGGGCGAGATCAGCGCGCCGAACACCAGGCACCAGATCAGCGGGATGCCGACATCGAACAGGTCGAACAGCCACCACATGCCGAAACCGATCAGGGCGGTGGAGATCACCACGCCGACGCTGGCCAGGCTGAGGATCACCCAGCGATGGCGGTTGAGATCATCGAGATGGACGTGCAGCGCGCCGGCGAACAGCAGGAAGCTCAGCATGCCCTGCAACAGCGCCTTGTCGAAATCGATGGCGGCCAGCACTTCTTCGACGTGGTCGGCCATCGGCAGGCCCATGCGGTCGAGCACGGCCAGCGCCAGTGCCAGCGCCAGACCGATCAGCATCACGCCGATGGTGTTGGGCAGGCGGATGAAGCGATGGTTGAACCAGGAGAACAGCGCGGCGGAAGTGATCAGGATGGCGAGCAGGTCGAACAGGCCCATGCGCGGCGACTCCATGGCGGGGTGCGGGGATTTTTGCGGATGCGCGGGCCGATTGCACCAATTTTCACTCCCCGGCGGCATCTACTCCGGCTCGCGCACGCGCAGGAAACGGGCGAAGCGCGGCAGGCCGGTGCGGGTCAGGCCGTTGTAGCGATAGGTGACCTGGGCACCGACCGGCGGCGGGTTCTGCCGCTGCGCATCGCTGAGCCCGCTGCCGAGGCGGAAGCGCCGCCCGGCCGGGCACTCCACCAGCAGCGAGCCGACCTGGTCGCGATACTTGCCTTTGCCGGCGATGTGGTCGATCACCCGCGCCTCGGCATCCGCATGCGCCTTGTACTTGAGCAGGGTATCGCTGCGACCGGGCCGATAGCGGCCGGCGCGATGGTGCAGCATCACGCCCTCGCCGTCCTCGGCCAGTATCTGCGCGACATGGGCATCGAAGGCCGCGCGGCTGGCGAAGCGCTGCTGCGCCACCGCCGCCAGCGTCGGCGAATCGGCCAGCGCGACGACCTGCGCCAGCATCCGCGCGCGAGCCTCGAACTCGCCGCCGTGCTCGGGCAGGTCGAAGGCCAGAAAACGGACCTTGCGCCAGGCGTCCTGATCGCCACCCTGCCGACGCGCCAGGGCGCTGACCTCCTCGAAACGGCCACGGCCCAGCCACAGTTCGCCATCAATGGCCACCGGCGGCCAGTCGTGGGTGAACCAGGCCGGCGGCTCGATGCGGCGGCCGCTACGCGACCACAGCGCCTGCCCGTCCCAGCGCCCGCGCACGCCGTCGAGCTTCTCGCTGACCAGCCATTGGCTGATGTCGATGCCCTCGCGGAACGCACTGGCCAGCATCAAACCATGCGGATTGTCCTCGGCGCGGGTCGCGCTGCCGGCCAGCAGCAGCAGAAAGCCGAGCCAGCAACGCGCGGAAGCGGACAATCGGAAGCGGAACCAGGATCGGGCGGACATGACGCGCCAATGGGTGGGAACGGTTCCGCGATCCTGGACGACGGCCAGCGCGCTGTCTGTCGGACAATTACCCGTCGCGCTGTAGGAAAAGGATTACCCCGGGCCGTCAGGCGGGCGCGTCAGGCGGGCGCTGGCCGCCGCTGCATCAGCAGCAGGGCCGCCAGCGTGACCAGGGCGGCGACCAGCAGATAGTGGCCCACCGCATCGATGCCGTGGCGGGCCGCCAGCCAGGTGGCCAGATACGGTGCCAGCGAGGCACCGAGGATGCCGGCCAGGTTGAAGGTCAGCGAGGCACCGGTGTAGCGCAGCGCGGTGGGAAAGCGCGACGCCAGCGCCGTGCCCAGCGGCCCGTAGGTAAAGCCCATCAGGCCCAGGCCGATGGTCAGCAGGGCCAGCACGCTGCCGGCGCTGCCAGCGGTGAACCAGGGGCCGAAGGCCAGTCCGAACAGGGCGATGGCAGCGCTGGTCCATTGCAGCACGCGGATCGCGCCGAAGCGGTCGGAGAGCAGCGCGGACAGCGGAATCGTCGCCGCGAAGCAGAGCACGCCGAGCATCTGCCATTGCAGGAACTCGCCGCGCGCATAGCCGAGCTGGCTGGTGCCCCAGCTCAGCGTGAATACCGTCATCAGGTAGAACAGCACGAAGGTCGCCACCGCAGCGAAGGCACCGAGCAGCAGTTCCCCCGGCTGCTGGCGCAGCACCGCCAGCATCGGCATGCGCACGCGCTCCTCGCGCGCCACGGCGGCCTTGAAGGCGGGCGTCTCGTCGATCCGCAACCGCACCCACAGGCCGATGAAGACCAGCACCGCGCTGGCGATGAAGGGAATGCGCCAGCCCCACTGCATGAACTGCTGCTGCGGCAGCCAGGCGGTCAGCAGCAGGAAGGCAGCCGTGGACAAAATGAAGCCGATTGGCGCGCCGAGCTGCGGAAACATGCCGTACCAGGCGCGCCGGCCCGGCGGCGCGTTCTCGATGGCCAGCAGCACCGCCCCGCCCCACTCGCCGCCAAGGCCCAGCCCCTGGCCGAAACGGCACAGCGCCAGCAGCAACGGTGCCAGCACGCCGATCTGCGCATAGGTCGGCAACAGGCCGATCAGCACCGTCGAGATGCCCATCGTCAGCAGCGCCGCCACCAACGTCGCCTTGCGCCCGATGCGATCACCGTAATGGCCGAACACCGCCGAGCCGATGGGCCGGGCGAAGAACGCCAGGGCGAAGGTCGCCAGCGATTGCAGCGTGGCGCTGGTCGGATCATCGGCGGGAAAGAACAGCGCCGGAAACACCAGCACCGCCGCCGTCGCGTAGATGTAGAAATCGAAGAACTCGATGGTGGTGCCGATCAGGCTGGCGAACAGCACGCGGGCGGTCGAAGCGGGGGCGGTCGAAGCGGCGCTCATGGGCGTGTCGAAAACGATCAGGACGAGGATTGTGGCAGCAGCGAGGCCCGCCGCGACAGAACCCTGCGCGCGCCTCGATCAAACGCCCAGCGCGGACAGATCCAGCGTCGCCTGCGTCGGTGCCACGCCGTGTTCGAGCATGCCCAGGCAGGGCGCATCCAGCCGCTGGCGCAAGATGGCGCGGGTCTCGGCGGCGAAGTCGAACGCCGGGTCGATGGCATTGCCGATCCATCCCGCCACCGACACGCCATCCGCGCGCAGGGCGCGCAGCGTCAGCAGCGCATGATTGATGCAGCCCAGCCGCAAACCGACCACCAGCACCGCAGGCAGGCGCAAGGCACGCACCAGATCGGCCTGCATCAGGTTGGCCGACAACGGTGCCAGCCAGCCGCCGACGCCCTCCACCACCAGCGCATCGCGGCCCTCGCGCAAGCGCTCGAACGCGGCAAGCAGATGCGCCAGCTCGAAACCGAACCGCTGCCGCGCCGCCGCGATCTCCGGTGCCGTCGCCGCCAGCAATGCCACCGGATTGACCAGCCCGTATGCCGGCAGCGGATCGCCGGCCGCCTGCAAGGCCAGCGCATCCTCGTTGCGCAGACCGTCCGCCGTCACCTCGCAACCACTGGCAACCGGCTTCATCCCCGCCACCCGCCACCCGCCGGCCCGCAGCGCATGGATCAACGCCAGACTGGCATGCGTCTTGCCGATGCCGGTATCGGTGCCGGTGATGTAGAAGGCGCGGGGCATGGCCGCCATGTTAGCGGCTGCCATCGCGAGGAATGCCCACGCGCCGCCGCCAACCCGACCCGCATCGCTATAGCGGGTAAAATGGCCGCATGTTTGCCACGCAATCCCTTCACGGCAGCAAGGCCGAGCAGTACGCGCAGTTGCTGGCGCAGGCGCGCGGGCTGCTGCATGGCGAGCGCGACCGCATCGCCAACGCGGCCAATCTTTCGGCCTTGGTCTATCACGCCCTGCCTGACCTGAACTGGGTCGGCTTCTATTTCTTCGATGGCCGCGAGCTGGTGGTCGGGCCGTTCCAGGGCCGGCCGGCCTGCGTGCGCATTGCGCTGGATCGCGGCGTCTGCGGGGCGGCGGCGACGACGCGGCAGACGCAGCGGGTCGAGGACGTGAATGCCTTTCCCGGCCACATTGCCTGCGATGCAGCCTCGCGCTCGGAACTGGTGGTGCCGTTGTATCGCGGCGAGTCGCTGGTCGGCGTGTTCGATCTCGACAGCCCGCTGCCGGGCCGTTTCGATGCCGA
>JBAYTD010000096.1:0-11737 GCA_041675805.1 Lysobacteraceae bacterium
CTCGCGCGCCGCCACCGTGGCGGAACTGGGGGCCATCCTCGACCACGCCCGCCGCCATGGCTGCCACGTGCTGATCCCGGCCTTGGCCGCCGGCCGCAGCCAGGAAATCCTTTACTGGCTGGCCAGACATTACGAGGAATGGAACCTCGGCGAATGGAAGATCTACCTCGATTCGCCGATGGCGACCAAGGTCATCAGCGTCTACCAGCGCCACGCCGACCTGTTCGACGGCGAAGCCGCCGCGCTGCGCCGCGCCGGCAAGGATCCGTTTCGCCTGCCCAACCTGCGCCTGATCAGCGACGTGCAGGACTCGATGGCGCTGAACCGCCGCGCCGAGGGCTGCATCATCATCGCCGGCTCGGGCATGTGCACCGGCGGGCGCATCCGCCACCACCTGCGGCACAACCTGGCGCGGCCCAACACCGACATCCTGTTCGTCGGCTATCAGGCGCAGGGCACGCTGGGGCGCAAGCTGGTCGATGGCGCGGACAGCGTGCGGCTGTTCGGCGAGACCATTCCGGTGCGCGCCCAGCGCCACACCATCGGCGGCCTGTCCGCGCATGCCGACCAGGCCGGATTGCTGGACTGGTACGGACATTTCCGCAATCGGCCGCGTGTCGCCCTGATCCACGGCGAGGATCGGCAGCGGCAGGCGCTGGACAAGCAATTGCGCGAGCGCTTCGGCGTCGAGGCGCTGCTGCCGAAACCGCGCGCCGTCATCGACCTGTGAGCCTGCGACCCGGCGCGGCGGCCGGGTCGCAGGCCGCTGCAGCGGTCAGGAATCCCGCTCCGCCACGGCGCGGCGAACGGCGTCGAGCGCCGCCTCCGGGATGCCGTCCTCGGCGTTGCATGGTGCCATCGGCGTGGTCTCGTCCAGCGAGAAGCAAACCGGCACCTTTACCCGCTGTGCGACCGCCTGGCCATCGCGGCGCGCCGGGGTGAAGCGCCAGCCGTCGACCGCTGCCATCGCCGCGGCATCGAACACGCCCGGCAGCTCGGCGTGCAGCACTTCCTTGTGGCCCGGCCGGCCTTGCGGATCGATCTCGATCAACAGCAGGACATGGCCGCTCTGCCGCGCCTCCAGCGCTGCGGCCGGGTACTTGGGCGGTGCGAAGTGCTCCAGCACGACTTCGCTGTCCGCCACGTCGGCGACGGCCGAAGCGGCGGGCCGGGGTTGCGCCGAAGCGGCCGGTTGCGCCGCCCAGACGGCCAGCGAAACGCCCAGCGCCAGACCGGCGACCAGACCCAGGCCGACGCTGCGACGCAGGGTGGATGGATGGACTTTGCTCAACATGAGGATGCGTTCCTTCAAGGGATGGCTGGACTGCCACAGGCAACCGACCGGCAGTCCAGGGACGGCCAGTTGCACATCGAGGAGCGTGGCGGCATAGCACCGACGCAAATGGGGATGACGCCCCGCCACCTCGGCGTCGCTGGCCAGTTCCTGATCGTGGCGCAGACGCGATGCCGCGTAATGGATCAGCGGGTTGAACCAGTACAGGCAGCGCAGCACCGTGGCCAGCGCCGTGGCCGGCACATCGCCACGACGCAGATGGCTGCGCTCGTGGGCGAGGATCAGCGCCTGCTGCTCGGGGCCGTAGCGGTCGAAGAAATCACTCGGCAGGACGATGCGCGGGCGCAGCAGGCCAATCACCGCCGGGCCGGCTTCGCGTCCCTGCGCCAGCCAGACGCCGGGCGCATGGAGCCGCAGGACGCCCAGACGGCGGCGGAAACGCCATTGCGCACGGGCAAAACCAAGCGCCGCCAGCGCCGCGCCCAGCGCCCAGGCGATCAGCAGCACAGTACCGACTTCGACGCCGGCGCTGACCGCCACCGGCGCATCGACCACGGCGGGCGCGGCGCTCGCCCACACCGGACGCCAGGCGATCTCGGCCTCAGGTGCGGGTGCCGGCAACAGCACGGCAATCTGCGCCATCGGCACCAGCGCCCACAGGAGCGGCAGACAGGCAGCGCCAAACGCGCGGCTCACATATTTGCGCAACGCCAGCACGATGAGGATCGCCGCCGAGGTGGCGAGCGCGCCCTCGGCCAGCAAGGCCACCGCGTCAGCGCTCATCGTCGATCTCCTCGATCAGCCGGCGCAGCTCGGCGACATCCTTGGCACTGAGTTGTCCGTGCCGGCTGAAGTGCGCCACCAGCGGCGCGACGCGGCCATCGAACAGGCGTTCGATCAGGCTGCGACTTTCCTCCAGCACGTAGGCGTCGCGGGCCAGCAGAGGGCGATAGCGATAACGGCGGCCTTCCTGCTCGACGCCCAGCGCGCCCTTCTTCAGCAGACGGTTGAGCAGGGTGCGGATGGTGCTGTCCTGCCAGTCGCTGTCGGCCAGTGCCTGCACCACCTCCTCGGCGGTGCTCGGCCCGCGCGCCCACAGCGCCTGCATCACCCGACTTTCCGCTTCGCTGATCTGCATGATCTTTTACAGGTGTAATTTGATCCTGATATTACGCCTGTAATCGATACTGTCAAGCGTCATCGCCGACGGCAAGATCTCAGCGTTGCAGCAGCGCGCGCAAGGCCGTGCGGTAGGCAGATTCGATGGCGCTGCGCCGCAGGTGGCGGCCGCCGTCCACCCAGCGCCGTCCGCCGCAATGCACCTCGCGCAGCAGCGGCCGGCTGCTGCCGAACAGCCAGCCATCGAGCAGGTCTTCCGGCACCCGGGCGGCCAGTTCCACCGCCTGTGCATCGAGCAGCAGATGGCCGCGCCCGGCCAGCCCCGGACAGGCCTGCCAGCCGCCCTCGACAACGGCGCGGAACAGCGTTTCGCCGCAGCTCTGTCCGGCCGAACCGGCCACCACGTTGCGTGCCTGCGCGCGCAGCCGCTGGCCGTACTCCAGCCAGCGCAGCTCCTCCACCAGCGACACCGAGGCATGACTGTCCGAGCCGATGCCGATGCGGCCGCCGACATCGAGGAAGTCGCGCAACGGGAACAGCCCGTCGCCCAGATTGGCCTCGGTGGTCGGGCACAGCACCACGGTGGCAGCGCTGGCGGCGATGTCGCGCACTTCGCCGGCGTCCAGATGGGTGGCGTGGACCAGGTTCCAGCGCCGGTCGATGCCGATCCGGTCGAGCAGCCAGCGCACCGGCCGCGCGCCGTGCACGGCGAGGCAATCGTCGACTTCGGCCTGCTGCTCGGCGATGTGGATGTGGATCGGCCAATGCGGCGGCACGGCGGCGAGCACGGCGCGGATGTCCGCCTCGTCCACCGCGCGCAGACTGTGGAAAGCGACGCCCAGGTCGATGCCGTCGACACACTCTGCCCGCAGCCGGTCGAGCAGCCGCAGATAGGCCTCGACATCGTGTCCGAAGCGCTGCTGGCGGGGCGACAACGCACGGCCATCGAAGCCGCCGCGTCGATACAGCACCGGCAACAACTGCAACTGGATGCCGGTCTCGCGCGCCGCCTCGATCAAGGCCAGCGACATCGCCGCCGGGTCGGCGTAGGGCCGTCCATCCGGCGCGTGATGCAGATAGTGGAACTCGCATACCGCCGTGTAGCCGGCTTCCAGCATCTCGGCGTACAACTGCGCGGCTACCGCGCGCAGGCTGTCCGGATCGAAACGCCCGGCCAGTGCGTACATGCGCTCGCGCCAGGACCAGAAGCTGTCCGGCCCCGGCCCGCGGCGCTCGGTCAGCCCGCTCATCGCGCGCTGGAAGGCGTGCGAATGCAGGTTGGCGACGCCCGGCAGCACGATGCGGAGCGCGCCTTCGTCGAGATCGGGCAAACCGGCCGGCGCGCCGGCCTGCCAGCCGGCCGGCGTCCAGTGCAGGGTCGAAGTCGGGGTGTCCATGGCGCGGATTCTGTCCTGCCGGCGCGCGGAAGGCGAATGGAATTGGATTGGGGATTCGTGATTCGTGATTGGGGATTGGTGATGTGGCGCTTGCTGGGGTCGTCCACCGCATGACCCATCTGACTACACTGTGGCGCTCATCTCACAGGCCAGCCGTCATGTCCGAGCGTTCCGGTGCCCTCGTCAATCTGCGTGCCTGCACCCTTGCCGGCGACCACGGCTACGGCCTGATCGAGGACGCCGCCGTGGCCTGGGAGGACGGCGTGCTGTGCTTCGTCGGCCCCCGCGACGAACTGCCGGCGCGCTGGCGTGCCGGCGCCGAGGATGCGCAAGGCGCGCTGCTCACCCCCGGTCTGGTCGACTGCCATACCCATCTGGTTTTCGCCGGCCAGCGCGCCGACGAGTTCGAGCAGCGCCTCAATGGCGCCAGCTACGCCGACATCGCCCGCGCCGGCGGCGGCATCGCGGCCACCGTGCGCGCCACCCGCGCCGCCGACGAAGCCGCCCTGCTGGCCGCCTCGCTGCCACGCGCCCGCGCCCTGCTGCGCGACGGCGTGACGACGATGGAGATCAAGTCCGGCTACGGGCTGGATGTCGACAGCGAGGCACGCATGCTGCGCGTCGCTCGTCGCATCGGCGTGGAACTGGGCGTGAGCGTGCGCACCACGGCGCTGTGCGCGCACGCGCTGCCGCCGGAGTTCAGCGGCGACGCCGACGGCTACATCGACCACGTCTGCGACGACATCCTGCCGGCGCTGGCCGACGCCGGCCTGGCCGATGCGGTGGACGCCTTCTGCGAGGGCATCGGCTTCAGTCCGGCGCAGACCCGCCGCGTGTTCGAGCGCGCGCGCCAGCTCGGCCTACCGGTGAAGCTGCACGCCGACCAGCTCAGCGATCTCGGCGGCGGCGCGTTGGTGGCGGCCTTCGGCGGGCTGTCTGCCGACCATGTCGAATACGCCTCGGCGGACAGCGTCGCGGCGATGGCGGCCGCCGGCACCGTTGCCGTGCTGCTGCCCGGTGCCTTCCTCGCCCTGCGCGAAACGCGGCTGCCGCCGATCAGCGCCTTCCGCGAACACGGCGTCCCGATGGCCATCGCCACCGATCTCAACCCCGGCACCTCGCCGCTGATGTCGCTGCGCAGCGCCGCCAACCTGGCCTGCACGCTGTTCGGCCTGAGCGTCGAGGAGTCCCTGCGCGGCGTCACCGTCCACGCCGCCCGCGCGCTGGGCCTGGATGATCGCGGGCGGCTGCTTGCCGGGCTGCGCGCCGACCTGGCGCTGTGGCAGGTCGAGACGCCGGCGGAACTGGCCTACTGGATCGCCGGCCTGCTGCCGACGCGGGTGCTGGCGGACGGCGTCTGGCGCGGCTGAAGCTGTCCGCCGGCGTCAGCGTCCGCCGATGCCGCCGTGATATTTCTCGCGCAGGCGCTTCTTGTCGATCTTGCCGACCGAAGTCTTGTCGATGGCCTCGACCAGCAGTACGCGGTCGGGCACCGCGTAGCGGGAGATCAACCCGGACTGCACGAAGCCGGACAGGTGCGCGCGCAGGCCGTCGATGTCCAGCGTCTGACCGGGTTTCGGCGTCACCAGCGCCAACGGCCGCTCGCCCCACTGGCTGTCCGGCACGCCGATCACGGCGCATTCGTGTACCGCTGGATGGCGCGAGATCAGATCCTCCAGTTGCAGCGAGGACACCCATTCGCCGCCGGTCTTGATCACGTCCTTGATGCGATCGGTGATGCGCAGGTAGCCCTCGCTGTCGATGGCACCGACATCGTTGGTGTGCAGGTAGCCGCCGGCCCACAGCGCTTCGGAAGCGGCCGGCTGGCCGACATAGCCCTGGGTCAGCCAGGGCGCGCGCACCACCACCTCGCCGGTGGCCTCGCCATCATGCGGCAGCACGTTCATGTCGGCATCGACGATGCGCAGTTCGACCAGCGGGATCGGCAGTCCGGTGCGGGTGCGCAGGTCGAGTTCGCGCTCGGCGTCGCCGAGGTCGCGCGAGCGCACATGCGCCAGGGTCAGCACCGGACAGGTTTCCGACATGCCGTAGCCGGCGAAGATGTCGATGCCGCGATCCAGCGCCGCCTTGGCCAGCCCCTTGGGCAGGGCCGAGCCGCCGATCACCACCTTCCAGCGGCTGAAGTCGATGCTGGCGGTGGCCGGCGAGGACAGCAGCATGTGCAGGATGGTCGGCACGCAGTGGGAAAGGGTGACTTCCTCGCGCAGGAACAACCCGACCAGCCGCTCCGGCGTGTAGCGGCCCGGATAGACCTGCTTGAGTCCCATCAGCGTCGCCACGTAGGGAATGCCCCAGGCGTGGACGTGGAACATCGGCGTGATCGGCATGTAGACATCATCACGATGCAGCCGGCCCTGACTGGCCGGGCTGGCCAGCGCCGCCATCGTCGCCAGCGTGTGCAGCACCAGCTGCCGATGGCTGAAGAACACGCCCTTGGGGTCGCCGGTGGTGCCGGTGGAATAGAAGGTGGTGGCGCGGGTGCGCTCGTCGAAATCGGGAAACTCGAAGGCGGCATCGGCGGCGTCGAGCAGGGCTTCGTACTCGCCATCGAAACCGGCCGGCGGCGCGCCGCCGTCATCGTCGATGAAGACCAGCCGGCGAATGTTCGCAAGCTGCGCGCGGATGGCGTCGAGGATCGGCAGGAACTCGCTGTTGACCAACAGCACGCTGGCCCCGGAATGGTTGATCGTGTAGGCGATCTGCTCCGGCGACAGACGGATGTTCACCGTCATCAGCGTCGCCCCCATCATCGGCACGGCGAAATAGGCTTCCAGATAGCGATGGCTGTCCCAGTCCATCACCGCCACGGTGTCGCCGTGGACCACGCCGAGACGGTCAAGGGCGCTGGCAAGACGGCCGATGCGCTGGCGCAGGGTGCGGTAGTCATGGCGCACGCGATCGCCGTAGACGATCTCCTTGTCCGGCTCCAATGCCAGCGGGGTATGCAGCAACTGCTTGATCAGCAGCGGGTAATCGTGGGCGGAGGGGGCGACGGAATCCTCGCGGCGGGGCATGCGCAATCACCTTTCTTGAGGTCGCCGGCGCGCGTCGGCGCAGGCTGGCGGGGGAAAGCGGGCACGATAGCGGATGCGCCGGGGCCATCGATGTTGCAACGCAGCAGCGAACTCGCCGGCGCGCTGCCGCACAATGCACGGCAGTCACCGCCCATCGCCAGGCCAGCGCCATGTCCTCCAACAGCGTTCGCATCGTCGAAGTCGGTCCGCGCGACGGACTGCAGAACGAAGCCGCCATCATCCCCGCCGCGACCAAGGTCGCCCTGATCGACCGCCTCTCCGCCTGCGGCTTCGCGGTGGTCGAGGCGACCAGCTTCGTCAGCCCGAAATGGATTCCGCAACTGGCCGATGCCGAGGCCGTGCTGGCCGGCATCCGGCGCCGCGACGGCGTGCTGTATCCGGCGCTGGTGCCAAACGAGAAGGGCCTGGATCGGGCGCTGGCCTGCGGCGTGCGCGAAATCGCCGTGTTCACCGCCGCCTCCGATGCCTTCAACCTGCGCAACATCCATTGCGACGTGGCCGAGTCGCTGCGCCGGCTGGCCCCGGTGGTCGAGCGCGGCAAGGCGCTGGGGCTGTGGGTGCGCGGCTATGTTTCCACCGTGCTCGGCTGCCCGTACCAGGGCGCGGTGCCGGTGGCCGAGGTGGTGCGCGTCGCCACCGCGTTGCAGGCGATGGGCTGCGACGAGATTTCACTCGGCGATACCATCGGCGTCGGCACCCCGGCCAAGGCCCGCGCCATGCTGCTGGCCTGTGCCGGGGAAATCCCGATGGCGCGGCTGGCGGTGCATTTCCACGACACCTACGGCCAAGCGCTGGCCAACGTGCTGGCCTGCATCGAGGCCGGCGTGCGGGTGGTCGACAGCGCCGTCGCCGGCCTCGGCGGCTGCCCCTACGCCCAGGGTGCCAGCGGCAACCTGGCCAGCGAGGATCTGCTCTACATGCTCGACGGCCTCGGCCTGCATACCGGCGTCGACCTGGATGCGGTCTGCGCCACCGCGCTGTGGATCAATGCCGAACTCGGCCGCGAGCCGGCCAGCAAGCTGGCGCGGGTACGCATGGCGGCCGCCGACCGCGCCCGCCGCGCCGGCTAAACTGGTCGCCGGAACGACCATCGGCTCGCCGCGCGATCCCCTGATCCGCCCCCGCGCGCCCTCCCCTTCCCTCCATGCAGGATTCACCGTGTCGGCCATCCGCCAAACCTTGCATCAAGACGTCGCCACCCTCGCCCTGGATCGCCCGGCGCTGCACAACGCCTTCGACGACGCCCTGATCGCCGAGCTGACCGACGCCCTGCGCGAGCTCGAAGCGCGCGAGGACATTCGCGCCGTGGTGCTGACCGGCACCGGCAAGAGCTTTTCCGCCGGTGCCGATCTCGGCTGGATGCGCCGCATGGCCAAGGCCGGCGAGAAGGAGAACCGCCGCGACGCGCGCCAGCTTGCCAAATTGATGCGCACGCTCAACCGGCTGGACAAGCCGACCATCGCCCGCGTCAACGGCGCGGCCTTCGGCGGCGGAGTCGGCCTGATCGCCTGCTGCGACATCGCCATCGGTACCGACACCGCCCGCTTCGCCCTCAGCGAAGTACGGCTGGGCCTGGCACCGGCGGTCATCTCGCCCTACGTGGTCGACGCCATCGGCGTGCGCCAGGCGCGCCGGCTGTTCCTGACCGGGGAAATCTTCGACGCCGCCCACGCCGAGCGCATCGGCCTGTTGCACCAATGCGTGCCGGCGGCGGAACTGGACGCCGCCGTCGACGCCATGCTCGGCCACCTGCGCGCCGCCGGCCCGCAGGCGGTGCTCGCCGGCAAGCATCTGCTGGCCCGCATCGCCCATCCCGACGCCAAGGAGCGCCGCGCGCTGGACGAGGAGAACGCCGACCTGATCGCCCGCCTGCGCGTGTCGGAAGAAGGCCAGGAAGGACTGTCGGCCTTCTTCGACAAGCGCCGCCCGCACTGGAACCGCGAGTAAGCCCATGATCCGACGCCTGTTGATCGCCAATCGCGGCGAGATCGCCTGCCGCATCCAGCGCACCTGCCGCCGCCTCGGCATCGAAACCGTGGCGGTGCATTCCGATGCCGATGCCAACGCCCGCCATGTCCGCCTGGCCGACCGCGCCGAGCACATCGGCGGCTCGGCACCGGCCGAGTCCTACCTGCGCATCGACGCCGTGCTCGATGCCGCCCGGCGCAGCGGTGCCGATGCCATCCATCCCGGCTACGGCTTCCTGTCCGAAAACGCCGACTTCGCCGATGCGGTGGAAGCCGCCGGCCTGGTCTTCGTCGGCCCGCGCGCCGCCTCGATGCGCAAGCTTGGCTCCAAGGCCGGCGCCAAGACGTTGATGGCCGCTCACGGCGTGCCGGTGGTGCCCGGCTACAGCGGCGAGGATCAGACGGCGGAAACACTGGTCGCCGAAGCCGCCCGGGTCGGTTTTCCGCTGATGATCAAGGCCGCCCACGGCGGCGGCGGCAAGGGCATGCGCATCGTCCGCCAGCCCGCCGACTTCCTCGCCGCGCTGCAAAGCTGCCAGCGCGAAGCCGCCAACGCCTTCGGCCGCGACCGCGTGCTGCTGGAGCGCTACATCGAAACCCCGCGCCACATCGAGTTCCAGATTTTCGGCGACCGCCACGGCAACCTGATCCATCTCGGCGAGCGCGAATGTTCGGCCCAGCGCCGCTACCAGAAGGTGCTGGAGGAAGCGCCCTCGCCGACGCTGACGCCGGCCCTGCGCGAGGCAATGGGCGCGGCCGCCGTCGCCGCCGGCCGCGCGGTGGATTACGTCAACGCCGGCACGGTGGAGTTCATCCTCGGCCCCGACGGCGGTTTCCACTTCATGGAGATCAATGCGCGCCTGCAAGTGGAGCATCCGGTCACCGAGGCGGTCAGCGGGTTTGATCTGGTCGAATGGCAACTGCGCATCGCCAGCGGCGAGCGCTTGCCGGCCAGCAGTGCGCCGGCGCAGGGCCACGCCATCGAACTGCGCCTGTACGCCGAGGACGCCCAGCGCGGCTTCCTGCCCGGCAGCGGACGGCTGCAACGGCTGCTGCTGCCTGCGGCGCAGGACGGCGTGCGGGTCGATGCCGGCGTCGACGAAGGCGATCTGGTCAGCGTGTTCTACGACCCGATGATCGCCAAGCTGATCGTCCATGGGGCCGACCGCGAGCAGGCGCTGGCCCGGCTGGGCACGGCGCTGGCGGCCTGCGAGGTGGTCGGCCCGGCCAGCAACATCGCCTTTCTGGAGCAGTTGATCGCCCACCCGGCGGTGCGCGAGGGACGCATCGACACCGGCTATCTGGATCGTCACCTGGACCAGTTCATCGCCTTGCCGGAAGCCCCGCCGAGCGCCGCACTGGCCGCTGCGGCGGCCCTCGTGCTGGCCGCACAGGCCGAGGCCAGCGCCGCGTCGGCGCACGCCAGCGCCGATCCGCATTCGCCGTGGGCGCTGGCCGACGGCTGGCATCCGGGGCAGTTGCCGTGGCGTCTGCTGGCCCTGCACTGGGAAGGCCGGCGGCTGGAACTGGCCTGGCGCGGCAACGCCCGCGCCTTCCAGTTGCGCCATGACGAAACCACCCTCGACGTGCAATGCCTCGCCGCCGACGACAGCCATCTCACCCTGCGCCTGGACGGCGCGACGCTGCGCCTGCCGGCGCGCCGTGTCGGCACGATGCTGGTGGTCCACGCCGACGGCCATCGCCAGCGCTTCCACCCCGCACCCGCGTTCGAGTCCAGCGGCAGCGCCGCGCAGGCCGGCAACCGCCTGCTGGCACCGATGCCGGGACGGATCGTCGCGCTCAACGCGCAGGCCGGCGACCTGCTGGTCGCCGATCAGCCGGTGCTGGTGATGGAGGCGATGAAGATGGAACTGAGCCTGCGCGCGCCGCAGCCGGTGCGACTGGCGGAATTGCGCGTCGCCGTCGGCGACTTCGTCGACTCCGACGCCGTGCTCGCCGTATTCGCCCCGGCGGACTGAACCAGGCGGCGCGGCCGCGGCTTCGACCAAGGCTTGTCGCCCGGCCATCGCCGCCGCCGCGCTGCACGACATCCGGCGCTGGTGCAGAATGCCGCCATGGCCTTTCCGTCGCCCGATGTCGCCCAACCGCCCGTCGCGACCCGCCCGGACGATCCCGCCGATCTGCACCGGCTGCGTGCCGAGGCCGAGCGCCTCTGCGCCCAGGGCCGACCGCAGCAGGCACTGACGCTGACGCTGGAAGCGCTGGCCGCGACGCTGCGCCAACTGGGCGACGCGCGGCAGTACTGGGAACACCTGATCAACGCCATCCCCGACGCCGTCACCGTGTTTGCCGCCGATGGCCGCATCGTCGAGGCCAACCGCGCCGCCAGCCGCGAATTCGGCTGCGCCCGCGAGGCCCTGCTCGGCCTGAGCGTCTACGACCTCAACCCCGAGCTGCCGGCCAACCGCATCCGCCAGGTGATCGTCGAGCACGGCGACGGCGAGTCCTTCGTCCACCTCACCCGCAACCGGCGCAGCGACGGCAGCGAGTTTCCGGTCGAGGTGCATTCCTGCGTGGTCACCCGCGAAGGGCAATCGCAAGTGCTGGCGGTGGCCCGCGACATCAGCCATCGGCTGGAAAGCGAGCGCGAGCTACGCGCCTCGGCCAACAGTTACCGGCAACTGCTGCTGGCGATGGACAAGGGCGTATTGATCCACGACGCCCAGGGCCGGCTGGTGTCCTACAACCCCAGCGCCTGCCGCATCTCGCGCATGAGCGGCGACGAACTGGTCGAAACGCTGGCCCACGACGACCGCTGGACCCTAATCGACGCCCACGGTAACCCGATCACCGAGCAGGACACCCCGCACCGCCGCGCCCTGCGCGAGCGCCGCACCATCGCCAGCAGCACGGTCGGCGTCTATCTCAAGGAACAGGCCCGCC
>JBAYTD010000097.1:0-11703 GCA_041675805.1 Lysobacteraceae bacterium
GCAAGCGATGTTCCCTGCGTTGCTCGGCAACCGGCGGCCGGCGCGGACTCGGCCATCCATGGCCTCGAACATTCGCGCCTTTCCCCGCCGCTTGCCTGCGCTACTCGGCGCGGTGCAGGGGGGGTGAAGGTCAAGAGTAAGGGCAAGAGCCGGAGCAGGAGCCGGCACACCACAGGTTGTCGCGCTTCTGAAGCGCCGGAATCCCCCCCCACACCCGTTCGCGCTGAGGTATCGAAGCGTATGCCCGAACCTGTGGATCCTTCGGCCAGTTCAGAGCAAGTCCGCCTGCGGTGTACCAAAGCGTTCTGGCATGCGCTTCGATACCTCAGCGCGAACGGGTGTGGGGGATTTCAAGCCTTTGTCGGCTCCACCGCTTCGCGGCTTGAGCCGACCTACACGGAACCGGCTTCGGCTTTGCCCTTCGCTCTTGTTCTCAGCTCTTTGCTCTTGCTCTTCGCTTCCACCGCCCGTCATCGCGCCGAGCAACGCAGCCGGCTTCGGGGAAAAGGCGCGAATGTTCGAGGCCATGGATGGCCGAGTTTGCGCCGGCCCGAAGCTGGCGAGTAGCGCAGGGTGAGCCGGGACTTGATGTTTCGCCATCAGGCGGAACATCCCGGCGGACGCCCGCACAAGGATGTGCGGGCAGGTAGGCGCTCCAAGGATGGATGCTGGCCTTGACGCTTGTCGATGGCAACGGCGCGATGCCCGGGTCGCCTTTCTTTTGGTCACTTTTCTTTGGCGAAACAAAGAAAAGTGACTCGGCCGCCGCCGAGGCGGACGAAACCCCGACGACAGCACAACAGTCAGGCGGATGAAGCCGAAACCCCAAAGGCTCTCAGCCGGAGTGCTCCCGCAACCAGCGATCAATCGCCGGCGGCACTTCGCGCTGGGCGCGGCCGGAGACGTAGATGCCGATATGGCCTCCCCGGAAACTCAATTCCGTGTAGTCATCACTGCCGACCACGTTGGCCAGCGCGCGCGAGGCGGACGGCGGTACCAGGTGGTCCTGTTCGGCGAAGATGTTGAGCACCGGCATGCTGACACGGGCCAGATCGACTGGCTTGCCGCCGATTTCCAGCCCGCCCTCGATCAGCTTGTTGCCCTGGTAGAACTCGCGGATGAATTCGCGGAAGGCTTCGCCGGCCTGGTCGGGCGAGTCGAAAATCCATTTCTCCATGCGCAGGAAATTGCGCAGTTCGTCCGGCTCGTCGAGGATGTCGATCAGACCGAGGTATTTCTGCACGTTGAGCCGCCAGGGCTTCAGCGTGAGGTAGCACCAGTTCATCAGGTCGCCGGGCACGTTGCCGAGGGTATCGACGAACAGGTCGATGTCCATGCCGCGCGTCCAGTGCGAGAGCATGTTGTCCGGAGTGTGGAAATCCACCGGGGTGACCATGGTGATCAGGTTCTTCACGCTGTCCGGATAGATGCTGGCATAGCACAGCGAGAACGCGCCGCCCTGGCAGACGCCGAGCAGGTTCAGCGACTTCAGTCCGTGGCTGCGCAGGATGTGCAGCACGCAGCCGCGGATGATGCCGTTGATGTAGTCGTCGAGGTCGGTCAGGCGGTCGGACGGGTCGGGATAGCCCCAGTCGATCAGGTAGACATCGTGGCCGGCGGCGAGCAGGTTGCGGACGATGGAACGGTCTTCCTGCAGGTCGACCATGTACGGCCGGTTGACCAGCGCGTAGACGATCAGCAGCGGCGTTTTCTGCGTCGGTGTCGACTCGCCGCGATAGCGATACAACACTGCCTTGCCGTCGCGATGCACGGCTTCCTTCGGGGTGACGCCGTAATCGTGGTCGCCGACCTGACGCAGGCTGTCCAGTCCGGAAGAAAGCTTGTCCTGCATGCGCAGGGCTTCCTGCATCAGCGATTGCGGCGTGACCTTGAGCGGGGAATACATGCTGGGTGTCCTCGTTGATCAGGCGCGACGGCGCGGCGCGGCGGCCTTGGCCTTGCCGGCCGGGGGAGCATCGCCACGGGCGGGCGGGCGCTTGGACTTGGCCTTGGTGGCGGATGCCTTTGCGGCAGGCTTGGCCGGCACAGCAGACTTGGCGGCGCGCGCGGGCTTGCGCACGGGCCGGGCAGCGGGCGCTGCCTCGGGCGCATCGGAGGACGCATCAGCGGGCGCGTCGTTGATCGCCGTGTCGGCCGGTGTCGGGCGTTCGCGCAACTGGCGTACCTCGCGTTGCAGCGCGCGCAGGCGTTGCAGGACGCCGTCCAGTTCGCTGCGGGTCGGCATGCCGGCCTCGGCCGCCAATCGCTCGATGGCCTTGTTCTGCAACTGTTTGACGCGCATCTGGCAGTTCACCAGTTCGCCATAGGCGTCGCGGAACTCCGGCGACATGGCGATCTGGGCATAGGCTTCCTCGGCCGCATCCACCCAGAGATCGAACAGCGCGCGCATCGAGTCGATCTGCCTGCCGGGTTCGCTGCGCTCGGCCAGCTTGGACTCGAAACGCTGCATGCCCTGCTCGTTGGCCTTGGCCAGCAACTGCTGGTAGGCCTGCACCGCCTCGGCGTAGGCGGACTGCGCCAGCAACCAGGCGTTGAACTCCTGCTGACGCTCGCGTGCCATGCCGAAGGCCGGCAGGTTCAGTGCGGCGGTCCAGTCGTTGTGCAGCGGCGCGGCGGCGGTTTGGGCGAGGCCGAACCACTGCTCCCAGCCGCGCGCGCCTTCGGCACCGACCTGGCGCAGCGCATCGAGCATCGGATTGCCGTCGCCCAGACCGCGCCTCCACAGCGCGGCGAGATCGGGCGCGCCGTTGTGCCGCGCCGCCGCCGGCAGCAGCGCCTGCATCAGCGAGAAGAATTGCTGCCCGTGTGCCGCCAGCTTGTCCGCCGCCCGGCGCGCATCGCCGCCTTCCTGATCAAACAGCTTGGCCCACTGGCCCAGCGCCGAGTTCCAGTCCGGCATCGGCATGCTCGCCATCTGCGCCGGCTGAACGGCCTGCGTGGCGGCGTTCCACTGCTGCCAGAGCTGGCGACCGAAGGCCAGCGGGTCCTTGAACGGATCGGATGAGGTCATGCGGCGTACTCCAGCGGTTGGCGCGCAGACCGCGCCTTCGGGCGCAAGTATAGGCGTTGGGTCGTTTCGGAACGATGATCCGGGACAAGCCTTCGCGTCGTCGACCCGGCGCGGTTCGGGTCGGCAGCGGCCTGAACGGACGACCCGTTTGCGGCGCGCAAACAAAAAGCGGGCCGAAGCCCGCTTTCTGCTGCAACCGGAACGCGATGGATCAGTCCGCGCTGTCTTCCAGCACGGCCTTCATGGACAGGCGGATGCGGCCCTGCTTGTCCACTTCCAGTACCTTGACCTTGACGATGTCGCCTTCCTTGAGTTTGTCGGAGACCTTCTCGACGCGCTCGTTGGAAATCTGCGAGACGTGGACCAGGCCGTCCTTGCCGGGGGCGATGGTGACGAAGGCACCGAAGTCCATGATCTTGGCGACCTTGCCCTCGTAGATGCGGCCCGGCTCGACATCGGAGGTGATCTGCTCGATGCGCGCCTTGGCGGCTTCGGCAGCGGCACGGTTGACCGAGGCGATGACGATGGTGCCGTCATCCTGGATGTCGATCTGGGTGCCGGTTTCCTTGGTGATGGCCTGGATGGTGCTGCCGCCCTTGCCGATCACTTCGCGGATCTTGTCCGGGTGGATGCGGATGGTGAGCAGGCGCGGAGCGAATTCGGACAGTTCCGAACGCGGCGTGGTCAGCGCCTTGGCCATCTCGTCGAGGATGTGCAGACGACCCTTCTTCGCCTGCTCCAGCGCCGCCTTCATGATCTCTTCGGTGATGCCGTCGATCTTGATGTCCATCTGCAGGGCGGAGATGCCCTCGGCGCTGCCGGCGACCTTGAAGTCCATGTCGCCGAGGTGGTCCTCGTCGCCCAGGATGTCGCTCAGCACGACGTAACGATCACCTTCCTTGACCAGGCCCATGGCGATGCCCGCCACCGGTGCCTTGACCGGCACGCCGGCATCCATCAGCGCCAGCGAGCTGCCGCAGACCGAGGCCATCGACGAGGAGCCGTTGGACTCGGTGATCTCCGACACCACGCGCACGGTGTAGGGGAAGTCTTCCAGCGCCGGCATCACCGCCAGCACGCCGCGCTTGGCGAGGCGGCCGTGGCCGATTTCGCGCCGCTTGGGCGCGCCGAAGCGGCCGCACTCGCCCACCGAGAACGGCGGGACGTTGTAGTGGAACAGGAAGTTGTCCTTGTACTCGCCGGCGGCGGCGCCGATGATCTGGCCATCGCGCGCGGTGCCCAGCGTGGTGACGACGATGGCCTGGGTCTCGCCGCGGGTGAACAGCGCCGAGCCGTGGGTGCGCGGCAGGACGCCGGCCTTGACGGTGATCGGGCGCACGGTGTCCAGCGCACGGCCGTCGATGCGGACCTTGGTGTCGAGCACCGAGTCGCGCATGGTGCGGTATTCCAGCTCGCCGAATTCCTTCGCCAGTTCGGCCTTGTCCCAGCCTTCGGCTTCAACGCGGCCGGCCAGTTGTTCCAGCGCGCCGGTCCTGATCGCGGCGATGGCGTCGCGACGCTGGAGCTTGTCATGGATTTTGAAGGCATCGGCCAGCCTGCCGCCAACGGCTTCCTTCAGCGCACCGATCAGCGTGTCGTTCTTGGCCGGGGCCACCCAGGCCGACGTCCTGGCACCGGCTTCGGCGGTGAGCTCGTTGATCGCGCTGACCACCTTCTGCATCTCGCGATGGCCGAAGGTCACTGCGCCGAGCATCACTTCCTCGCTCAGCAGGGCGGCTTCGGATTCCACCATCAGCACGGCGTTGGCGGTGCCGGCGACGACCAGTTCGAGCTGTGACTCCTTCAGTTCGCTGGCGGTCGGGTTGAGCAGGTACTGGCCGTCCTTGTAACCGACCTTGGCGGCACCGATCGGACCCTGGAACGGTGTGCCGGCCAGGGCCAGCGCGGCGGAGGCACCGATCAGGGCCGGGATGTCGCCGTCCACTTCGGGATTGAGCGACAGCACCTGGGCGATGATCTGCACTTCGTTCCTGTAGTCTTCCGGGAACAGCGGGCGGATCGGGCGGTCGATCAGCCGCGAGATCAGCGTTTCCTTCTCGGTCGGCCGGCCTTCGCGCTTGAAGAAGCCGCCGGGAATGCGTCCGCCGGCGTAGAACTTCTCCACGTAATCGACGGTGAGCGGGAAGAAGTCCTGGCCCTCTCGCGCCGACTTGGCGGCGACGGCGGTGACCAGGACCACGGTGCCATCCATGTTGACGACGACGGCACCGCTGGCCTGACGGGCGATTTCGCCGGTCTCGAGGGTGACTGTGTGCGCTCCGTACTGGAACGTCTTGGTTGCTTTCGCCACGTTATGACTGCCTTTGTCTGCTAGCTGGCCGCGAACCGGCCGGAGGACCGGTCCGCGGGACCGGCCACGATGGGGGTCCGGCTCAGCGGCGGATGCCCAGACGCTCGATCAGGGTCCGATAGCGCTCGGCGTCCTTCTTCTTCAGATAGCCGAGCAGGGAGCGACGCTGGTTGACCAGCATCAGCAGGCCGCGACGCGAGTGGTGATCCTGCTTGTGCTCCTTGAAGTGGCCGGTGAGTTGTTCGATGCGGGCCGAGAGCAGGGCGACCTGCACTTCGGGGGAGCCGGTGTCATTGGGACCACGCTTGAATTCTTCGATGATCTTGCCGGTGTCGATGGACATGTGAACCTCGGTTGGTTGTAGACGCGCGGCCCGCAGGAACCTCGGGCCGACACGACCCGGGCACCACATGACCCGCCGCAAGAACCGCTCGCGACAGTTGAAACCGTCGTGAAACGGAAATGTAAAGCCTTCGAATTATAGCGGCCGCAAACACCTGCCCTCAAGCGATATTCCGTGGATTGCGTCAAAGTCCGTGTCGGCAAGTCGCATCCGCACGCATCAGGCGGCATTGAACAGGCGACGGATAACCAGAAGCCCGTCACTGCCGACTTCGGCCAGCGCCAGCGCCGCGCCGGTCTCATCCAGCGCCAGCACCTCGCCGGGCGCTTCCTGCGTGCGCAGGCGCTGGCCCTGGCGCAGGCGCGCGCTGTCGGCGGCATCCAGACTCAGCCGCCGCCATCCGGGCAGGCCGACCTCCAGCGGCAGCAATGCGCCAAGCAGCGCCTCATCGCCGGCTTCGGCCAGCGCCTGCAGCGTTTCCAGCGTCAGCATGGTCGGCGCGTGGAACGGCTCGACCCAGAGTCGGCGCAGCGTCTGCACATGCGCGCCGCAGCCCAGCCGTTCGCCAAGGTCGCGGACCAGACTGCGCACGTAGAAACCCGATCCGCATTCGATCTCCAGTTCCAGCGTATCGGCGTCCAGCGTCAGCAGGCGGATCGCCTGCACCTCGACTTCGCGCTCGTCGATCTGTGGCGTCTCGCCGCGCCGGGCCAGCGCGTACAACGGCTGCCCTGCCCGCTTCAGCGCCGAATACAGCGGCGGCCGCTGGCGGATGTGGCCGATGAAATCGCCCAGCAGCGCTTCGACCCGGGACCGTTCCAGCGCCGGCACCGGCGCCGTGTGCAGCGGTCGGCCATCGGCGTCGTCGGTGTCGGTGACGACGCCGAGCCGGGCACTGGTCCGGTACGCCTTGCGTGCGCCGAGCAGGATGCCGGCGATCTTGGTCGCCTCACCGAAGCACAGCGGCAAGAGGCCGGTCGCCAGCGGATCAAGCGCGCCGGTGTGGCCGCCCTTCTCCGCCCGCAGCAGGTGACGGACACGTTGCAGCGCCTGGTTGGAGCTGATGCCGGGCGGCTTGTCGAGCAGCAGGATGCCGTCGACGCGCCGCCAGGCGGTGCGCGGGCGCGGAGCCTTGGCGCGCGACATGCCGCTCAGGGCTGGATGTCGCGGAGCAGCGCCTCGATGCGCTCGCCGCGATCCACCGAGTCGTCGTACTGGAAATGCAGTTCCGGCACATGGCGCATGCGCACCGTCTGGCCGAGCCGGAAGCGCAGCTCCGGGGCCAACTCGCGCAGCGCCGACAGCGCCTCGGCGGCACGCTCGCTCTGCAACGCGGTGACGAACACCTTGGCATGCGCCAGATCGCGCGTGACCTCGACATCGGACACGCTGACCGACGGCAGATCGTGCTCGCGCACCGCCGCATGCACCAGCGTGCCGATGTCACGCCGGAGCTGGGCAGAAACGCGGTCTGTGCGGGTGAAGCTTCGCTTCATGGCATTCGGGATTGGGGATTGGCAATTGGAAAGACGGGGCGGAACCGGTCGGGGTGATCGGCTGTAATCGAATCACCAACCCCCACAATCCCGAATCCCGCGCACGCTGTAACGCCATCCGGCGCTACAGCGTGCGCTGCACCTCGATGCGTTCGAAGCATTCGATCTGGTCGCCGGGCTTGACGTCATTGTAGGCCTTCACCGCGATGCCGCATTCGGTGCCGTTGCGGACTTCGTCGACGATCTCCTTGAAGCGGCGCAGCGATTCCAGTTCGCCCTCGAACACCACCACGTTGTCGCGCAGGACGCGGATCGGCTTGTTGCGCTTGACCACGCCCTCGATGACCATCGAACCGGCCACGGCGCCGAACTTGGAACTGCGGAACACCTCGCGCACCTCGGCGATGCCGATGATCTCCTCGCGCACTTCGACGCCGAGCAGGCCGGAAGCCACCTGCTTCACCTGGTCGATCACGTCGTAGATGATCGAGAAGTAGCGCAGGTCCAGGCCGTTGGCCTCGATGACCTTGCGCGCGGAGGCGTCGGCGCGCACGTTGAAGCCGATGATGACGGCCTTGGAGGCGGCCGCCAGGGTGGCGTCGGACTCGGTGATGCCGCCGACCCCGGAAGACACAACGTTGATGCGGATGAGATCGTTGGACAGGCCGACCAGCGACTCGCGCAGCGCCTCGACCGAGCCCTGCACGTCGGCCTTGATCAGCAGGTTGAGCACCTGCTGGCCTTCGCCCTGGCCCATCTGCGCCATGATGTCTTCCATGCGGTTGCCGGCCTGCTTGACCAGGCGGCTCTCGCGCTTCTTCGTCTCGCGCTGCTGCGCCACGTCCTTGGCCAGGCGCTCGTCCTCGACGACGACGAAGTCGTCACCGGCCTCGGGCACGCCGGACAGGCCCAGCACCACCACCGGGATCGACGGACCGGCGCTGTCGACCTGGCGGCTGCTCTCGTCGAACAGCGCACGCACGCGGCCGTACTCGGTGCCGCAGACCAGGTAGTCGCCCTTCTTCAGCGTGCCGGACTGCACCAGCACCGTGGCGACCGGGCCGCGACCCTTGTCGAGACTGCCTTCCACCACCACGCCGGTGGCGCGGCCATCGACCACGGCGCGCAGTTCCATCACCTCGGCCTGCAGCGAAATGGCGTCGAGCAGCGTATCCACGCCGGTGCCGACCTTGGCCGACAACTCGACGATCTGCACGTCGCCGCCGAACTCCTCGGCCACCACTTCGTGGCCGATCAGTTCCTGCTTGACGCGGTCGGGATGGGCATCGGACTTGTCGATCTTGTTGATGGCGACGATCAGCGGCACGTTGGCGGCGCGGGCATGCTTGATCGCCTCGACCGTCTGCGGCTTGACGCCGTCATCGGCGGCCACCACCAGCACCACGATGTCGGTCAGCTTGGCACCACGGGCGCGCATCGAGGTGAAGGCGGCGTGGCCGGGCGTGTCGAGGAAGCTGATCACGCCGCGCTCGGTCTCCACGTGATAGGCACCGATGTGCTGGGTGATGCCGCCGGCCTCGCCGGTCGCCACCTTGGCGCGGCGGATGTAGTCCAGCAGCGAGGTCTTGCCGTGATCGACGTGGCCCATGATGGTGACCACCGGCGGACGCGGCCGGCGCTCGCCCTGCATGTCGCCGACCTGGGCGATCAGCGTCGACTCGGCGTCGTTGTCGCTGGCGCGCACGGCGCGATGACCGAGCTCCTCCACCGCCAACGCAGCGGTGTCGTGGTCGATCACCTGGTTGATGGTGGCCATCACGCCCATCTTGAACAGTGCCTTGACCACCTCGCCGCCCTTCATGGCCAGCTTCTGCGCCAGGTCGGAAACGATGATGGAATCGCCGATCGCCACTTCGCGGGAGACCGGCGCGGTGGGGCGGGAAAAACCGTGCTGGCCACTCGCCGCGCGCGACTGCTCCTGCCGCCGCAGCGGCCTGCGCTGCTTGCTGGCGGCACCGCGGCGGGCGCTGTTGGCCTTGGTCAGATGCAGTTCGCCACGGCCGAAACGGCCGGCACCGGCATCCTCTTCCGCTTCGCGGGTATGCGGCCGGGCCGGCTTGTGGCGCGGCGTCTTGTCGGCTTCGCGGCGCGGTGCCTCGGCTGCACGCGCCGGCTCCTTGGCACGTCCGGCCTCGGCCGCGGGCGCTGCGACGGCGGTGTCGGCTTCCAGTCGCGCGGCTTCCTCGGCAATGCGACGCACCTCGTCGTCCTCGCGCGCCTTGCGCTCCAGCGCTTCCTGCTCCAGCCGGCGGGCGTCCTCTTCCTCGCGACGCTTTTCCGCTTCGCGCCGCTGCGCCTCCTCGGCCTCCTGCTTCTGCCGGGAGTCGGCCAGCAGGCGCGCGGCTTCCTCACGCTCGATCTTCTGCTCGTCGTGCTCTTCGACCAGTTCGCGCTTGACGTAGGTGCGCTTCTGCCGCACCTCGACCGGAACGGTGGTCTTGTTTTTGCCCGCCGCCACCGTCAATTCCTCGACCTTGCGCCGCTTCAGCGTGATCTGTCGGGGCGCTGCGGCCTCCACCGACTTGTCGGCTTTGCCATGGGTGCGACGGAGAAAGCCGAGCAGCTTCATCTTTTCGGTCGGCGTCACCACCTGGTCGGGGCCGTCGAAGCTCATGCCGGCCTCGACCAACTGCTCGAGCAGTCGCTCGACAGGGGTGCCGACCAGCTTCGCCAGTGTGCGTACGGTGACTTCGGACATGGGACTTCCTGTTGCGTGAAGGGCATCCGCAGATGCCCACATCAAACTCTGTGATTCTAGGCTGTCGCCGCCTTTGCCGACGGCGACCCGATGCGGAGTGTTCAGCCGCCGCTTTCCAGGCGCGCGATTTCCTCCGCCCGCGCGGCCAGGATCAACTCGCGGGCGCGCGCCTCGTCGATGCCCTCGATGTCGAGGATCTCGTCGGCACCCAGTTCGGCCAAGTCCTCGCGGCTGCGCACGCCGCGCTCGGCCAGGGCATAGGCGGTGGACTCGTCCATGCCGTCCAGTTCCAGCAGGTCGCTGGCCGGGCCGTGCTCGTCGATCTCCTCTTCCACCGCCAGCGCCTCGGTCAGCAGGGCATCGCGGGCGCGGGCGCGCAGTTCCTCGACGATGTCCTCGTCGAAGCCCTCCACCGCCAGCAGTTCGCCGACCGGCACATAGGCGATTTCCTCCACCGAGCTGAAGCCTTCGGCGACCAGGATGCCGGCGATTTCCTCGTCCACTTCCAGCCGGTCCTGGAACAGCTTGCGCGCGGCGGCCTGTTCGGCCTCGCTCTTCGCCGCGACCTGGTCCTGGGTCATCACATTGAGCTGCCAGCCGCTCAGCTTGCTGGCCAGGCGCACGTTCTGGCCACCCTTGCCGATGGCCTTGGCGAGGTTTTCCTCGGCCACGGCGATGTCCATCGAATGGCGTTCCTCGTCGACGATGATCGACTGCACCTCGGCCGGTGCCATCGCGTTGATGACGAACTGCGCCGGGTTGTCGGACCACAGCACGATGTCGATGCGCTCGCCGTTGAGCTCGTTGCTGACCGCCTGCACGCGCGAGCCGCGCATGCCGATGCAGGCACCGATGGGGTCGGTGCGGTGGTCATGGGCGATCACCGCGATCTTGGCGCGGTCGCCCGGATCACGCGCCGCGGCCTTGATCTCGACCAGGCCCTGACCGACTTCCGGCACTTCCAGCTTGAACAGTTCGATCATGAATTCCGGCGCGGCGCGGGAAATGAACAACTGCGGCCCGCGCGGCTCCGAGCGCACGTCCTGCAGGTAGCCGCGCACGCGGTCGCCCGGGCGCAGCACATCGCGCGGGATGGCCTTGTCCTTGGAGATCAGCGCCTCGGCGTTGCCGCCCAGATCGACATAGATGCTGCCGCGCTCGGCGCGCTTGACGATGCCGGTGATCAATTCGCCGATGCGGTCGCGATAGGCTTCCACCACCTGGGCGCGCTCGGCCTCGCGCACGCGCTGCACAATCACCTGCTTGGCGGCCTGCGCGGCGATACGGCCGAACTCGGCGTTCTCGACCTCTTCCTCGATGTAGCCGCCCACTTCGGCGTCGTCACGCTCGTCGAGCGCGTCCATCAGGCGGATCTGGCGGTCGGGCGACTCCATCACCACGTCGTCGGCGACGATCTCCCAGCGCCGGAAGGTGCGGTAGCTGCCGTCCCTGGAATTGATCTCCACGCGCATCGACACGTCCTGCTCGTGATAGCGCTTCTTCGCAGCGGACGCCAGCGCGGCCTCCATCGCATCGAGGATGACGCCGCGGTCGACGCCCTTCTCGTTGGCGACGGCGTCCATCACCATCAACAGTTCCTTGCTCATCGTCTTAAGCTCCGTAGGCCCGAGCCGCGCTCAGGCCGACCCTTGGGAATTGGTGGATTTCTTTCCGCCCGCCCGACGCGGCGAGCGCCCGGGCTTGGCCGGCGGTTCAAACCTCGGTGCCAGGCGCGCCTTCTGGATGTCGGCGTGCGACACCGACATCTCGACACCGTCGACCTCGATGGTGATGACGTCATCC